>CBFIFQ010000034.1:0-25136 GCA_965661905.1 Opitutales bacterium
TAAAATTATCCCTAACCTTTTAATTATGAGTTCCGAGTCAAATAAAGCGATTGAAGAAGACCTAAAAGATTTACTGAAGCGGTGTCCTCCGGGCACCTATGAAGCCGCCCTGGCTTTTCGTAAAAACCAGGATATTGACCAGGTTGAACCGATTGTAATGGGGATTATTGACCGCCACTTGGAGCCGGAACAGAGGGAAATCCTGAAGAAAAGCGATGAAACCCTCCGTATGTATGAAGATTTGGGGATGGATTCCTTAACCATGCTTGAAATTGTCATGTTGGTGGAGCAAACCCTGAAGGTAAGCATCGATAATGAAGAGCTTAAAGATCTCCGAACGATTGGGGATGTAAAAGTATATTTACAAGCCAAGGCCAAGGGAGAAGAACCTCCGGTTCGTGCCAAAACTTATCGAATTGAGGAAATTGCCTCTCTGATGCCGCACCGTGAGCCTTTTTTATTTTTGGAATCAGTGCAAATCAATGGGGATGAGACTACTGGTTCTTACAGGATCTCTGGAAATGAATATTTTTTGGAAGGACACTTCAAAGAAAATCCGGTTTTCCCCGCGTCCATCATGATAGAAGCCCTGGGCCAATTATGCGTTTTCTTTCTTCTCAAGGGTGATAACAGCGGTATCAAAGAAAAAGTGGATCCCAATACGATCTTTTTTACATCCTGTGACGGGGTGAAATGTCGTAGGATTTGTAAACCGGGTGATTTATTAAAAATGAAGGTGACCGTATCCAGGGTTCGCCATCCCCTAGCTTGTTTTAAGGGAGAAATCTCGGTGGAAGGAGAAAACACCGCGGTTGCCGAGGAGATAAAACTGGCTTTCGACTACTATCCGGTGATTGATGGGCAGGTATCCACAGTCGCCGTTACGGAAACGAACGGGAATGGGTCTCACCTTCCTGCTTCTTCCAGTAATGGTTCCGATTCCACTACGGGAAATAAAACACCCCGTTTCGTCAAATACGAAACGGGTGACTGAAGTTCTGTTTTCACTGCCCAAGTACTGAGGTTTGGAAAAGGTAGCTTTTCTTTACGCGACCTTTCCAAGGTCTACCGAGACTTTTGTTCGCAGAGAATTAAGAGCTCTTTGGAACAGAGGATTGGAAGCACAACCCTATTCCTTATGGGGTGGGGATAAGAAATGGAACGGCATTCAAATAGAGCTTTTTAATAAATATAAATTAGTATCTCTCTTTTTTTGGATCCCGTATTGGGCTTTCTTACGACCCCGCTCTTTTTCGAGAACACTCCAATATTTATGGGGGAAAAAATGCCCGAACACCCAGAATTTCAATGAAACTTTTCTGGGTCTCGGCTTTGCCTTGGTCGAAGCCCGTGCCTTTGAGAGAAAAGGGTATGATCTTATACATGCCGTGTGGGCAACCATGCCTGCCACCGCCGCCCTGGCCATTCACCGCCTAACTGGTATTCCTTTTTCGATGGGTGCTCACGCCTATGATTTATTTCGCAAAGGAGGGGACTGGTTGTTGGAGGAAAAAATAAGATCTGCCTGCTTTGTCCGAACATCTTCTTTGTCTTCCGCAAACCGCCTTAAGCAACTAGGAGTTGAAACGCAAAGGATTAAGGTAATCCGTCGGGGATTGGAGAATTTTTCTAATCGTGACCTTTCTGTTTTTTCTAATAAAACTACTGAGTTGAAGCTGGTTGCAGTGGGTCGTTTAGTTCCGAAAAAGGGATATTTTTACATGCTTCAAATTGTTTTTGAGTTAAGTAAACAAAAGATTCCTTTTTCTCTCCAGATCATTGGAGGTGGTAAATTAAGGAAAAGGATAAGCACTGAGATAAAACGATTTGGCTTGGAGAGAAATGTGACCTTGCTGGGATCCCGCAAAGAAAACGAGGTAAGGGAATTACTGCTTACTCAGGATATAATGCTTTTTACGGGTATTATAGACTCACAGGGAGACCGAGATGGTATACCGAATGTTATCCCGGAGGCCATGGATGCAGGTTGCTTAGTCTTATCCTCTGTGAATGCCGGTGCGTCTGAGGCTTTTATCGATGGAGTATCCGGTTTTTCGCTGAATCCTGTGAGCCCCAGGGCGTGGGTGGAAAAATTAGAGAAATTTTATCAGGACCCGCAAAGTTTTAATGATGTGCGCAGGAATGCGGTCAAACATGTGAGGGAAAATTTTGATATCCAAAAAACAGCGTCTTTACTCCATCATTCCATTCAAAAAGCTGTAGAGGAGGTTTCGGATTAGTGAGCTCTCCTTTGGTCAGTATTTTGATTTCAGTGTATGGTCAAGTCAATCACACGAGGAGATGCCTGCGGCAGCTTCAGCAGTCTTTGGAGAACAGTGACATCAAGTATGAAATCCTGATTATCGATGATGGGAGCCCGGATGACACTCCAGCTTTGCTTAAGTCACTGCAGCCAGGAGGTATTCGAACATTTTTCAACGAGGAAAACCAAGGCTTTGCTAAAAATAATAATTTTTTAGCCCGCAAAGCAAAGGGTGACCTTTTGTGTCTGTTAAACAATGATGTCTTTGTGCAGGGAAACTGGCTTTCTCCGATGATTAATGCATTAAATTCCCACCCGAATGTGGGGATTGTGGGAAATGTGCAACGACTTGCGGACTCTTCTGTCTATGACCATATGGGAGTTGTTTTTTCTCCGCAGGGAAATCCACGGCACTATGGCCAAGGTTTTCGGGTCCGCTCATTTAAGGGAGAAATTAAAGAATGGAGTGCGGTGACTGCGGCGTGCTGCCTAATCACTCGAAATCACTTTCTAGATCTAGGTGGGTTTGATGAAATTTTTGTCAATGGGTGTGAAGATGTGGATTTTTGCCTAAGGTCTTGGCAGCAGGGTAAATGTGCTGTCGTTGTCCATGACAGTGTCGTGGATCATGTGAAAAGTGCCAGTGAGGGAAGAAAGAAGTTTAACGATAAAAATTTCCAGGTTTTAATTAACCGTTGGGGTGATAGCATTCGTGCTCATCAGTCCGTGAAGGACCAAAGGCTCCATGCTTTTACCTATCTGTATCGTGGTTTTTATAAACCTTTTTCCACAAATTTTTGGAAGTGGTTGATGGCCTTGCTTATCTTGGCTGGGGTGAAAAAGCTTAAATAGACATCAGATTTTAGTGCATGCATAATGCATGGCTTCCTCAATCCGGTCCAAATCCTCATCGGTATGACTTGCAGATATGGCGGTCCGAATGAGGTCTTTTCCCGGAGGTACGCCCGGTGCAATCGAAATGATGGTGTATACTCCTTTTTCAAGAAGAGCTTTCCAAAAATAATACACCTTTTCTTTTTCTCCCAAGACAATGGGGATGGCAGGCGTTTCGCTTTCCCAAATGTCAAGATCAAGTCCTTCCAGAATAGAACGGTAGCGTGCGAGATTACTCATCAGTCTTTGGTGGTGATCTGGTTCTTCCTGCATAATCCGCAAAGCCGTTTGGGCACAGGCACAGGCACTGGGTGAAAGGGCAGCCGAGAAAATCGCCTGTTTGGAGTGGCTGCGCATATAATCAATCGCTTCTTGCGAGGAAGCCACAAAGCCACCCGAACCGGCAAGTGATTTGGAAAAACTAGCACAGATTACATCCACATCCTTCTCTTTTTCAAAGTGATGAGCAACTCCTTTCCCTTGCGGGCCAAGCACCCCAAAGCCATGGGCATCATCCATGACGATAAAAGCGTTATATTCCTGGGCTAACTCGACAAATTCAGGGAGTTTGGCAATGTGCCCTTCCATGGAGTAGACACCTTCCAGTACAAATATTTTTGGTGTTTCTTTATCTTCGAATTCCAGTAACTCCCTTAAATGGCCTGGGTGGTTGTGGGAAAATCTTTCACACCGGGCTCCGCTGAGTTTGATTCCGCTCCAAAGAGAGGAGTGTAAGTTCTTATCGGCAAATAATACATCCTTGCGATCCGCAAATCCGGTAACCGCAGAAGCACAGGCTAGGTAACCTGCCGAAAAGACATGACATGCTTCTTTCCCAAGGAATGCGGCTAAGTCTTCTTCCAGTTCTCGGTGAAAAGAGCGGCCTCCGTTGGCAAGACGAGCACCTGTGGTGCTGCTTCCCCATTTCTCAAGGGCAGCGATGCCCGCTTCTTTGATCTTTGGATGATTCGCCAAGCCAAGGTAATCATTACTCGAAAGCATAATAAACTCCTGGCCGTCCTTCCACACATGAGTACCCTCCTGCCGGTCAAAAATATGGTAGTAGGTATCATATTTGAGACGCAGGCGAGTGGCATCATCTCCATGAATCCGTGAGATGATAGGTGATCGTGCTTTTTTAGTGAAAGGAAAACCCATGCAATGTTACTTATCTTACTAAATTGTTTTCGTAAAAGAAAAAAGCCTCCGTACCATGTACGAAGGCTTTTAAAAAAAAGATAAGGGGCAGGAATTACTCTGTTCTCTTGATTACATGAAAGCCAAAGTCAGTCTCAACAACCTCGGAAACCGCCCCCACATCCAAAGCAAAGGCTGCTTCTGAAAAAGGTTTGGCCATGACCTCAAACTTAAATTTACCCAAGTCTCCGCCTTTTGTGCTGGAAGGCCCGTCGGAATGTTTTTTCGCCATATCTCCAAAATCTTTCCCATCTTGGGTGACAAGTTTATGAATCCGTTGGGCTTCTTTTTTAGCCTCATTTTTGGATCTCGTAATATCAGCATCGGCCCGGTTTGCTCCCTTATAGGCAATAAGAATATGAGAGGCAGATATTTCCTCTGGCATTTCTTCTTTTTCCTCCTCCTTGGCTTTGACAAAGTCTTTTCGATCCAAGCGGATTTTTTCGTAGACATCATTGGAGATGACATAGTACCAGCCCGCTAAATTTTCATTAAGTTCTTTGACTCGTTGCTGGGCTTTGGTCACTTTTTGGTCAAACTCCCTCTGCTTGGAGGCATTGGCTGCATTGATTCGGGCAATTTCTGCATCCCGGTCAGCTTTCTTCTTGGCAAAGCCATCGTCGGGGGAAGCAGCTGGTTTAGCTGCTGCATCTTTTTCAGGTTTAGCTTTGGCGGCATCCTTTGGCAGGTTAGCTGGTGTGTTACTCGGCGGAGGGGAAGGTGGAGTGAAATTGGGAGGTGGGCCAGGAGGAGTGAGGGGAGGTGGGGATTTTTTTCCTTTATCTCCCTCCGGACCTTTGGCTCCTTTTGCGTTTTCCTTTTTCGAAGGCTTGGACTCTTTTTTTGGAGCCGCCAGGGGTGCGGGTACACTCTGCAATTCAGGTTGATCAAGCAGGGCAGGGTTCGCACGGGCATAAGCATAGATATATCGGCTGTCCCCGGTGGCATTGTCCTCTTCCTCCGCGCCACGGTATGTATCGCCAAAGCGAAGGACATATTCCACACCGTCTTTCATCCCGACGACGATTTCACCTTTCTTTGAGACCACTTGAAGCTTAGGCTTTCCATTTTCGTATTTCATGGGTTTGCCTGCTTCATCGACCATTTCAACGGTAAGAAATCCTTTGCCGAAAAGAGACTTGGCGGAATTCTTTAGTTCTTCCACATTGTTAGCCGCTACAAATTCGTTTCCATTTTTTAGGCTGGATGCAAGAACTTCGGGCTTTCTCTCCACATCGATGATTTCCAGGTCATCAAAAGCATCTTTCATTGCATCGAGCTTTTCTTTGTCTAATTCCTCATTGGGTGAAAGTAAGCTGCCCAATAGCTTCCATTCTGAATCATCATAGTTGAGGATTTGCTTTGCCGAAGGAACAATCTTTCCGTCTTTTACTTCGTAGTTGTCGAAGGTCACCTGTTTGATTTTGAATTTGTCGAGGTCAAGAAAATCCTTTTCAACCCAGTCAACAAATTTGGTGCTCACATCATTAACATTCTGCATTTCAACCCGGTAGACCTCGTTTTCCTCAGGTTTTCTAACAAAATGAGTATTACTCATACCCTCTACTGCATTTCCGATTATAAGCTGTGCCAAGTTTGAGCCCGAATTGTTTTTCAAGGCAATCATACGACCGACGCCCGTATCACCCGGTTGAGCACGGCTTGGGTCCAGCACACCAAACTTGGCATGTTCTCCAGCACCTTCGCCCGCCTGGTCAAGGATTCTTACATCAAAGAGAATGGTGGAAACATCCTTAACCTGGTTGTCGGCATTGGCTGGGTAATCGGGTTTGCCGGGTCTGCGTATAAACCAGCCTTTATCGGTTTGGGCAACCTCAATGGATTTGGCTTCAAGTTTCTCCTCATCCATTTCCACAATTTCAATGCCGGTGGCCTGTCGGGGGTCAAAGGTTTCAAACAGGGGTTGCCCCATTCGACTACCCTTACTCGAAGGATCCCGCTTAACAGGAGCAGTGATAAAGGCAAGGGCGATACAGGCAACGGCTGCAGCGATAAATAGGATAGTTGTTTTATTTTCTTTCATGAGTCTTTGTAAAGAAGGTAAAAGGGAATTACAGAATTAGGACCGAACCCGAGATGCGGTTGCACCTTGAATTTCCGCTGACCTCTTTTTGCGGTATACGAAAAAAGCAATGACTAGGAGAGGCACGGGAGGCAGAAACACGGAAAGGTTTTGGATCTTTTCCTGTTTTTGTTTGATCTCTGCATCTCTTTTGCGTTCAGCATCTTTTACCTTGGTATTGGTTTCCTGCCTAAGCTCCCGTTCCCGCTTGGCCAAATTCTTTTGCAGTTTTGCGGCTTCGGTCTGGAGTAACTGCATGAATTGGCCCTGGGTCATCTGACCCTGACTGTTTTGAACTTCAGCCAGTGCGGCATTAAGCTTTCTGTTTTCATCCTGTAAGATTTCTTGAATGGATGCTTCGGCGTCGCGAATGGTTTTTGAGGCGATTTCACGGGCAGCCTCGATACTCTTTTCAAATTCCTCAAGAGTCCGGTGTAACCTGCGGCGATTTCTGATTTCCAGGAGACTGTCCTCTCCGCTTAGGCTGTCGATTAAGTTGAGGGACAGGGTAACATTATCAACATCCAAAGGGAAGTCAGAGTCCGGACCACGGCTTCGGATGTTAAAGAATGGGTCAGCGAGTACATCGGCATCAGCCACTAGCACAACATTCATCTGATTGGTCTGGTTTCCATCCTGAACACTTCCAGTTATGGATGCCGCAATTACTTCTGGGGAGCCGGTTCCTCGATAAAGGGTACGGTCCGGGTTGAACCGGCGGGGTGTTCCAAAAACCCCGCCCGTCCAAAAGTTTTCCACGGAAGTGGTGCCGGCAAGGGCACCACCGCGGGTGGAAAGAAGGGGTTTGAAGGTAAGGTTGGAATTACCTGTCGGATAGATGGACCCAGTGCAGGTGAACAAGCAGTACTGTAACTCTGAGGTTTCAGGACCATCCCCGAAAGAATTACTTAATCCGCCAACATAGACAAACTCGTCAGGAAAATTTTCTGACCTTGGGATTTTAGGAAAGGGATTGTAGGAGTCACGCACAATTCTTTGCTCCAATCCACCCAATCGAGTTTCGACAGGGGAGAGAAGTTTCTGTTCCACAAAATTACGAAAAGGGTTTTTATAATCCAACCCGCTGACCGTATCACGAAGGGGAGTAAGCTTGAGACTATTCCAGTCTGCCTGTGTGAGAGCGGAGTTTGCATTAAGGCGGGCTTCGTATTCCGAGGTCTTGCTTATAAGTTCCGAGAGCTTGGTGAAAAATTGACCAATTTCTGGGAGCCTGCCCCGAGCCGGTGCCAGGCTTCTCGTCGCGTTTGTCTGCAAGTCGGTCAACTCTTTCTTTATGGTGGCCAGTCTTTCTTTGGGGTCTACATTGAAATGCACGCCCAAGAGATTCCATAATTTATTTAAATCGCCCTTTTCGGGTGCAGGCGGTGCTGGTTGACCTGGTCCCCCGCCTTGCTGGTTGTTTCTCCTTGGTTCATAGGTTCCGGTCAGGGAGCCTTGTATAAGGGGCAGGGGGTCTTCAAAAATAGCGGTGGGTATACCGGCTTTTATGGCACCAATTAAGTCATCCAGTTTTTCATTATCGAGGTTGTTGGGCTGCACCACCATGAGGGCATCATAATCATCTTTGGATATATCGCCCCCGGTCACCTCTTGGATATCGTATTGCTTGCGAAGTTCGGTAATGACTTCCCAGGCAGGGGTGCCTCCCCCCAGGTTGAAGCCCATAATGCCCATACCACCGGTTCCAAGAAGGGGTGCGTCTGTGGCAAAAACACCAAGCTTTTTCTTGGCTTTTGGCCCGCTTACGGAGGATAATGTCCGCATAATTTCATACTCCACGGGAAGTCCTTTGTAGAGAAAGGGTATGGTTTGCTGTCCACTGTTGCCTTTGAATACCAGCCCCATGTACAGGTCTTTTTGCCATGGCATAAACCTGCCTTCTTCCTGCACAAGCAGGGGAGGAGTGACGCCATTCTGGTTGACAACACCATATTTTTCGGCGGTGGCTGAAGCGTTGTCTTCAGGGGTGATGACATTGATACTTACTGAAACCATTTTGGTTTCACGGTCGATTTCCCGTAAAGCAGTGAGGAGATTAATTCTCGTCTGCACATATTGCTCGGGCATGGAATCTGCCGGGGATATGAAAGCATCAATTTCCACAGGTTCCTTAATATCCTGGAGGAGGGATACAGAGCCTTTGGATAAGCTGCTCAATTGCTCTTCTGTTGAGTCGACACGGATAAAGTCGTTATTCCTGAAGAATTGGGTCAATGAAAAGGCCATGACCAGCGCAGCCAGTACACGAACCGAAAAGTGAAAGGACTTACTCCCGCCCTGGGGGCTACCCACCCAGTGCCTTCTCCCAATTAGGATAGAACTGAGATAGAGCATGGCAATGGCAAGACCGAGGAAAAAGGCCATCCCGGACACACTGATAATGCCTCGGCTGAAATCGAGGAAATTCGCAGAAATACCCCATTCTGAATTGGACAAAAGGGCAAGGGGAGCATTAAAGGCGACGCCAAAAACGAAGGCAATGGTAAGGTTTGCTGTCAAAAAGGAAGCAACCATGCCGACGGCAAGCATGCTAAGCCCGACAAACCAATATCCGACATAGGTGGCAAGCAGAAGACCGATGTCGGGGTTGCCGAGTTGACCGAGTACAATCAGGTTTGAAATGAAAGAAAAAACCAGGGAGATAGTAAAAATCGCAACCCCACCAAAATATTTACCGAGGACAACATCGAGATCACTGCCTGGAAGGGTGAGCAAAAGCTCATCTGTTCCCTGACGCCGTTCATCGGCCCAAATCCCCATGGTGATCGCAGGGATGAAACCAAGCAAGATATGGGGAAGAAATCTGTTAAGTTGGTCAAGGTTCGCAAGGTTGGAATCAAAAAACTCCTGCGGCCAAAAGGCGGCCAGCCCACTGGCTAACAGAAATGCACAGATGAATACATACCCACTGGGGCTCCCAAAATAAGAAGAAAAGTTGCGCTTAAAAACAGCAGTAATGGCTTGTGTGTTCATACTTTAAATTTGAATAAATACTGGGTTTCGAAAAGAAATTAGGCTGCATCCATGGTTTGCTTGTTAAACCATTGATCAAGGGATGTCTCCCCTTTTAGCTCATCAGGGGTGCCTTCAAAAATTAAGCGTCCCTGATTGATCAGGATAATACGGTCGGCAACTTCAGGAACCTCCTGGAGGATATGGGTTGATAAAAGAATGGTTTTGCCGAGGCCTTTTATGGTTTTACGAACTTCAAGAACTTGGTTGGGATCCAACCCCGCCGTGGGTTCGTCCATAATCAATACATCAGGTTCGTGAAGCAGCACATTGGCCATGCCCACACGTTGGCGAAAACCACGGGAGAGTTTGCCAATTGGTTTGTTAAGAACGGTCTCGAGGGCACATTGGCCGACAACCTTCTCGATGCGAGAAGCTTTGGTGGAGCTGTCAATGCCTCGGGCGTCGCCAAAGAAATTGAGTAAGCCTAGGGGAGTCATCTCTTCATAAAGAGGGCCATTTTCTGGCAGATAGCCGATGCGGTTGGCGACGGCATCGCGATTCCCGGCAACTTCCAAGCCGCAAACTTTGGCAGACCCTGAAGAAGGAGCCAGGAAGCCGGTAAGCATCTTCATGGTGGTACTTTTTCCAGCCCCGTTAGGTCCGAGGAAAGCCACGACTTCCCCTTTATTGATCGAAAAAGTAAGGTCTTCGACGGCAACAAATTTGCCATAATATTTACTCAATCCACGAGCTTCGATCATGATATCTTTGGAGGATTCAATTGTCATAATATTTGATTCAGGTGATATGTTGCTAAGATGCTGCTTTTAGCGACGAGGGGGCTGGGTTTTGTTCAAACATTCCAAAAAATCTTATATCCACATTCAAGCAAGAAGAAAAACTTTGCCAACTTGGATTCAGCTGAGATATAAGTGGAGTAGTTTCCATATGGAAAAATTTATTATTTGGAGTTTAGTAATACCGGTCACTGCTTTTGGCCGAATTCAGTCCTCTGCTCAGGAATATAACCTTGATTGGTTTGACTACCCCTCTTTTTGTGCTCCGCTCAGGATGAATGCACTTGATGGTGCAACGATCGCTTCTCTTTCCACAAAGCCGACGGCCGTACCTCTATTCTTCCCTAAGCTAATCTCGCCTTTTGAATGGATCGATCATGGTGAGTTGGATTTTTTAAGCTTGGAGGATCTTTGTGATGACCCATCTCTTCGGCCTCCTATGGAGCCATTTGTTTCAAGAAGGAAATCTCCCTTCGCCCCTCATGCTGATCTTTGGAATAATGCATTAGATAGAACAAAAATAGTTGAAAGGGAGCAGGACCGTTTTGATATTAGCAGGCTGTTTGGGAATCATGCCAAAAATTTACCTGATGATCAGCAGTTGCTTGGCTTTCTAAAGCAGGGAAAAGTAGAACTTACTGCCGAAGAAAAGCAGAAAATTTTAGAGAGTTTATTTTCAGAGGAAGAAAAGAGAGATTTTATAGAACAACTCCTCAAGCCAAAGTATGTTTCCTTGGGAAATATGGATGAATCAACCAATGACTCAGAAACCACTGCCGCGAATCAGGTCGTTGAATTAAATAAGCCCCGTATCAATATTCCGGAAGCCCCCAGCTATCCCTCAAACACGACGAGTGTCTCTTCCGGTTCTGATCAAACCGTGCTTAAGTTTAAAGCCTCGAAAAAAGCATCCAACGGGGACCAGGCACCCGCCCAAGCTTCTGATTTTTACGTAACAACCCAAAACTTAGGAGAACTTTTTAAGGATCTCGGGGCGGAGCAGGCGGTCGCGGGGGAAGTGAAATCAGTCGCGGAGATGTGGGCCCAAGCCGAGAAAAGTTCAGATCCTGAAATTGTCTACGGGATCAAGTCTATTTTACTGCAGGCAAAAGTGGGTAAAACCAGAACGGATGCTTTCGGGCAAGCTGCGGTACAGGGAATTAAGCCATCGGATAAGTATTACTTGATTGGTATTGAAAAAGATGATGTAACTAACCAGATCACTATCTGGTCCAAAGAGGTGGAAGTGACTCCAGGTGAAAATATGATTGAATTGAGTTCCAATGATGTCATTTACCAAGAGTAGGCGAACACTTGTTTGAACTAATCTCTCGATCTCCAAAGAAAATTTACAATCAGTCATTCATCCCTAAAAATTTAGTTATGCAAAATCAAGAAATCCTTCAATCAGCAGCAGACCAGGCAAGGGGCCTGGCGATCGATGCCATTCACGCATGCAGTTCCGGACACTTGGGCTTACCTTTGGGAGCCGCCGAAGTCGGAGCTGTTTTATTTGGGGACGATTTAAAGATGGATCCCACAGACCCCCAATGGATCAACCGTGACCGTTTTGTATTATCCGCGGGTCATGGAAGTATGTTTCTCTATGGTTGGTTGCACCTGGCAGGTTATGACCTTCCGATGGAGGAATTGAAAAACTTTCGTCAGTTACATAGCAAAACCCCCGGGCATCCAGAATTTATGGAAACCCCAGGTGTCGAATGTACCACCGGACCCCTGGGTCAGGGAATTGGCAATGCTGTGGGAATGGCGATGGCAGCTAAAATGTCGGCTGCTCATTTTAACACTCCTGAGCATGAGATTTTTAATCATCAAGTGGTCGCTCTGGCTGGAGATGGTTGCCTGCAGGAAGGGGTTGCGGCAGAAGCGGCTTCTCTAGCTGGGCACCTTGCCCTTGACAACCTGACCATCATTTATGACTCCAATGATGTAACCTTGGATGCAATGGCAGATGCTTCCCAGAGTGAAAGTGTAAGCGATCGGTTCGCATCCTACGGTTTCACCGTTGAACGGGTAGAGAATGGGCATGATTTACAGGCAATATCTGATGCTCTTGCCAGGGCTCGTTCCAATGCTCAGGGACCCACTTTCATTGAAGTTAAAACCATTATTGCCAAGGGAATTAATGAAGTTGCCGGTACTCCTGGTGGGCATGGGGAAGGCGGAGCCAAGTTCGCTGCATCAGCCCGGGAAGGTCTTGGCTTACCTGCCGAATCATTTTATGTCTCTGAGGAAGTCAGGGCTTTCTTTGCCCAACGCAAAGCCAAGCTCGTTGAAAGTCGCAAACAGTGGGATGCAACCTTTCAGGCTTGGCAGGAAACAAACCCTGAAAAAGCTTCCCTGTTAGCTTCGGGCATTAACCGAGAAATTCCTGCTGATCTCATGGATCAGGTGCAGGTCTTCCCTGAAGATGCCAAGGTTGCCACCCGGGCTGCAGGCAGTCAGATCATCAACGACTTGGCAAAAGCGATGCCTCTTTTGGTAAGTGGCTCGGCAGATTTGCATGGCTCCACCAAAAATTACATCAAAGATGTCGGTGACTTTACCAAAGATAATCACGGGGGGCGCAATTTACTCTTTGGTATTCGTGAGCATGCCATGGGAGCCATCGTGAACGGGATCGGGTATTACGGTATATTCCGACCATCTGGGGCTACCTTTGCGGTTTTTGCTGATTATATGAGAGGATCAGTTCGTTTATCAGCCCTGACCAACCTGCCAATCTTTCACATCTGGACTCATGACTCTGTCGCAGTCGGCGAAGACGGTCCTACCCATCAGCCGGTGGAAACGACAAGTGGGCTCCGGGTTATTCCAAACCTTGATATTATTCGTCCAGCGGACCCGGAGGAAACCGCAGGAGCATTTGTGGCTGCCTTGCAGCGTACCGATGGCCCTACCGGCCTTATTCTAACCCGGCAAAATGTGCCTAACCTGAGCTCGATCTCTGTGGGAGAGCGGAGGAATGGAGTGCTGAAGGGCGGATACATTGCAAGACAAGAGGAAGGTGAGCTTGAATTAATCCTGCTTGCTTCCGGCAGCGAATTGTCAGTGGCTTTGGAGGCAGCCGACCAGTTGGGTTCTACAGTACGAGTCATCTCCATCCCATGCATGGAGAGATTTGACCGTCAGGATGCAGATTACCGGGAAGCCGTATTGCCAAACTCCTGCCGTAACCGCCTTGCGGTTGAAGCTGGTGTGACTGATCTCTGGAGGAAATATGTCGGGTTGGACGGAGTGGTCGTAGGCATTGACCGCTTTGGGATATCAGCCCCTGGTGACACTGTCCTGAAAGAACTGGGTATTTCCGTGGAAAATGTGGTCAAGCATGCGGCTTTAGCCGGACTAAGGGCATAATTTCCGGTTTTAGTGATCTTGTATTATCGTCTGCCGAGGCTGGCAGGCGTTCTGGCCTGTCCTTGTGCTTTCCCATCACCGATTTTGGCGAAAGTCGAGTTTTTGCTCGTGTGAACCAATTAATTTCCAGTACCTTGACAAGATGAGATTTCACTTAACACTCTTGCTCCCGGGGATGCTTTTGTTGCTACCATGGGGATTTCAAGAATCATTGCATGGCACCGAAAAAAAACCACCGTTTGATGAGGTTTTTCAAAAGCTTGATGCGGAAGTCCGGGCTACCCTTAAGGACGATCGGGTTCAGGGTCTGAAGGAATTGGAAAGGGTG
Source organism: Opitutales bacterium (assembly GCA_965661905.1). Classification (GTDB taxonomy): domain Bacteria; phylum Verrucomicrobiota; class Verrucomicrobiia; order Opitutales; family Seribacteraceae; genus Seribacter. The sequence goes on from CBFIFQ010000034.1 coordinate 13,917, forward strand.
GCTAATCTTCTTGCCAAAGATTATCCTAAAGAATTTATGCCGTATGCCATGCTGAGTGCTTTGGCTCGCATGACCCCTGATCAGGAAAAAAGTCTTAAGATCTTTAATCGACTTGCTGCCTTGGATGATGCCGATCCGAAGATTGCCAGGATTGTTTCTCAGGCGAAAACTGAGCTTGAAAAGCGGCAAGCACTGGGTCAGCCTTTTAAATTGAAATTTACCGCTTTGAGTGGGAAGGAAGTCGATCTCTCCCAAATGAAAGGAAAAGTTGTCTTGATTGATTTTTGGGCAACCTGGTGTGGGCCTTGTATTGCAGTCCTTCCTGATCTTAAAAAGACCTACAAGGAACTGCACCCCAAAGGATTTGAGGTTATTGGTATTTCCCTGGACAGCGACCGGGCAAAACTCGAAACCTTTATCAGGCAAAATGATATGCCATGGCCCCAGTTCTTTGACGGTAAAGGGTGGGGGAATAGCCTGGCCAAAAAACATGGAGTAAACAGTATTCCGGCGATGTGGTTGGTCGATAAAAAGGGAAACCTAGTCGACCAAAACGCCAAGGCCGGCCTTGCTGAAAAAGTAAAAAAATACTTGGATTTGTAGCCTGCTTTTTTATGAGGGGAACGCTTAGTGAGTCTGCAAGTTCCTCTCATTAATTAGCCGCAGTGGACCAGCTTTGTATATCCGTGTTCCAGTAATACCATTGCTTATGATAGTTACTCCATACGGTTTGCAAACCGTATGAATTTGAGTAATAGAACCAATTGTCGAAAGTTACGGAATATACCCATGGCCAGGCATGATAATTCCATCCATTAAGTTGTATTTCCTCAGTTGTTAGGGATTTTACACTGGTATCAACAAGGTCGGGAATTCCATCCTGATCCTCATCGCTTGTATCCACAATTTCAAGGTACCAGTCCGTGTAATCAGCCCAACTGGTATCAGGTTCACCGTCATGCAGTTCAATTTCACCTGAAAATGTGCTGCCATCCGGAGTTAGAGTCGCTGTTTTCATGATCATATTTCCTGCGGTGCTGGTAAATGTAGTTTGATTTAAAATTAGGTGGTTGGAGGAATTTACTGAGTAGGTGGAGGTGCCACTTAAGGAGTAGCTTGCTCCATCTGACCCCTGTGTTTCCAGCGAAGCTGTAAAAGATTCATTTTCATAACCCAAAGAGCCTTCAAAATAACTGAGGTAAAAATTGCCATTTACGGCAAAGGAATAACCGCCATAGGAAAGGGTAAAAGAATAAGTCCCTGTGGTTGCCCCTGATGCCCGGTATAAAGTTCCGCTAATTGAATAGTTGCCTGTTTCCCATCCACTTTCAACCCAATGTAATGTAGTTGAACCAGAAACATTTTTGTAGACACTGTTCTCTTTTTGTAACCAATCATGAACCCCATTGCTGTCCAAGTCTTCACTCGGTATTTGTAAGCTTACAGTTCCGTATTCCTGGATTTTGTATCCATCACTAGCCGCGTAATCAGCGACAAATATACTCGAGCCCCTTGCCTGGGGCTTAAATTCTCCGTTGGAAATATTGCTGCTTAATCCTAATGGACTTCCACTGTTACCGTCATAAGTACTGAAGAAAATACTTGTGCCGTAGGAGGTAGTCGTGGGTTCCAGTGAGATCTGCAATCCATAGGCTTTAATATTTGCAGTTTTGGCAATGGAGAGAATAGGTGCTACTAACAAGGGGATTAAGTATTTAAAGATATTCATTATGAGCTGTTTAAATTAGCTGATTCTGCCCTTTCGTCAAGTTTTACTTGGTGATGAAATTACAATGATAATAAGTAAATTCCGCATTAAGAAATTGATTAAGGAAATACTATGTATTTTAAAAAACCGGCTTGATTGATTTTAGAATTATTTGACTTAGTTTTAATAAGATGATCATTATAAACCAGTTTCAGTCCTAGACTTAAACAAAGCCTTAGAGAGCCTCAGTTTGTGCTGAGGCTCTCTTTATTTATTAGAAGGGTTTTTCTAAGCCAGTGCCCTTGGTTATGAACTTTTATGACAAGAAAGTAATTTGTGGTTGTTATGAAGGAAGGATAAAAGGTTGATTTTGCCGAAAAATTCCCCAACCTCATTATCCCTTATCCTCCACACGCCTACAAAACCGTAGAACTTTAGAAAAATGAAATTAGAAACTCAATGCCTACACGCGGGTTACCAGCCCGAGTCCACCACCAATGCCTGTGCTGTTCCTTTGTACAAAACCAGTTCCTTTGTTTTCAATGATACAGAACATGCGGCCAATCTTTTTGGCCTTCGTGAACTGGGTAATATTTACACCCGTCTGATGAATCCGACGACGGATGTGCTTGAACAGCGGGTTGCAGCAATGGAAGGGGGAGCAGCTGCCTTGGGTATCGCGTCTGGAACAAGTGCGGTTTTTTATTCCATTATTAACATCGCCCAGGAAGGGGATGAAATTATCTCCGCCAACAACCTCTATGGTGGAACCTACACCCAGTTTAATGATATCCTTCCCAAGTTTGGAATTAAGGTGAAGTTTGTTGACCCAAAGGATCCGGCTAATTTTGCTGCCGCGATCACCGACAAAACCAAAGCTCTTTTCTGTGAGTCTGTAAGTAACCCAGGCCTGGATGTGGCCGACATCAAAGGGATAGCGAATGTGGCGGATGATCACGGTATTCCTTTGCTTGTGGATAGCACTTTTTCCACGCCTTACCTGACCAACCCAATTGAGCATGGGGCATCGATTGTTATTCATTCCTTGACGAAATGGATGGGGGGCCATGGCAATGGTATCGGTGGCGTGGTTGTGGATTCCGGGAAATTTAATTGGAAAAATGGGAAATTCCCCCTTTATGATGAGCCTGATAACAGCTATCACGGATTGCGTTGGGGGCATGATTTACCTGAGCCCTTGGCACCTCTTGCGTTTATTTTGAGAATGCGAACCGTTCCATTACGCAATCTTGGGGCCTGTATATCACCGGATAATTCCTGGCAATTTTTGCAGGGTATTGAAACGCTTCCCTTGCGCATGGAGCGTCATTGTCAAAATTCCCTGGCCGTGGCCAAGCATTTGAAAGATCACCCCTCAGTTGAATGGGTGCGTTTCCCTGGGTTGGAAAGTGACCCGATGTATTCCCTGAATGAAAAATACCTTAAAGGGAAGGGCGGTTCCATGGTTGTGTTTGGTATCAAGGGGGGAGCCGAAGCAGGTCCGAAGTTTATTGATAGCCTTCAATTACTTTCCCACCTTGCGAATGTAGGGGATGCCAAGTCTCTGGCGATCCATCCGGCAACCACAACCCATTCCCAGTTGAATGAAGAACAGCAAAGAGCGGGTGGCATTCCTCCGGAAATGGTGCGACTTTCCATCGGGATCGAGCATATTGATGATATCCTTGCGGATATTGATCAGGCTCTCGCTTCCGCAAGTTCCTAATCGAATCCAGAATGGGCATGAAAATGGCCCTCATATTCCTTAGCACTTTGACTCTGGTCATGGCAGGTGCTTTGGCTTATGGGTTTATTTTCGGAGACTTTTGGAAAGATGGGGGGGCACTCATGAGAAACCCCTGGGGCATTGTTTCCTTGTTTGATGTCTATGTGGGATTCTTTTTCTTTATTGGTTGGGTCTGGTACCGGGAATGCTGCCCCGGGGTGAAGCTTGGCTGGGCTGTGGCCATACTTCTTGGAGGAAATGTTGTGAGCGGAATTTATGCGGTGCATGCCCTGCTTAAATCTCAAGGTGATCCAGCGGTTTTCTTTTTAGGGGAAAAGCAGGATTCACCCTAGGTGCCTTATCCCTTAGGCTTTTCGAAAAAGGTAGTGGCTTACCCACCATTCCTGTCCATTTGCAAAACCAAAAGTTTCCGCACAAGCGAGAAAAAAGATACGCCATCGGTGAAAAGTTCTTTGTGCCTCTTCGGTAGGCATATCCTTGGCTAAGAGATTCACAACTTCATCTCGTTTCCGGTCAATATTTTCCAGCCAGCACTCGGATGTTTTCGCATAATGCTCCCCTGACCAGCGCCACCTGCTTTCCAGTTCCATTTTTCCAGAAATCCTGAGGAATAGCTCATCGGCAGGCATGGTGCCTCCGCTAAAGAAGTGTTTGGACATCCAATCGTCTTCGCCTTCAACTTCAAAAGGGTAGGAGGTGGAACGATGGCAAAAGACATGGGTAAAAAGCTTTCCATTTGGTTTAAGCCAGGAATGAATCCGCTGAAAGAGGCCCCGGTGGTTTCGGACATGCTCAAACATTTCAACAGAAACCACCCGGTCATAAGAACCTCCTGGATCCAAGGTATTTACATCGGCGGTGATGACCTCCAAGTTGCCAAGTTTTCTTTCCCTGGCTTGGTTCATAATATATTCACGTTGCGAGTGAGAGTTGGAGACAGATGTAATTTGGGCTTGGGGGAAATGTTTGGCCATCCAAAGGGATAAGGATCCCCATCCGCAACCAAGTTCAAAAATATTTTGGCCATCCTGAAGGTGGGCATGTTCACAGGTCAGTTCAAGAGCCCGGCTCTCTGCAGTGGTCAGATCGCTAACCAGTGGCTCAAAGTAGCAGCAACTGTATTTTAAATTTTCTCCCAGGGCATTCTTATAAAAACCTGCGGGAACCTCATAATGTTGTTCATTTGCTTTTTCGGTTAAAACCGCCAGGGGGGATGCATCCACCGATTGCACATATTCTTCGGCGAGTCGTGCATTGGCTTCACAATCATCGGTATGGCATTGCTTTAGCCTTTTTCGGCAAAGGTTGCGAATGCCAGCCCGAATCAGGAAGTCGGGGACAAGGCCGCGCTCAGAATATTCGATAAAGATATCTGTAAGACTCATGATCAATTATTTCGTACGGGGAGGTTTTAAAAAGAAGGAAGAGGTGTTTTCGACATAGGACCGGTAGGCTTCTCCACTCACTTCGATTTTGCGGGCTTCCACAAAGGGGATTCCGGTAATTTTGGTGAGAAATAAATAAAGCACGGGCGGTATCAGAAACAGCCATAACCATCCCTCTGCATGGACTCCCAATGGAATATAGCCAAGCCACAAAACCCATTCAAAGAAATAATTCGGATGCCTGGAGTATTTCCACAAACCAGAGTTACAAACATCTTTACGAGATCTTTGTGGTTGAGATTTGAAGGCCTGAAGTTGTTTGTCTGCCAGGCTCACTCCGATAAAGCCAAGGATCCAAATCATTGCTCCGATATGATCCCAAAACCCGAGAGGGGTCTGGTTCTGTACTAAAATGAGGAAAGGAGCAGCGAAAAGGACAGTCCAAAAGGCCTGCACCTGAAAAAAACAAAAAAGTCCCAGGTTCGCTTTTTTACCAAGGTACTCCCGGAGATAGGTATAACGGGCATCCTCCGGTTTTCCCCAACACCTTCGAAGTAAGTGGGTGCCGAGACGAATTGACCACACCCCTAAGAGCCCCTGGAAAAGGGCAAGGCGCCCCGGGTCGCAGTTGCTTGATTGGGAGCTCAGAAAATACAGTCCCAATATTCCGACTCCGTAGGCCCATAAAACATCCACATAGGAGGAATTTTTAATGCGAATGGCAACCATCCATCCTATAAACATCACAATGGAGCAGCAGACCTGGCCATATAAAAGATATTCAAGGGTAGTCATTATACGGCTCTTTCTTTCCTGATTTTAAGGTGGAGGCGGCGGAAAACAAAGCTTGCAAGACCCCATTCGATTGCCACGGCCAAACCGGAATACCAACCCTGCTCAAAGTGCAATACCCCAAACTTATGGCCCGAGTAGTAGGCGAGGGCACCTCCAAGGGAAAACCCCAAAAAACACCTCCGACCGTCTTTGAGGAACCATTCAAAAAGCGGGTGAAGCATGAGGCCGAAATTCAGCCAAAGTAAGAGCATCCAGAAAGGAACTCCGAAAATTGAGGGATAGTCTGAAAAATCAATAAAGCCAAGGTAAACGAGACAGGCATCCCCCCCCAACCCCATAGCCAGGCAACTCACGGCAAAAGGAAGGAGCCGGGTGATACCTTGCGTAGAGGCGGAGCGTACCAGAATAATGAAAGACCCGAGCAATGGAAGAAGAAGTGGGAAGGGGCTTACGGATGAAAGCACGCATGCAAACCATGCGATTTGAAAGAGGATAATGTCTAGCAAAATATTGTGCTTTTTCTGCATCAGCTAAATCCCCGCCCTACTTTGCAACTTGGCTTGGTTAAGAGAAGGTGTATGTCACCCGTGTATCCTTCTTCAAACCCAGCCTCACAATAGCAGAGGTAGTACACCCACGCTCTGCGGAAATGATCATCGTAACCGAGTTTTTCAATTTGCTTTTCATTTTCCAGGAATCGCAGTCTCCATTCCCTTAGCGTTCTTGCATAGTGATAACCAAAATCAAACAAGCCGGCAGGCCGGAGATCTGAATCTTTCACCGCAGCCTCAATCATTGCGGAAGCCGAAGGTACGCAACTCCCGGGAAAGACACGGGTACGAATATAGTCAACCTCCTTGAGATACTGACCATATCGGTGGTCGGGCATAGTAATGCCCTGGATTAAGGCAGCTCCATCCTTGGTAAGTAATTGGGCGATTTTGGAAAAGTAGGTGGGCAGGTACTCATGCCCCACGGCCTCAATCATTTCAATGGAGACGATACGGTCAAAAGTTCCGGAAAGCTTACGGTAGTCTTCTTGGATGACCTCCACCTGCGGTTGATCCGCCAGTCTATTTCGCGCGTATTCAAATTGGCGACTTGAAATAGTGGTAGCAGTGAGGTGGGCTTTTGTTTTTTCGGCAAACCTTTGGGCAAACCCACCCCATCCACAGCCGATTTCCAAAACTTTATGGTGAGGCTCGATTTCGAGCTCTTCGATGATACGGTCGTATTTCGCCAGGGAGGCTTCCTCGAGGGTTGATTGATCAGAGTCGAAGATCCCGCAGGAATAAGTCATGGTTGGATCCAGCATCAACTCGTAAAAGTCATTGCCCAGGTCATAATGCAAGGCGATGTTTTTACGACTACCTTTTACGGTATTTCGCTGGCTGATTTTGTAGCTTAAGTGGGCAATTCTGTTGAGGAGGGTGGCCCAACCTCCCTCCATGCCATCCATGACCTCTTGGTTTTGAAGGAAAAACCTGAAAACGGATACAAGATCAGAAGTTTCCCAGTCACCTTCCGCATAACTATCAGCAACCCCAAGTGAGCCCCCAAGGCAGGCTTTGCGAAAGAAAGAAGGGTCCGATATTGAAACTTCGGCTTCGACTGCAGGCATGCTCTCATCTCCAAACTTGTAGAGGTTTGTGCTGGTGGATAGGGAAAGGGACCCTTTGGAAGCTGAGTGAAGCTGCCGTACGAAAATCTTTTCGAAAAACCCACAGCACTGCCCAGGTAATGATTTGGCAGAAGATGTGTTTTTTTTAGGAATTGCTTGCTTATTCATGAACTCGGCACTGCGTGCTTGGGGTGAGGATAGAAAGGACAGCCTTTAAGCCATAATAGAAGTGCATTCCAGTATATAGCCCAAGAGATTTTGAGGGTTATAAAGGGGAATCGAGTAAGAGCCCAACCTAAATTTAAAGTCGATAGAGGTTTGCGTTGCAGGTGTAAGTGGGCGGAGAAAAAGTGTTCACCCTTCTGTTTGAGGTACATATCCACAGTTACCTTTTCGTCCGGGCATTGAAAACGCCAGTCATAGTCGATATCCATACCGTTGAATGGGGATACATGAAATTCTTTATGAAAGAGGTGCCGGGATTTTTTTGAATCGGAGGCATCCCATAGAAAGGACTTGGCATATCTTTCACCCCAGGGAGTATTGGTGATTTCCGTTAAAACGGCTCGGGGCATGGTTGAACCTTCATCCCATAAATAATAAAAAGTTACCGGGTTAAAGCAGTAGCCGAAGGTTCGTAAATGGGTGAGAACGGAAATTTTACCTTCAAGGTCTTGGCCCAGCTGTTCGCGGAAGGTATCCCGTACCGCTTCTTCGAGGGAATTTATTTCGGGACGATGATAGTCTGCTCTCTGGAAACTGGAGATATTGGAGCGGTTGACCGACCAAAAGTAGCGCCCGTTGAATACATCATCCAATTCGTCCAGAAAAAGGTGAGCCATGTAAACCTGGTAATGCAAATGGTGCACTTTGGGTGCAAGGCGGTGGTGTGAGACTTTTCCAAAATAAAGTGAGCTCTTCATGGTAAGGAAGCCCCGAAAGCCTTGCACACATTCAGCCCACTTTTCAAGCCATCTTCGTGAAAGCCATATCCCCAATAAGCTCCACAAAGAGAAATCCCCTCACGGCGGATAAATTCCTGGTGCCTGGACTGGGCCTTTTTTCTACCGGGATGAAAGGTGGGGTGAGAAAAATGAAAATCCTGCAAATGTTTACTTCGGGCAATGGTATCTTTTTGATTAAGGGATACGCAAAAAGGCTCCTCGGTGGGAAGGCTTTGTAAAATATTCATGTCGTAAGTGACTATAGCCTGCTCCTGCTTTTCCTCGGACAATAAGGCATTCCAACTGGCTCTTGCAGATTTACGAACTGGCAAAACGGAGTCATCAGAGTGTAGGGTTACCAAATTGTCTTCATAGGGAAATGCTTTCAATAAGTCTTCTTCTTCCCTATGGGGATGGTTGATGAGCTTTAGGGATTGATCGGCATGGCAGGCAAGAATGACCTCATCAAATTCTTCTTTACTTCCTTCCGGTAGAGTAATTTGCACCCGGTTTTGGGCCCGGGTGATTTTTTGGATGGGGGTATTCAGTCTTAATCGTGGCCCCATGATCTCAACGATTTTATCAACATAGCTGCGCGAGCCCCCTTTCAATACCCGCCAAACCGGTCGGTTGTTTGCCTGGAGCATTTGGTGGTTGGATAAAAAATCAGTAACAAATTCCATCGGGAATTGCCCAAATTGACGGGTGGAGCAGGACCACAAGGCTGAACCTAAAGGGAGCAGGAACAGTTCTTTGAAACGGCGACCCAATCGATTTCTAGAAATAAATTCGTCGACGGTTTCATGTGGGTTATCAAGGGCATTTGCCTTTTTGTGAAAGGATAGGATGTCCAAAATCATCCCCCAATGTTTCCAGTCGAGTATATTCCTGGCATTCCCCAATAAGCCTTTTAGGGATTCCCCGCTGTATTCCAGGTTATGAATTTCTGATTTTACTGAAAACCCCATCCGGGTTTTTTGGGATTCCACACCCAGGTAATCAAGCAGTCTTACAAAATTCGGATAATTTTCACGGTTAAAGACAATGAATCCGGTGTCTACCTGGTAGTCGCCAGTCTTTCCTTTGACTTCTACGGTGTTTACATGGCCGCCGGGTTTATCATCCGCTTCAAAGACCGTGACATCGTGTTCTTTTTGAAGTAACAGCCCGCAAGCAAGCCCGGATATTCCAGAGCCCACGATTGCTATTTTCAAGGACAGGAATAAAGGGAATTAAGATTGGGCTTTTTTCTTAACCCAGGCAGGAACTGGCCGTAGGTCATGGACAAGCCCCAGGCAGGACATGACTTTTAAGAGATAATAGGTGATATCTATCTCGCCCCGGAAGAATCCCTGTCGTGCCGATCCTGGGAAAAAGTGGTGGTTGTTGTGCCAGCCTTCGCCGAAGGTCAGGAGGGCAACCAAACCGTTATTCCTGCTCTCGTCCCCTGTATCGAATCTCTTTTTGCCAAACAGGTGTGAAATTGAATTAACCGCAAAAGTGGCATGGTAAAGGCAAACGGTCGGGACCAAGAAACCCCAAATGAAGGTGGTCAAGCTATTCAAGCCGGTAGCGGAATGAAACCAATCCCATGAACCTAAGAGGTAACATCCATAGCCGAGAACCAAAACGGGGATCCAATCATAACGGTTGATGAACCTTAGCTCAGGAAATTTCAACCAGTCTGGAATTTCTTTGAGCAGGGTCGGCACAGCATAATCGGTCATGAACCAGAGGGTGTGGCTCCAAAATACACCCTTGGCATGGGGGGAGTGTATATCTTGGTCTGTATCCGAGTGACGGTGGTGACGACGATGATGGGCTGCCCACCATAACGGACCTCTTTGCCCTGAACTGCAGGCAATAAAAGCTCCTATGAACTGCACCACCCTGCCTGTCTTAAACGAGCGATGGGAAAAATACCGGTGGTAGAAAGCAGTGATGGTAAACATCCGTAAGCTGTAGGAAACGACTGCTAAAAGAACACAGTAAAGGGTAACCGGATAAAAAAAAGCGGATACAGCTAAGAGATGGATGACAATGAAAGGGAGACAACGAAACCACTCGACCTTGTTGCTAAGATCATCAGGCTCAGTTGTGATTTCAGGTGGGGGACAAACCCATTTAGATATAGAAAAAGACATATTTACGCAGCAGAGTCCAAGACAAGAGACAACTCTAGAGGACTCATCTTGGTTTTGCCACGAATTTCTGTACTTACAAGCTTATCTAGTTGCCGAAAGTCGATTTTTCCATTTTGCATAAGCACCGCCCGCAGTTTGCGGAGTCCGAGGGATTCAAGTTGGCGAACCCTTTCTCCGGAAACATTCAAGACCTCAGCGATATCGTCGAGCTTCATGGAGTCGTCCGCACCAATACCAAATCTCATGCTAAGAACCTTCTTTTCTCTTTGATCTAAAAAGCTAAGAGCGACCTTGATGTCGTCCGAAAGCGAACCATCCTCACGATACGACTGGGAAAGTTCTTCCTCCTCGGAAATGACATCACCCAATGTCTGGTCAGAGTCTTCACCGAGAGGTTCGTCCAAAGAGAGCGTACTTGCTGGTGCGAATTTTACACGGTTGGATAAATTTCGGTCCGTACCAAGTGCATGCGTGACCTCTTCATCGGTGGGGTTGCGGCCAAGTTCCACCTGGAGTTGTGATTTTACAAGGTTTTCCTTTCTTTTGCCTTGGGAAACATCATGGGGGATGGCAACGGCGCCGGACATTTTTCCTATCAGGCGTTGAATCCTCTGGCGAATCCACCAGGCGGCGTATGTGCTTAGCTTGATACCGCGGGTATGATCAAACTTGTCCAAAGCTAGAACGAGACCCTGTATGCCTTCTGCCATGATATCTTCCATGGATACATTGGTTTGCCTGAATTTGAGGGCAATCGAGGCAACGAGGCGGATGTGTCGTTCTATGAGTTCCTTACGGGCCTCATCGGACCCTTTGTGCATATCGCAGAATAGTTGATCGCACTCTTCTTTTGTCGGAGGTGCCATGCGTGACCTG
>CBFIFQ010000035.1:0-23978 GCA_965661905.1 Opitutales bacterium
ATCATTTTATCATTGGCCACAAGTTTGGTATAAAAGTCATCCACAGCAGCAGCCCCTTTGCCCTCCAGGCCCTCGAGGGAGCCACAAGCTTCACAGGGAGAAATTCCTGAAGTGGAAACAATCACGGGAGTTTTAGGCTCAGCATTATAAACCTCCCGGACCGAGATTGCACCCTTGGTGAAAATCTCATCCATTATAAAGTTAATATCTCCCTCCTGCATCATGCCTTGCAAATTCACCTCATGATACAATTGGTAAGCTCCTACCCTGCCCTTAAAATGCTTGGCCATACGAGCCACAAACTTCGGGTATTCCCCTTCCCGGGGACGCCAGGCTCCAGCTTTCCCACTTTCAGACGCCCAGGATGGACAATGCCACATCACTAGTTCCGCCTGTAATCCGCGCTCCATGCACAAATTGACCGCATGGTCAATGGCTTGGAGGTAGCCGGACAAATTATTTTGATAATCGGTATTTTTCTGATGGGGTTCGGCCGCCGCCCAGCTGACCCAAAACTGGGCATAACTGCTGTGTTCCTTAATCAAAGGCCGGTTGGCGTCATACTCCTCACATTTTTTTAAACCAAATGGCTGCCACCTTACCCCGACATGCATGTGATCCGTAGTCCAGGCATACCCGGCTTGGATATCTGCCCCGGCAGGTTTCTGCTTTTCTGCTTGTGACTTTGTCACATTCACACACATTAAGATAAGTAAAAAGGCGTTAGTTAGATGAAAAATCGGACGATTTTGCAAAGTGATGTTCATTCGTTTTGGTTTGTTAGGTAAAGAATTTTTGGTTGGAAAATAGGACCAATCTTTCTTTATATAGGAATCGCACTGGGAGGTGAAGTCGTAAAACAAGGTTATCTCTATTTAATTGGTGAAAGAAAGATTAAAACTTCCAACCAGCCCTTTCTTTATCCAGTCACGCAATATACCCTAGGAGAAAGATTCCCCGAGCCAGGCAGAAACCATTTCCATGGGTAGGCCAACCACATTGCTATGGGATCCGACAAAATCTTTGATGATCAATTCAGGTTTAGTTTGCAAAGCATAAGCCCCCGCCTTGTCCAGAGGGTTCACAAATTGAAAATATTTTTTGATCATTTCAGGGGATAAATCCTGAAAGCTTACTTCACTGCTTTCAACCCGTGTTTCCAAATAACCTGTATTTTTGCAAATTATGCATACCCCCGTGCTCACCAAGTGGGTTTTCCCTGATAATAAAGCAAGCATTTGTTCCGCATTTTGAATATCAGTAGGCTTCCCAAAGATCTGCTTGCCCAAAGATACGATGGTATCAGCACCTAACACCAATCGTTCAGGAAATTGTTCCGCCACATCTGATGCCTTTATCTTTGCGTTTTCCATGACCAAAGAAAGTGGCCCATCCTCGTGGAATGAAATTTCTTCAGCTTTGGACGGTATAACTTCGTGAGAAATATTATACTCGTCAAGCAACTGGGTCCTGCGGGGCGACCCTGAAGCCAGAATTATCAGATTTGACTGCTTCGAGTTCGCTTTTTGTCTTTCGATTACCATAATTTAAGCATTTCTTATGAATACTTTTGATGGGAAGGCAAACACATGAAGATAGGGATTGCTCAACTTAACCCTACAGTCGGGGATCTTGAGGGCAACCTGGAGCTCGCTATCGACGCCTACAGGCAACTGGTTGAGCAAGGAGCAGATATCGTGGTCTTCCCGGAACTCTTTCTTTGCGGTTACCCTCCCCGGGACTTGCTGCACAAAGAGAATTTCCTTCAAGACTGCCATGCTGCCCTTATCCGGTTTTGCGAACATACTGTTTCCACACCCGCTCTTGTTGGCTTCCCCGAGTCATCTCTGCATGCTAAAGGCTGTATTTATAATGCAGCGGCCTGGTGCGAAGCCGGAAAGATTGAGCAGGTATTTCGAAAAAGACTTTTACCCACCTATGATGTATTTGATGAGAGCCGGTACTTTGAAGCTGGTCATTCGGGTATGTACCGGGATTTTTCAGGGATAAAAATAGCGGTCACCATTTGTGAAGACATCTGGAATCTAGAAGGGTCGAGGTATACTTCGGACCCACTGGATGAAATTGCGGAAAATGCACCGGACCTGCTCCTCAACTTATCGGCAAGCCCGTGGTATTTTGGGAAAGAAAAAACCCGGCAAGGTCTCCTCAAGAAAGTGACCAAAAAAATTGCCTGCCCCGTTGCATATATAAACGCAGTAGGCGGAAATGATGAACTCATTTTCGACGGCACTTCCACCACCCTCAATCAAGCTGGCAAAGTCGTTGCGGTCTGCAAAGCCTTTAAGGAAGACCTTTGCATTCACGATCTTACGAGTACCCCCAAGTCCTCAGATCCCCCAAGCTCAAGTATGGACAGGCTGCAGTCTGCCCTCACTTTGGGCATTCGGGATTATGCCCATAAGAGTGGTTTCTCCAGGGCTCTGGTCGGCTTGAGCGGTGGGATTGATTCAGCAGTTACTGCCGCCCTCGCAGTGGAAGCACTGGGAGCAGGAAATGTCCTGGGTGTAAGCCTGCCCTCGGCTATCTCAAGTGAACATAGCAAGGAGGACGCATTGGCACTGGCCCAAAACCTGGGTATTGAATTCCACACCATTCCCATCGAGTCTGTAGTCACCGCCGCAACTCATGAACTGTCTTTTCTCTTTGAGGGAAAACCGCTGGATGTGACCGAGGAAAATCTCCAGGCTCGTTCAAGGGGTCTTCTGCTAATGGCCATTTCCAATAAATTTGGTGCCCTCCTGCTCACCACCGGTAACAAAAGTGAATTGGCTGTCGGCTACTGTACGCTGTACGGAGATATGTGTGGTGGGTTGGCGGTCATTTCCGATGTTCCCAAAACCCAGGTTTTTGACCTGGCCCGACACCTGAATAAGGGACAGATACGGATTCCGGTAAATACCATTGAAAAACCACCATCTGCAGAATTAAGACCTGATCAAAAAGACAGTGATTCGTTACCCGATTATGAAGTACTGGACGGTATTTTAAAAGCTTATGTAGAGGAAGGAAAGTCAGCAGCAACTATCATTCAGTCTGGCTACGATGAGAAAATCACCCGGAAAATTATTCGAATGGTTGACTTAAATGAATATAAACGAAACCAGGCGGCCCCTGGACTCAAGACAACCCCTCTTGCTTTTGGGATTGGGCGCCGAATCCCCATCGTTCAAAAATACCAAAATTAAAAAAAACAATTTTTATGAAATCAGAATCAGAAGCTCTTTTTGAAAAAGCAAAGAAACTTATCCCCGGGGGAGTCAATTCTCCGGTTCGTGCGTTTCGCTCCGTTGGAGGCTCTCCTTTTTTTACTAAACAGGCGGATGGTTGCCACCTGACCACCGCTGACGGGCAGAAACTCATCGACTATGTCTGTACCTGGGGACCGGCGATCCACGGGCATAATCATCCGCGTATTCGAGAAGCAATCTCCCGAGCACTTGAGAATGGAACAAGTTTTGGTACCCCGGGACCTGCTGAAGTCGAAATGGCTGAATTAATTGCTGAAGTGGTTCCATCCGTGGAGAAGGTTCGTATGTGTAATAGTGGAACCGAGGCCACCATGTCCTGTATCCGACTAGCCCGTGGATACACCGGCAGATCCAAAATTATCAAGTTTGCCGGCTGTTACCACGGTCATGTGGACAGTCTGCTCGTCAAGGCAGGCTCAGGTGCCTTAACTCTGGGCAATCCTGACAGTGCAGGGGTACCTGAAAGCTTAGCCAAAGAGACCATCGTCCTGCCATACAATGATGAGGAGGCAGTCGCCGAGGCTTTAAGCCAGAATAAAGACGAAGTTGCGGCTGTTATCATCGAGCCATTTCCGGCAAACTGCGGTCTTATTCTTCCGACCCCCGGGTACTTGGAACGGTTGAGAAGCTTATGCAGCGAACATAAAACCCTGCTCATTTTTGATGAAGTCATGACCGGTTTTCGCCTGGGTATCGGTGGAGTTCAGGAAAGAACGGGAATCACGCCTGACCTAACAGCAATGGGGAAAATTATCGGAGGAGGTTTACCGGTGGGAGCATTAGGCGGAAAAACTGCAATCATGGACCACCTTGCTCCCTTGGGCCCGGTCTATCAAGCCGGCACCCTCAGCGGAAACCCTCTTGCCATGGCTGCTGGTATCGAATCCCTTCGAATACTTAAGGAAGAAAAGCCCTACGATTCCATGGAAAGTATGGGGCAAATGCTCGCCAAGGGGATTCTTGAAATCGCCGAAACTTATGGAATCCCCCTCCAAGTTCCTCAGGCAGGATCCATGCTCTGCTTTTACTTCAGCGAGACCAGGGTCGAAAATTTTGACCAGGCGATCGCCTGTAAGCATGAGCAATTCAATCACATCTTCCGAAAATTACTCTCCTTAGGTGTATACCTCCCTCCCTCTTCTTATGAAACCTGCTTTCTATCTTCTCAGCACAATCAAGAAATAATCTCCAGGACACTAGATAAAATAAAGAGCGCCTTTTCCTCCCTTTAATGCTCTTGGCATTGACAATGGCGGGGATCCAATGAAATAAGCGGATAAGTTATGTCTGTTAAAAATATATGCTACATTTTTATTTTTCTTCTTGGATTAACATGCTGTGGTTACGCCGCGGACCGGATTCCTTTTTATGAGGATTACCTACAGGAACCAGATTTAAATGGCTTCCTCGACGAAGCGGCCGACTTTTTAGCCAACTCACCTGAATCCCCCCTGGCTCCAAGAATTGCCATGGATTATATGATGGCGGGAAAAGCAGCAAACCTCCCCAAAGTAGTGGATAATGCCACAGACCTGCTCCTGTTTAAATATCCCCAAAGTTTACCAAGCTTACAATTTATAAGTTCCTTTGACAACGGATCTCCCCGCCTTACTGGGCTTCTTATAAAGAAAGCGGATCAGGGAAATTTGGGAAGCAAAGAGTTTGCCGTCACTTACTGCAAAACTCTTTTGTTCATTGCCAGAATGAAAGGACCGGACCTTTTTAAGGATGTATCGCTTCGCCTACGAGCCTTTCTTTTGGCCACTTTGGCCGAGGTGGAAGAACTTGAAAAAACAGCCCAAAGTTCCCTTAAGGAAATTGCTGAGAAATCAAGCCCCATTGGGCAAGTTTTAAAAATTGTTTTTAGTGATCAGGGCACCCAGGAAAAAATTCACTCCTTATCTCAGGTTTCAGGAGGCGATGCTAAATTCTGCCTTTCCTTTTACCTGTCTCAACTTTCCACTGAAGAGGTAAATTCGGAAAAGATGATCATTTATCAAATAAAGAATGACCTTTTTGGAAATTCGCCCGATACCTCCAAAGTCAGAGAGTTAATCTCCAACCTTCCTCCCAAGACAATTGCCAGCCCTTCGATGATGGCCTTTATCGCCTTTTCACACCATCTCGACCAGGAGCAGACAAAGGCAATTCAAATTCTCGAAAATGGGGCAAAGAATACACCGGACCCAGCCTGGCAAGAAACCTTACAGTCGTATGCAAGTGGCATTACCTTTATGGAAGATAGAATGTCTGCCCTGCTTGATGCTCTCGAAACGGCAATTGATAAATTAAGTCAAGAGGTGAATTGCCTGGCCATCACTACAGAGTGGGACAGTAGCTCTGAGGATGGAAAGAAAGTGCAAAACCAAATCTTAGTCGGCCTTTCCAAAACAGAACAAACAATTGAAATTCAATACCGCAAGAACAACCAGTTATACATGGGGTATAAAAGTAGTGAAAATTCCTCCTCCATTTTAAGCCCTGATTCGAATCAGATTTATCACTTTCTTTCCCAGGGTGCCCTCCCCATGCCTGGCATTGCCATTAACCGGGATGTGACCACTGGAGCATTTAGTTACAATTTTAAGCTCAACTTCGGTTCTTCTTTTGCCAAATTTTTAGAAAATGGGAGTTCATTCCTCGAAAATCCATACATTGCCACCACCAAGGGGCGGGAGGTTTTGTGGAATCATATTTTACAGCGTAAGTTGATCTGGCTTGAAGCCACTCAAAACGCTGAAGGTGGGACCACTTTTCCCATAAGGTCTATCTCCAAAGAAGATTCTAAAGCGAAGCTGTCCACCCTCTCCTTCGACCTCGAAGGAAATTTAAAATCTACCAAAATCGGCAAATTCTCTATTTCTTCGATTCAACGCGGCGATTCAAGTATCCTTCAATCCCTACCGGCATGGCCCAAACTTGAAACCATCGAAGAAAAAGAATTCAATTTCTCCATGTTCATGCAAATGGTTGGATCTTTTGGAGCAATCGCCCAAAACTAAGTTAAAACCAAACTCCTGGAAAGCTTCATCACCATGACCGGTAATCAAGGTCCAGGTTTATCATCAAATACCCTTTGCCCTGCGATTGCTTATGAGTGAAAGTTTGGACTGGCTTTCACCCAAGTCTTTCCTGGAAGAACTGGAAAATAAATCAGGGCTTATCCACATAGCTAATCCCTTCAAGGATCAGGAGCTAGAAGATGAGAGCAGGGATTTTTTCCTTCGTATTTCAAAAAAAATGGGCACCCCAGTTTCCCAAAACACGCAGGGAGATCTTGTACTTGATATAAAGGATCATGGCTTTGCAGAAAATGATAAGCGGGCCCGGGGACCCTATTCAAACCGTAGGTTAAGTTTTCATACGGACCGCTGTGATGTCATTGGTTTCCTATGCCTTCAACCTGCAAAATCTGGAGGTGAAAATCAAATTGTCAAAAGCCAAGAGGTGGAAGAGATCATCCTAGAGGAGCGACAGGATTTGCACGAAGTGTTATGTTCTTCGTTCCCGTACAAAACACATAACATCGACTCCCACAACCCGGCACCCTATTGCCTGCAACCGATTTTTTCCTGGAAAAACAACTATTTTGCCTGTTCTTATCTTCGTGTTTTAATAGACCGGGCTCACCAGGATCCCGACTGCCCCACCCTCACAACTGAACAATTGGAAGCCTTAGGCTTCCTTGATTCAGTCTGTGAAAGAAGCGAACTACATACCCGCATCACCCTTAACAGGGGTGACTTACTCTTTCTCAACAATTGGACAACCTTGCACCGAAGAACGAGCTTTACAGACCATCAAAACCCGGAAAAAAGAAGACACCTATTACGGGTATGGCTATCTATGCCCAACAGCCGCCCGTTGGACTCCAGGTTCAAGGAAAACTTTGGCTCCGTGGAACCCGGGGCAGTCAGAGGAGGAATTCGGGCTTACCCCAAAGCAGCCAACTAAAAACCTCTCCCACGGAGAGATGCATCCAGTTGCTTCTGGAATTCCATCACATCCTCATCCGAAGGTTTGTAAGATTCATCTCCCCCGGATAGGCCAAGCCTTCCAAATTGATCCAATGTCCATTTCTTATTTTGGCCATCCGAAAAAGTAACCGAACCACTGGCCATCGCACCCGGAGGAGTGACAGGGTCAACCTCAACCGATACCCCACCCGGGGTTAAACTTCCATCGGCATCAGCGGCAACAGGATCGTTTCCTGTGGAATCCGTAGTTTCCTTTGGTTTTTCCTCTTCCTTGTCCGTCAGGGTAAGGTCTAAATCATCGACAAGAAAGCGCACATCGATGTAGGTCATGACTACACCAAAGTCTGTGTTAATTTTCTTCTGCACATCTGATAAGCCCATGCCCTCTGCAACCCAGCGAGCGATTTCAATTTTCTGCTCCTCCGTAGGTTCAGTCGGAGCCTCTGCATTTAGCGGAGACTGGCTTTCGGAATTTTGGGGGTCGGATGTATCTTCAGAAAAGGTCATATTCAGCATAGGATATGAAAAAGTAAAACAATAGACAACCTAAGATGTTGGGGTGATTGGAAATAAAATCTTACTCCATGGACTGAGAAAGCTGCTCGTTTAGAAATTCAACAGAATGTTTAATGGAAGTGTCCTGATCCATCATATTTTCAACTGTTTTGCACGCATGAATCACCGTTCCGTGATCCCTACCACCAAAGGCAGCACCAATTTCCTGAAGGGAGTGCTCCGTGAGCATCCTGGATAAATACATAGCCACCTGCCTCGGAAAAGCAATGTTCGCGGGACGCCTACGAGAGAGCATATCTGCCATTCTCAAATGATAGTAATCAACCACCTTCTTCTGTATCGTTTCCATGGTGATACGGCTCAGGTTTTCCTCTCTTAAAATGTCCCTTAGTAATCTTTGAACGGTTTCAAGGTCAGCCTTTTTTCGGGTAAGTCCGACATAGCCGGCGACCCGGGTCAATGCGCCTTCCATACGGCGTACATTTCTGGAAATATTCTTGGCAAGAAACTCAATAATTTCAGGCTCTACGGAAATACCCATGGCCTCCGACTTTTTAGATAAGATTGCCACCCTTGTTTCAAGGTCGGGAGCCTGGATGTCGGCAACCAAACCCCATTGAAAACGGGAAAGCAAACGGCTCTCGATTTTGTCAATTTCACCAGCCGGCCGGTCACTGGTTAGCAAAATTTGTCTTTGAGCCTCATAAATCTCATTAAAGGTATGGAAAAATTCTTCCTGAATTCTTTCCTTACCGGCAAGAAACTGAATGTCATCGATGAGTAAGTAGTCTACACTACGGTACCGAGAGCGGAATTTGGTAAGGGTATTTTCCTGGATCGCCCGGATAAATTCATTGGTAAATTTTTCACAGGAAACATAGGTAATCCGACAGGAAGGGTTCCGATTGAGAGCCTGGTGGGCAACCGCATGCATGAGATGAGTTTTCCCCAACCCGGTTTCCCCGTAGAGAAAAAGCGGGTTGTATGCATGGGCTGGTGCATTGGAAACGGCAACACAGGCAGCGTGAGCAAGCTCGCTAGCACCTCCCACGATGAAATTAGAAAAGGTATTTTTGGGGTTAATGCCAAGAGAGCGACCCTTGAGTGCGGGACCAGTCATTCTTGAACCTGATGACTTGGAATGTTTAGGCTTTAAACGGTCATTGGATTCGAGGGCATTGTTACCTTCTCCAAGGTCACCAAGAAGCTCGACGGTGAAAGGTCTTCCCACAAGACGATCAGCTTCTTGACGAATGACATCGAGGTAATTATCTCGAATCCAAATGGCCGAAAATTCATTGGGGGTGATCAATTCGCAACCATCTTCGTCAAGGTGACCAACACGCATGTTGTCGAACCAAACTCGGAAGGTGTCTGCAGGAATAACCTCGAGTAATTGCTCACGAAGGGAACTCCAAAAAGTATCAGGGGTTGAAACAGAGATAGACATAGGGGATTAAGATTTATTCACAAGGACTTAGGACTGCCTTAATTCATTGAAAATGAGGTAATTAAGTTTCAAGCGAACGAGTGAGAATTAAAATTATAAACAACTAAGAAATACGGGCAGTAAATATACGACAAACAATTGGTTTGCAGTAGTTTACGAAATATTCAGAGGCATTTATAATTTTGAAGGGTTTGAGGTAAAGGGTTTAGGGATACCATATCTTTTGACGAAGAAACCAAATGAAACCAAGAAAAAAATTCGGATAATTGACGAAACTTCCTCACAAGTTATTCACATAGCTAAGTCCATAAGTTTTTTATACTTTTGGGCTTGCATCCCATACAAAATTTACCCACTCACCGAGCTAGCTGATAATTCGGCACTTAGAAAAAAAAAGGGGGGGATAATTCGGCTTTTTCTTAGCCTTCATTCATCTTTTTTAAAAGCTTTTCATTAAAATCAATCGCAGAGTCATAACTGAACTGCCGGGCCGCTTGAACCATCGCCGCCACTTCAATCAACCGTGCCATGTCTCGGCCTACCCGCACGGGAATCTCCATATGAGGAACGGGAGCTCCTAAAATGTCGTAGTATTTTCTCTCTAAACCTGTTCTTTCCAGTTCATTTTCATTGGATTCTTCCAGTAATGTCACCACGAGCTCGATATTTTTTTCCAGTCGGACATATCGGTTGCCGAATAATTTTTCCACATTGATAATCCCAATACCACGACATTCCATAAATCCACGGTTGAGTTCATCACAAAAGCCAACCGGTGTATGATCGCTGAGTAACTTTACTTTAACCACATCATCAGCAACCAGGCTGTGCCCTCTTTCCAAAAGTGCCAAGGCTGCTTCACTTTTACCTGCTCCACTTTCGCCTCTGATCAGAGTACCAATGCCACGAATCTCCAACAAGGTGCCATGAAGAGATGAACGCGGGGCGAATTTTTCCTCCAACAAGACAGTTACTTCAGTCGTGAAGGCCTTCGAACTAAGCGAGGTACGAAATAAAGGAACCCCATGTTCTTCCAATACCTCAATCATCTCGGCCGTGGGCGCTAAATTTCTGGATACCACCACACAGGGAATCTTTTTGGATGCCATAGTGGATATTACATTTTTCCTTCGGGTCTTGGATTGTTCCCGGAAAAACCCCATTTCCCCGGCCCCAAATAACTGGATGCGCTTGTGGGCAAAATATTTAAAGTACCCCGTAACCGCAAGGGCGGGACGGTTTACGCTTTTTTCCCTGATTGTGCTGCGGGATAAGGTTTTCTTGGAAGTTACCAGTCTTAATTGAAGTTGCTCTCCATAATTTTCAAAAAACTCTTGAACGGCGATGCTTTCCACTGAATAGGGAATATTGGAATAATTACTTTTCATCATGCAAAATTAAGCAATAAAGTCTTCACCCAGGTACTTGGAACGTGTTTCCTCATCCTTAAGGAGATAGTCAGCATCACCATGGGCCAACACTCTACCGTCATAGAGCAAATATGCCCGGTCCACGATCCGGAGAGTCTCCCTGACATTATGATCGGTGATAAAAACGCCAATTCCCTTCTCTTTCAGGGAAAGGATGATCTTCATCACTTCACTTACACTAATGGGGTCCACTCCACCAAATGGCTCATCAAGCAGAAGGAAGTCGGGGTTTAGCACCAAGGCACGGGTTATTTCCAAACGACGCCTTTCACCACCACTTAAAGTAAAGGCTTTTTGCTTGGCAAGTCGGGTGAGTTTTAATTCCTCCAGGCGAAGCTTGACCAATTCATCCTCCCGTTTTTTTCCCAGCTTTAAGGTTTGGGCGATTGCCCGAATATTATCTTCCACGGTGAGCTTACGAAAAACCGACGACTCTTGCGGCAAGTAAACCAACCCCACCCGGGCCCTTTTGTGAGGGGGTAAATGGGTGATGTCATTTCCATTGAGAAGGATTTCACCGCTCGAAGGCTTGGTAAAACCGCTAACCATTGAAAAAGTAGTCGTCTTTCCTGCCCCATTGGGCCCAAGTAAACCAACGATCTCTCCGGCATGTACCTCTAGGTCTACGCCATTTACCACATATTTGTTACCATAGTTCTTGGACACCGAGCGTACTTGCAAAGACTTTTCTATTTCTTCTTTCAAAAGACTTATCCTTATTTAGGGAATCCAAAATCTGGAATTTCAGGTAACTGCAAGCTCGGACGCTGACCTTTTCCACCTATAACCTGAGCTCTACGCTTGCCTTTTTCAAGTACAATTTCAGAGCCTTCAGCTATGCCGTATTCATCATCTTCCACACGGGCATTCCCTTTCAGTAAAGCCTGCCCGCTTAGTGCTTCTATAGTTAACTCATCTGCATATGACCGGCGTCCATGCTGTTTCATTTCCACTTTCCCTCTTGCCATTATTTTGGAAATTTTCCCGAGTGATGAATCTCCAAGCGATGCATTCGCATCCTTCTCAAAAAGAATCTCCATCCAGGCACATTCAATTTCCAGGCTTTCCGATTTGACCGTCACCTGCCCCTCCAGCAAAAACCGATTCTGACTTGGGGATAACTCCAAAATTTCGATATAATTGGCACTGGTATGGGTCTTAAAAATAGAATCCTGCTCTTGAGGAGAAGTTGATCTTTCTGGTTTTTGATCTTTCTCAAGCAAAAGGTTCTCCTTAAACAAAACCTCTCCGTTTTCCTTGAAAGCCATTAACTGATCCCCCTGATCAATTTTATTTGCCCAGGACCACCGCTTTCCCTGAGCCCAAAACCCTTTGCCCTGTACTTCCAGCACGGTATCACCCCAGGCCTCTCCCTGGCTCGGTTTAAAGAGTCCCCGCTTACTTTTGGCAAGCGACTCATTGAAGCCAGTCATGGTTTCAAGAACCAAGTCAAAAGCCTCATAAACCCCATCATTTTGAAAATCTACCTCCTTGGCAAAGAGCTCCCATGCCATCATGCCAGTGTCATCAAAGCCGGGCATACGAAGATTGCGGACCCCGTTTTCAGCAGCTGGTATAAGTCCGCTTTCCGCCTCCTCGCTCTCACAGTAAGTCGAGATAATTGGAAAAATAAAAAGAGAAAAAACGGCAACAAAACGAAAAATTAAACCGAAAAAATAGTGCCTTGATGAAGCCATGCCTAGGGTTGGGGAAGCCTGAAGACTAGTGTAAAATAAGCTATCAACTTACTCGTCCTCCAATTTTTTAGATTCTGCGGGCTTCTCAGCGGGAATAAATTTCAGGATAGCTCCATTGATGCAGTAACGTTTGTCCGTTGGGGTATCAAACCCTTCCCCCTTGAAAACATGCCCAAGGTGACCGTCACAAACCGCACACCTGACCTCGATTCTTTTGTATCCCAGGTGATAATCTTCAAAGGTGTTAACATTCTTGGCATTTGCGGGATCGTAGAAGGAAGGCCAACCACACTTCGAATCAAACTTGGTATCAGACGCAAATAGTTCCGTATCGCAACCTGCACACAGGTATTTCCCCTTTCCTTGTTTACTGAACTCCTTGTATTCTTCCCCAAACGGGCGTTCAGTCCCGGCTTTCCGGAGAATATAGAACTGTTTCTCGGATAAAATCTCTTTCCATTCCTCATCCGTTTTTGTAACCAGGTTATGATCACTCATGTTATTGTCTTTCCCTGAAGAGGATGGAAGGGAGCGGTTAACTTTTGATTCTCCATAAAAGGTAATAATAGAAACAGATGCAAGGCACACAAAAAGCAATAAATAAAATGGCTTACCCAACCTGGTCTTATTTCTATTCATTAATCAAATCTCACTGTTAGCCAAGTCGTTCCAGAATACTGGCGTCATTGGTGTAAGTAATAGCAGACTCTTTGGAAATAACCCCATGTTGGTACAGGTGCAAAAGGTGTTGTTCCATCGTCATCATTCCTTCTTTCGCCTGGGTTTCCATGGTGGAGTACACCTGCTGCCAGTTTCCTGTTCGTATTAGGTTCCCCAACGCAGGAAGATTCCGTAAGACCTCCATCGCCAATACCCGCCCATTCCCATCAGCACGTGGAACAAGTTTTTGGCTCAGGACAAAGGACAAGCTAAAGGACAACTGTAAACATAAACTTTTCGTCTGCTCCGATGGGAACATATCAACGATGCGGCTCAGCGCCCCTTTGGCGTCACGGGTATGCAGGGTGGAAAACACAAGGTGACCAGTTTCGGCAGCGCTGAGGGCAAGGGAAGCCGTTTCCGTGTCACGAATTTCACCGACAAATATGATGTCCGGGTTTTCCCGTAAAGCACTGCGAAGTCCATCGGAAAACGAGGAAACATCCTGCCCTATTTGCCTCTGCGAGACCATGGAATTTTCGCTCTTAAATAAAAACTCCACGGGGTCCTCCAGGGTAATGATTCGGGTTTTCCGATACAAATTAATATGATTGATGAGTGATGATATGGTGGTCGACTTTCCACTGCCGGTCACCCCCGTCACCAGGACCAGCCCTCTTTTAAGGGAAGTGATATCCTGCCAGATCTTCTCGGAAGGCAACCCCACTTCCTGAATCGCAGGGATATTGGATGCCAAAACCCGCATCACAAAAGCCAGCCCATCCCTATCCTTAAAAACATTAAGACGAAAGTTTACCTTTTGGGCCTCCCACTCAAAAGCGGTATCCAGGTCACGGGGATTATCCATATCCAGGACCTGTTCCAGGTGGGATTCCCCCAAAAGAATGCCTAAGATATAACGGATACAATCCTCTGTTACCGGTGCACCTTCTGGCAAAGGAGTGAGGTCATCATCAATACGAAAGCTGACAGGCCGACCTATTTTGACATGTAAATCTGAAATCCTCGATAAGTTCCCGCGCTGATAGGATGGATCAATGAAGTAATTCAGTAACTGAGTAAAAGTGAGAGTCGATGGGCCGACCTGATAGATCGGGTGGTTAATATCATAACTTTCTGCCATCCTTAGAAAATGACCCGAAGTTCGCGTAACATCAAGCCAAGATCGTTAACATTTATAAACAGGCACCATTCAGTGTTCAAAAAATTTAATTGCCATTTTCGACGAAAGACAGAAGAACGGATTTCGTTTCTATGAAAGTTCACTTCAAAGGCACCCGCGGATCCATACCTACGGCTTATTCCTCCACTGAGATAAATAAGAAGATTGTGGGTGCCCTCCTCGCTGCCCGCGGAAAGGACTTACGATCCGAAAGACAAATCATTGAATTTGTGGATAAAAAGCTTCCTTTTCACCTTGGTTACGGCTGGGGAGGCAATACTCCCTGCGTCTACATCGAAACCAAATCCAAGGAAAAGCTAATTATGGATGCAGGATCAGGCATTCGGCCTTTAGGCCAGGAGTTCGCCAAAGGCGGAGTCAAAAATACCACCTTTCATATTTTTATATCACACCTCCACTACGATCATATTCAGGGCATCCCCTTTTTTGTCCCTGCCTACGATCCGTCGAATAAAATTGTGTTTCATGGGGGGCATAAAGATTTAGAGAAAAGCTTGAAGGGGCAAATGAAGACCCCGTTTTTCCCCATTGATATGAATACCTTCAATGCTGAGATTTCTTTCGAGGTTCACAAACCGGGGGACAAACTCGACCTTTGTGGGGCAGAAATTACTCTTTTCGAACAGGACCATCCCGGTACTTCTTATGGCTACCGGATAGATTGTGAAGGGAAATCTGTGGTTTATTCCACTGATGCAGAGCACAAAAATGCGGCACACTCCAAAAACTACCCCTATGTGGACTTTATCCGTGGGGCTGACCTGCTTATCTTTGATGCCCCATACACTCATTCCCAGTCTATTGGAAACCGGGAACACTGGGGTCATTCAAGTAATGTCATGGGGGTTGAACTTGCCGCCCGTGGTGAGGTTGCCACCCTGGCCATCTTTCATCACGACCCAGGCTCAAGTGACCAGGACCTTGAAGAGTTTGAGGCCCATACCAAGAAATTCCTTGCGACCTCACGCTCCGCCATTAAGGAAACACAACCGGGTATACCTGGGGCTCCATCGGCGAGAAAATTCCCTTGCGAAATCCTGCATTCCTATGATGGTCTGACCATCACCCTGTAATTTCCTGCATGAATCATATCCCCTC
Organism: Opitutales bacterium; assembly: GCA_965661905.1. Lineage (GTDB taxonomy): Bacteria > Verrucomicrobiota > Verrucomicrobiia > Opitutales > Seribacteraceae > Seribacter. The sequence goes on from CBFIFQ010000035.1 coordinate 15,305, forward strand.
TCCTGATGATGAAATCCCGAAGAGGCTGGATAAAGAAACGATCAATGAATTGCCCCTCATTCGCTTTCACGGAGCGGTTCAGGTGGCCGAAGATTCCAAGACCTTTAACCGGTTAGCCGCTCGACTCAAAAAACACCCCATTCTTGGGTTTGATATAGAATGCAAACCCAATTTCAAAAAAGGCCCAAACAACCCCCCGGCGCTCATACAGCTAGCCACTGCAGACCAGGCTTTCTTATTCCGACTGTATCCTGTTTTCAAATTAGGCCCCTTGGTGGAAATATTGCAGAACCCCAAAATCATCAAGACGGGGGTGGCCCTCAAGGATGACCTGCACAACCTGCAAAAAATCGAAGAATTTTCCCCGGATGGGTTTGAAGATCTCGCCCAAATTGCGAAGTCTCTAAAAATTGAGCAAACCGGACTTCGTAACCTAACCGCCATCTTTTTCAAACAGAGGCTATCCAAATCAGCTCAGCTGTCGAACTGGCAAAAAAGACCCCTTTCCCCCTCCCAAAAGCATTACGCAGCGACTGATGCCTGGATCAGCCGTGAGCTTTACCTGATTATGAAGGCAAGGCTCGACCATCAGGATTAAAGGACAAAGGATCAGATGATTGGTTTTCGTCATTGATTCCTCTGCTCTCTCCTTTAATGCATTAGCCTATGAACCAGAAATTTTTCTTCCTTTTCACGGCTTGTATATTTCTTAGTTCTTGCGAAAAAGACATAACCCTCCCTTCGTCCGGTGAAGAGCCCACAGAAACCGGCTCGCATTCCAAAACCGGCCCTATCAAATACCTCGCCAGTTCCAGGGACCAAACAGGCAGAGACTATCCGGCACCATGGTCAGTTACCCGGAAAACTTTATCGGGTGGCAAACAAGCTGGCGTGGAGCTGTTAACCCTTGATAATGGAAAGATCAAAATCGTAGTCATTCCCACCCGTGGCATGAGTATCCTGGAGGTCACCTCTGGGGATCTTCGTTTAGGTTGGAATTCTCCCGTAAAGGAAGTCGTTCACCCCTCTTTCATCAACCTTGAAAGTCAGGGGGGATCGGGCTGGCTTGCGGGTTTTAATGAGTGGATGAGCCGTGGCGGGTTGGCATTTGCCGGAGCTCCGGGCAGGGATCAATATATCAGCAAGGCTGGGGACAAGGTAGAGCAGCTTCTCCCCCTAAACGGTAAAATTCAAAACACCCCGGCCTCGCACTATGAAGTTTTAGTCGACCCTGCCCCTCCGCACCGTATCCGTATCCGTGGCACGCTGTTTGAAGCAGCATTCAAAGGACCCAGCCTCAAACTTGTCACTGAAATTTCAACGGTTCCCGGATCGGATCATTTTCAAATATCCGACCAACTCACAAATGAGGGCTCTTCCCACCAGGAGTTTCAGCTTACATACAAAGGAAGCTATGGTTCTTCCATGCTTGAAGAAGGTGCGATGCTTTTTGCTCCCGCCACCAGAATTATCCCCATGGATGACCAATCCTCCAGGTTTATTCAAAAGTGGAACACCTTACGGGGTCCGACTGAAGGCTTTAAGGAGGAAGTCTACCTGCTTTCCCCCCTGAGCGATACCAACTCACAATCCTTGGCACTCTTAAGCAACCGTCGTGGCGATCTTGCCACCTCTGTACGCTGGAAAACCCATGAACTTCCCTGCCTAACCATCCGGAAAAATACCGCATCTGAGGAGGACGGGTATCACACCGCTATCGAGCCCGGTACCAGCTATCCTTTTAATCGCTTAGTCGAAAGAAAATATGGAAGAGTCCCGAAATTAGCTCCCAAGGAAACCCGCACATTCAACCTTTCTTTCGGTATTCATCAAGGGCGGCAATCAGTGGACAAGCTCATCGCCGAAGCAACCCACTTGCAAACCCAGGAAAACCTCAAGATTTCCCCGGAGCCTCCTCTCACCAAATAAAAATCACCCCATCTGGCTTTCCCTATGAAAAATGTCATCATTTTCCTTTTCTTTACCCCTATTTTCTGGGCCATGGGTGCCGATTGGCCCCATTGGCTCGGGCCTAACCGGGATGGGGTATCCGTTGAGCAGGATTGGAAAGCCGACCTTGAAAATTTGCTTTGGAAGAAAAAGGTTGGGGTTGGGTTTTCTTCGGTGGTGGTCGCGGACAATCGGGTCTTCACCCTGGGCCACAACGGAAAGAAATACGGGGGGAAGGAAACCCTGTCCTGTCTCCATGCAAAAACCGGTAAACTCCTTTGGTCGGCCTCCTACCCTGCTCCCCTTATTGACTATCTCCACGAAGGAGGTCCTTGCTCCACTCCTGCGATAGATGGGGATGTGGTTTACAGCCTCAGCAAACATGGCCTGCTGCATGCCTTTGATGTAAAAGACGGAGAAAAACTTTGGCAAAAAAATATGCTATCCCTATCCGGGATGCCCAAACCTCCAGAGTGGGGGTTTTCAGCATCTCCCTACATTTTGGGAAACAAGCTTTTTATCGAAGCTGGTGCCACTTACGCCCTGGATAAAAACACAGGTAAAAATCTTTGGAAAAGTAAAGATTACCGCCCCGCCTACGGCACACCGGCGATTTTTCGCCCCAATGGAAAGGAAATCATTGCAGTCCTCAAAACTGAAGGCCTGGTGCTTCTCGATCCCGCGGAGGGCAAAACTCTTGATTTTGTCTCCTGGGAAACCAGTTACCGGACCAATGCATCCACACCTATTGTGAAAGGAAATCAACTTTTCCTATCCACGGGGTACCGGAGAGGATGTGCCCTCTTTGAGTGGAAAAATAATAAACTGGTCAAAATTTACGAAAACCAGAATCTTTCCACCCACATGAACCACGCCATTCTTTTTGAAGGACACCTTTATGGCTTTGACGGCAATGTCCATATGGCCGGTCCCAAAGACTTTGTGTGCCTCAACTTTGCATCAGGCCAGGTGCAATGGAGGGAGACCGACCGCGGATTACAGGTGGGTTCCCTTATCATAGCAGGGGGTAAGATCCTGGCCCTGGGCCAAAAGGGTGAAATGGTCATCGCTGAAGCAACGCCTGAAAAATTCAAAGAAATCACCCGCGAACAGGTAATGGGTGGAAAATGTTGGACCATGCCGGTGCTGGCAAATGGATTGCTCTACCTACGAAATGCCCGGGGAGATTTGGCCTGCCTTGACCTTTCCAAATAGAAAAGATTTCCTGCCTGCTGAGAAAGAACACCGCTCATCTCTTCACCCCAAGGCGGAGTCGTTCAATTTTCTTTCCATAGCGGTCAAAAGCATCAGTTCTCCCATGCAATCGCAAACGGTCCTGTACTTTGGGGTTGGAAGGTCGGGGGAAATTGACTTCGACACTCTTCAATTCCCGGGGGAAAAGATCGCTGTGTGAGCTTAAAAAGAAAGCATCCTCTTCCAGTACCCGAACCACCTCCCCCTCCACTTTTTTTCGATAGTCTGGGCCTGGCAAGATGCAATCCTCAATCCCGCAGGCCACCACGCAAAGAAGATTGTCTGCCTTTCCCCTCAGGTACTCCAGCATATCCATCGATTCCACCTTGTAGGGAATACGAGGCAGGGTACCCTGGCGCTCCTCGATCAGGCAGGAGACTGATTTTTTCTGCATATCCGCATAAAAAGGCTCCACAGCCACAAAATTCCTGGCTCCACAGGTAGCCGCCAGTGCATAGCCAAAAGGCATCATGCCCGCCCCGAGCTCCACCACCCTCCGGCCCCGCAGTATATCCCGCAAAAAATAGCCCTGATCGGTCAGTGCCCACTCATACAAGGCCCGGGTAAATTCTCCACCGGGTGCGGCAAAGCCGGTACCCATATCACGGGAGGTGGATAACCTTTCCCGCCAGTCCCTGGATTGAAGGCTGGGAGCATGACTCTGTTCGTCCTCGGGGTTCACCACTGGATCGGTTACTTCAATTTTTCCGGTCGAGCATGTAGGATGTAAGCTCCAACATAAAGGAAAGATCCCCTCCTACCGATTCAAAAGCATTTCGGGCCCGCTGCGTATGTTCAGCTGCAAGCTCCCGGGCATGGTCTTCCCCCTTGAGGGTTACCCAGGTGACTTTCCCCTGCTCGGAATCATGATGGGCATCCTTGCCAAGCTCCTCACTCGAACTGGTCACATCCAGCAGGTCATCCACCGCCTGAAAAGCATGTCCCAATGCAGTGCCTGCCTCCTGGATCTTCGCCATTTTATCTTGATCCTCTCCCATCTGACCGATACGGAACCCCATTTCCACTGATGCCCGGATCATCGCTGCGGTCTTATTTTCATGAATGTAGTGCAAATTCTCCGCATCCGGCTCTTTTCCCTCTGATAATAAATCCTGCATTTGCCCGCCTACCAATTTCTGGCTCCCCGCGGTCTCAGCCAAAATAGACACAAGATCCATTCCCAGTTTAGGATCCTCTGAATATCCACGCACAAGAAATTCAAATGCCATGGGTTGCAAGGCATCTCCGGCCAGGATCGCAGTGGCCTCATCAAAGGCCCGGTGGCAGGTGGCAACCCCACGCCTCAGATCGGAATCATCCATAGCGGGCAAATCATCATGGATCAGGCTGTAGGTATGGATACACTCCAAAGCCATGGCTGCCGGCATGGGATCCCGTCCGCTCGGAAAAAGTTCATGGGCCGCCAGCACCAAGACCGGTCTTAGCCTTTTTCCTCCCGCATTCATACTGTGGCGAATGGCCTGATGCAAACGGCTGGGATGGACATCACCGGACGGCAGGAAATCGTGGAGGCTTTGGTTCACCCGAACCTGCCAATCGGAAAGCTTTTCTTTAAAATTCATGTCTTGCGGAATATATAAACCATGTCATGATTAGACAACTATGCCAAGTTTGGAAGCGGTCTGTGGTAGGCTTTTTGGTCGCCCTGGTTGGATCCCGAAAGTTTTATGGGGGGGAGCCCTGTGCTTCATCCCCATACTCAATCTTTTTGCATTTGGCTATTTGCTGGAATATGGCCGCCAAATCCGCCAGTCCAACCAGTGGGATCTTCCCGACTGGCGCGATCAGGACATCCCCACTCTTTTATTATCCGGTATCCGCCTGCTGCTTCTGCTTCTTGCCTTTATTGGCATCCCACTTCTCGTGGGTTGGGTACTCAGCCTGCTTATCCTTGGGCTCAGTTTTGGAATGCTGGGGATTATCGCCTATTTCCCCCTGGCTGCTGCTGGGTTTGCCGCTCCTTTTCTCTTTTTAGCCTCCCTTCACGCCTACCTGGAAGACGGCATCTTTGCCAACAGCTTTCAGCTTCAAAAAGTGTACCGGTCCGCCTTGGCTTACTGGCCAAAACTTGGGCTGCCGGTTGTTGCCTTTTGGGGCATTTTCCTGCTCGCTCTCCCGCTTTACGGAATTTCCTTTTTTCTTGGCGTTTGGGTATTGATTGCTTATTCGACTGCTTTGCAATTTGCGAGGTAATCCCTACCCCGCTACTTTTTTGATCCTTTTGTATTAAAAACTGACTATGCCAACATACGACTATCAATGCCAAGCCTGCGGGCATGAGTGGGAGCTTTTCCAATCCATGAATGACTCCCCGGTTAAGTCCTGCCCAGCTTGTAAAAAACGCAAAGCCAAACGCCTTCTCGGGCTCGGAGCCGGTATTATTTTTAAAGGAACCGGGTTTTACGAGACCGATTACAAAGCCAAAAAAGGGGGAGATAAAAAGGAAGCAACCGGTGAATCCAAGTCCAAGGACTCCAGTGGAGAATCTTCCAGCAAATCTTCCGATTCCTCCTCTTCATCTGGCAAAAAGGAAACGAAAAAAGAAGCTAAACCTGCAAAAGCAAAGGCGAAAGCTTAGAACGGCAACCATTTTGTAAGCCACCATGTCCCACCGTGTCCTCGTTCTTCTCGCTCCCGGCTTTGAGGAAATCGAGGCCACCTGCCCGGTTGATTTACTTCGCCGTGCAGATGCCGAGGTCCTTCTCGCCAGCACCGAAGACAACCTTTGGGTCACCGGACGCTCTCACTTAGCCCTGCAGGCGGATTGTTTGCTATCGGATGTCATTAATGACTCCTTTGACCTGCTTGTTATTCCCGGGGGACCCGCCGTCTTTGCCTTACGGGAAAAACCCCGCATTCTCGATCTCATTCGCCGCCTTCATTTTGACAACATCCCTGTGGGGGCCATCTGTGCCGCTCCTTTACTTCTCTTGGATGCTGGTATTTTAAAGGACGACATTGCCCACACCGCACACGGATCCACTCTGGAGGAATTACCCCGGCTTGTTGCTAGTCGGGACACTATCGTAAGCGGCAATATTATCACATCCCGTGGTGCCGGTACCGCCGTATCCTTCGGGCTTGCCTTGGTGCAGCAATTATATGGGCCCGAAAAATCCGAGGAAATAGCGGCGGCTATTCACGCCGCTTAAGTAACAAACCTTACTTGGAACTGTTTTGGTCTTTCGCCTTGGGGGTAGGCTTTACCTTTTTGCCCCTGGGGGTGGCATTGGAGTCAGATACTTCAATCACCGCATCTGCCGAGGAGGAAGCTTTTTCTTCAGGCACCTCAGTCGGGGTAACCCCCAGCAATTCAACCTCAAAGACCAAGGTCTCATTCGGGCCAATGGCATTGCTTCCATTTTCACCGTAGGCAAGATCGGATGGGATATATAATTTCCATTTGTCGCCCACCTTCATCAACTGCAAAGCCTCGGTCCAGCCTTTGATCACCCCATTAAGCCTGAATTTTGCAGGCTCTCCGCGGTCAATGGAAGAGTCAAATACTTCACCGGTAATAAGGGTGCCATGATAGTGAACCTCCACCTCATCTGTTTCTTTGGGGCTTTTCTTCCCTTTCCCAGATGAAATCACCTCGTATTGCAAGCCGCTGTCTAATGCTTTAACACCTTTACGCTTCTTGTTGGCAGAAAGAAATTTAGCTCCCTTGTCAGTATTTATATCCGGCAGGGACTTGGCCACTTTCAACAAATTGTGAGTTCTTTTTAACTCCTCCAACCGGGAGGAAAAATAACTCGCATTCTCATCCGCAGCTAAAAGTTCGTTGTAGGCCTTGTAAGTTCCTTCATCCTCTTCACCAATCGCCTGAACCGCCAGTAAAAAGCTGGCTTCCGCCCGGTCTGTGACCAAGACTGACTGGTTATTTGCCAGAGAAATGAGAGCATTTTTTCCAGCTTCCACATTTTCACCCTGCTTGATCAAGGCAACCGCCTGCCCCAAAAGGACGCGCCCCTGCAGAGGATTGCCGGCTAGTCTTTGTGCCGCACTTTCAAAACTCTTCGCTGCCTCCCCGTATCTTTTATCGCGGTATTGGATGATTCCGGCCTGGTACAAAGCCATTCCCCCAAGTTTATCATCATAATCCTCTGAAAAAGAAAGAAAACGCTCCTCCGCCCCTTCTGCCTCCGAGCTCGCGGTCAGGTAGCGAAGGCTACGCTCGGCTTTATCCTCACTTTCAGACTGATTGTAAAAAGACACACCAGCCACGGCCAAAGCGATTGCTCCAAGGATGGTAAACAAAGTATTCTTGCTCTTGTCCCAAGCCTCTTTCTCGTTGTAAGCAGGCTCAGCGGCTTGCTCAGCAGAAAGCCCATCAGGTGCTTGCTCTGCATCAGCAGGCAATTCGTTTTCTTCGGATTCGTTCTTTTTGTCTTCGTTGGCCATGGGGCGTAATAGGGAAAAGCGGGTAATCATCTTTATTTTTTACCTAAAGTCAACGGCAGGATTCCTCTCCTTTTTGCCAACAGATAACAGAACCAACAAAGCAATAGTCTTAGTGCTTTAAAAGTTGTTCATATACAACCAGAATATGTAGACCAATTTTATATGGAAAATTTCAGCTGTAATCGGAATTTTAATCTAGAAAAAGTAAATACATTTGGCGGTTCATACTGAGACTTAAATACCTGTCCCAATCAGATTTATATTTAATACTGCTAATTGCATACTTTTTTAAGGCTAGACAATATGTGTTTCAGTTATAAATTAAAATTACATTATCCTATACTTTGAAGGTTTTTTTCTCTAAAATTTTGCCAAGAAATTGGAAATGTCCCATTTCTTCGAGGTTTTTGGTGCCAAATTTCTTAACCCTTTCTGTTTCTTTGATGTTCACCACATCACTTTTAAAAGGAAATTCTGCCCCCACGGACATCAATGCCAGCAACCTGACCATCGCGGAGAACTCCGCAATCGGCACAGTAATTGGCGAGTTCAATGCCACCGATCCGGACGGGGATCTGAATATTACCTATTCTATGGTTTTTCCCCTCGCCAGAGATTTGAACATTTCGCTTTGGTTGGACGCTTCTGATGCTTCTACAATAACCCATTCCAATGGTTCGGTAAGTCAGTGGGCAGATAAGAGCGTTAACAACAGGGATGCGATTCAAACTGAAACAACTAAAAGGCCTTTTATTAATCAATCTTCAAAATCAATAATTTTTGATGGACAGGATGATTTAATGCCTATCACTGGATTCAACCCCCAAGGAGAATTTTCGATCTATGCGGTGTTTGCAAATACAAGGGAAACTTTACCATCTTCTGGAGATAAAGTGGATGTAGTTCTTGCAACTGGACCGGCTGGTGGTGCAGGCTTTACCCTTGAAACTTACAATACTTGGGGAACAAGGTCGACTAGAAGACTATATCTATACGGGCAAAGTACATCAGGCATAACTTATGTAAACGGAACCCGCACTACAAC
>CBFIFQ010000036.1:0-23130 GCA_965661905.1 Opitutales bacterium
TTGTGGGATGATAGTTCAACTAGATTTGAAATTACTTCCGAGGAATGGACTGATTCACCAGCGAACTTGAAGCCTCGTTACTTTTATACTTTCAAGAGGGATAGAGTTGACTTAGACGGAAATGGTGAAATTGACGGTCAGGCTGTTTTCATAAAATGGTTGACTGGTAAGGACTTTAAATCCTGTGCGTGGGATGTTTTACCAGATGGTCATCTGATTCTGAAAATCAAATCTTACAAAATTCATTCGGGAAAATATAAATACAATCTTGAAAGTAAAATATTCGAAAAGACCGAAGGTTCCGGTCCCAGTATCTTGAGGCGAGCCAATCGGTAAAACAATTTCTCATATTTGAAATTCACCAAACTAACAAGGGCCATTGAAAGAAAGGGTCCTACTTTTGGCTGGCTCAATAAGGCACAACTATCTCTCCTTGCAACTTGTACCTTGTTTCCTCTTTTCCTCTCCTGAAGCCTTCGGCATAAGCTTTAAGTTTAATCTGTAAAACATCCTTTTTTATTTTTTTCATTTCAAGGCTATGTTTCTGCATTAACTTTTTGATTTCCTCACTCTGTCCTTTTCCACTTTGGCTGGTAGCAGACTCAAGTGTTTGATTTTTTTTCTTAAGCGTTGAAATGATCTCGGCACTCTTCTCAAGTTCAGAAACTTTACTTTTTAAATCATTCGTCAGTTTTTTCACTTTTTTCTCTCCCATTTCTTTTCTTTTCTTCATCTCATCGAAGAGTGACTTGTGTTCAGCAATCATTTTTTCCAAATTTTGAGTGGAAAGCTGTTCACTTGAAAGATCGGAGAATAAGGATGAAATTAGCCTGTTAATCTTTGCGTTGGATTCTTCGGATATATCTCCCTGTGTTTGAGGAAAATAATGTGAACCTGCATAAAAACTTAGACCGGATGAGAGCAAAAGCACAATAAACACAAAAAATATTTTCATATGATTATCCCTACTGGTTCATAACATTGACTGGCAAGTTGATATTTAAAACTTAAACCACCCTCATTTTATATATTCAAATGTTCCAGGTTTCCTAGTTAATGCTGTCTTTACCTTGGAAATCTTCAGATTTAATTGGCTATAATTTCTCATATCCCCTCATTGTTTTAAAGACGCACAGGATGCATGGATTCTTGACCAACAGCATCGACTCCGGCATATTGGGCGTCTTTTACTATTATGCTCAAAGCAGGAATCGTCGGTTTGCCCAATGTGGGCAAAAGCACCCTTTTTAACGCCCTTACCAAGACCCGCAAAGCGGAGGCGGCCAACTACCCTTTTTGCACCATTGACCCAAATGTCGGAGTTGTTCAGGTTCCCGATGCCCGCCTGCAGCCCATTGCCAAGTTGGTGGGGACAAGCACGATTATTCCCGCGGCCATTGAGATGGTTGACATTGCGGGCTTGGTAGCCGGTGCCAGCAAAGGGGAAGGATTGGGAAATAAGTTTTTAGCAAATGTAAGGGAGGTGGATGCCATTGTGCATGTGGTTCGCTGCTTTGAGGATGAGGATGTAATCCACAACATGGGCAGGGTTGACCCCATTGCCGATGCCGAGGTTATTATGACCGAGCTGATTCTCGCCGATGTGGAGTCTGCCTCAAGCCAGTTACAAAAGAATGAAAAAAAAGCCCGGGGGCAGGACAAAGATGCTGCGGCCAATGTTGCCCTGCTGGAAAGGTTAATGCCCCACTTGAATGAAGGTAAGCCTGCAAATTTACTGGAAATGGACGAAGATGAGCGGGAGAGGATGAAATTATTTTGCCTACTCAGTTCCAAGCCTATGCTCTACGCGTGCAACCTAAAGGAGGAGGAAGTTGCAGACCCGCAATCGAACCCAAACCTTGCCGCCTTTCAGGAATGGGCAAGTAAGCAGCAGGATGCAAATTGCTGTGTGATCTCTGCCAAAATGGAAGAGGAACTTTCAGAACTTGCCGAGGAGGAAGCCTTGGAATACCTCGAAGCCATGGGCGTGGATGATTCCGGGGTGGCCTCTTTAATACGCGGATCCTATGATTTACTGGGGCTTGCCAGTTATCTGACTGCAGGGGAAAAAGAGGCCCGGGCCTGGACCTTTAAGAAAGGTATGACCGCGCCTCAGTGTGCCGGTGTGATCCATACGGACTTTGAAAAGAAATTCATCAAGGCGGAAGTCGTCTCCTATGATGACTTGCTCGAAGCCGGCTCCATGCAAATAGCCCGGGAAAATGGAAAACTGCGACTCGAGGGTAAGGAATATATTTTTAAAGATGGGGATGTCGCCCTCTTTAAATGTAATGCCTAAACATCCAGTCTTCGAGTTGCCCTTTATCCGTCTTACGGACATACTAAACACCGATGTATTTGAACACTTTCACCCGATTTAATTTTAGCCAATTCTGGGTATTATCCCTGTTTTTGCTTGGTTTTATTTCCTGCACCGAGGAAGCGGAAATTCAGACCTACTACATCGAACCAGAATATGATGGCCCGGTGGTAGCCTGGAAATTGCCCCCTACTTGGGGAGAAAACCCTGAGCTTTCCGGGCCCATGGCTGGCTCTTTCCATGTAAAGACAGATGCCGGCCCCCAAGGACGTATCGGTGTAATGCCCTTTAGGGAAGCGGTATCCACCCTTTCCATAACCAATATGTTTGGTATGGAGCTGGGATATGACAGGTTTACCGAGGATAGCCTGAAAACAGTCATGACCCAGAAGAAGGTGGGTAATAAAGAATTTGAATGGGTTCGCCTGACCGAGCACAACGCCACTCAGGATCCTAAAATGGCACTCCTTGCTGTTTACCGGCAGGAAGATGAAACCTGGCTTTTTCCCTTTGTAGCTAATGCGAATTTAATAAACCAGGAAATGAATGCCTTCCTTGCCTTCCTTGACTCCACCACCTTGCGGGCGGGTAAAAAAGTTATCCGGGCCGCCCGCCCGGTCTCGTCCCCTCCCGTCAGCAAACCCAAAGGAGCACCCACTTGGGAAGCACCCAAACATTGGGTTGCCGGCAAAGCATCTTCGGTTCGAATTGCGAGCTATTTAGTAAAAGACGAAAAGGGGAATGAACTGGATTTCTCGATCACTTCCTTCCCGGGGGATGTCGGGGGATTGCTCTCCAATGTAAACCGCTGGCTCTCTCAGGTGGACTTGCCCAAAATAGAAAATAGTACAAGTTCCCCGCTGCTGTCCTCCTTTAAACTGGACGATAAGGACGCCCATCTTCTGCTTGCGGAAAATACGGAGAAAACGATTTACGGGGCTCTCCTTTTCGGCCCCTCACAGTCCTGGTTTTTTAAGATAATGGGTGATACCAGCCTAGCCAAAGTTGAAAAAGAAAACTTTCTCAATTTATTAAATTCTGTCTGTTTCCATGATCATTAATCCCTGTATCACTCGCACTCACTAGAAATGAGCAACCCATCGAAAACTAAGAAACGAGCTTACTCTGTAGGGGCACGCCAAAAGGCATTCCCCTGGATCGTTCCCTTGGCGTCGGTCCGTCTTACTCTTGCCTTGCTGAGCTTTTCCATGATCCTTATTTTTGTTGCCACCCTGGAGCAGGTGCGGATTGGGATTCGCGGGGCACAGGCAGAGTATTTCGAAAGCTTTTACGGAATATGGTACTACCCGGAGCAGTTCTGGGGTGGCAGTTTTCTCAATGCGGTACCTCTTCCCATACCGGGGGGTTACCTGCTTGGCGGGCTTTTAATTATCAACCTGATTGCGGCGTTTATCACCCGTTTTCAGTGGTCGGGCAAAAAGATGGGGATACAAATTATTCACCTTGGGATCATTCTTCTGCTAATTGGTCAGATGACTACCCAAGCCATACAAGTGGAATCCCGGATGCTTATCAATAAGGGTGAGTCCAGTAATTACATCGAACGCTTTCATGGGGTGGAGTTGGCCATCACCGATGTAACCGATGCAAACCGCAGTAAAGTTGTTTCCATTCCCGAAGAATTACTGAAACCTGACAGCACCATCCGGGTACCCGGGTTTCCGCTGAAAGTAAGAGTAAGTGCCTTCGGTCCAAACTGCAGCTTTGATTTTAAGGACTCTCCATCGAGGCGGAGTGCCATCACTTCCAATGTTAATCAGGGAATTGGGGCAAGTGCCAACCTTAGCCTGACCCCATTGGATGAGGATTTCAGTAATGACGCCGCCAATTTTGGTTACCTGGTTTACCAACTTATTGATGGAAGTAAGGAGCTTGGTACCTGGTTGGCGGTTTCCCACCCCGCTGGAAATGACAGGTGGAAAATGGTTCATCCCAAATTGGAGGGAATGGCCTTTCAGCCCTTGCGTCACGCGGGCAAGTTATGGGGCATGGAGTTGCGTTCCAAGAGGGAATACCTACCCTACTCGATCGAGCTTTTAAAAATCGAAAATGAATTTTATCAAGGTACGGACATCCCGCACAATTTTGAAAGCCATGTAAACCTGAACCTGGAAAGCGGGCAAAAAAGGAAAGCTCTTGTCTATATGAACACCCCGCTCCGGCACGCCGGTAAAACCTTTTACCAATACCAGATGAATAAAGCGGCGGACTACACGGTTTTTCAAGTCATTCGCAACCCGAGTTGGTTGGTGCCTTACATTGCCTGCATTCTCTTGTCCGTTGGTCTCCTCTGGCAATTCAGCTTTCACCTGGTTAATTTCCTCCGTAAGCAATCCAAAGTTACTGCATGAAGTTTTTGAAAAAATATCCCCTTATTCCCAGTGCTTTGTTTGCCCTGGGGATTTACTTGGCGGTGTTACCCTTTGGATCGGTCAAGGCTTCCCTGCTCGACTTCTTTAAGCCTGAACCCGCACCCAAAACTGAGGTGATTGACCTGGAAGCTTTTTCCCGGATACCTGTGCTTCGGGGAGGGAGGGTAAAACCATTGGACAGTGTAGCCCGCAATACCCTGCTTGTCCTGCGTAATAAAAGAACCGCCCTTGATGAAAATGGCTCCAAAATTTCCGCAATTAATTGGCTTGCCCAAGTTCTTTTGGAGCCATCAGAAGCAGACAAGCTAAAGACCTTTGTCATTGACCATGACCAGGTGCTGGGACTGCTAAACCGCAAACTTGCAAAAGATGGAAAGTATTACTCTTACAACGAGATTGAGCCTTTCTTATCTGAAATCGATCAGAGTGCCCGGGAGTCAGGTAAACTGGAGCGTGAAAAAAGAGACAGTTTTGACCAAAATATTATCGATCTCTACCGTAGCGTTTTACTCTACAGGAAGCTCAAGCATACCCTCACCCCACCCGCTCCACCTCCGGACACCAAGATGGTCAAGGACTTAGATATCGGAGACCTTTTTTATGATGAAAATAAAGATAAGGACCGGACCGCGGAATACTCCCGTTTTCGTTCCCTGACCCAGGAACTTTCAAAAAAACCCGAGGTGATTCGAATCGGAAGCGATGATTTTGCCAAAGTAGTATTCCTGCTTGATCACTATTCAAGATCCAACCTCTGGTCGGAGTTTTTCCCGATCCCACCTGAAGCGGATGACCCCAAGAAGCGGTGGAGGAAAATCGGCGAGTCTCTGGTCGGAGAAGAACCTATGGATTCAGAGCAAAAGCGTAACCTGGACCCCAACAAGTTTGCCTCCATGCTTCAGGATTTAGTCGGTACTGAGAGGGAACCGTTAAAGCAGAAAGTCAACTTCATCCTCACCAATGAAAAACTAAACCCGACGGCTCTCTTTGCTGCCCAATACGCAGAAGCCATCAGGTTGCGTACAGAGGTGGACCCCGTTCTCTCTTTTTACGAACAGCTCAGGCTGTCATACCTGAATCAGGACCCCGAATCTTTCAATGCGGCGGTTTCTTCGATCCGGGAACTCTGCGAACAAAGAGCACCGGACCAAGTCTCCAAAATTGGGTTTGAGAAAACATACAATGCCTATGAACCTTTTTACCGCAGTTCAATCGCTTACATCATTATTTTCTTATCTGCATGCCTCTCATGGTTCTGCCTGACTATTAATACCTCCAGGTTTAACGCAAACCACTCCAAGAGCTTCAAGAATGTTGCCTACCACCTGACTCTGATCATCCTGATTGCCCATACCTTTGGCCTTGTTGGTCGTATGTACATCGAAGGCAGACCTCCTGTCACCAACCTCTACTCTTCTGCTTTATTTATCGGGTGGGGAGCGGTTTTACTTTGCTGGTTTACGGAAAAATACCTGCGGCTTGGGATTGCATCTTCCATGGGGGCCATGGTTGGCTTTGGCAGCCTGGTGATTGCTCACAACCTCAGCCTGGATTCCTCCCTCAACCCGACAGGCGACACCATGGAAATGATGCGGGCTGTGCTTGATTCCAACTTCTGGCTGGCAACTCATGTGGTCACCGTAACCATTGGCTACTCCACTACCTTCCTGGCGGGATTCCTGGGCATTGCCTACATCTTTTACTACTTTATCCATCAAATCTTTGTTTCAGAAAACAAGCCAAACCGGTTTTCTGACCTTCTGTCCTCTTCCCGCAAACAGCTTGAGAAAACCTTGGGGTCGATGATTTTTGGCATTACCTGCTTCTCTCTCTTTTTCAGCTTGGTGGGTACCGTGCTCGGAGGGATTTGGGCCGATCAATCTTGGGGCCGGTTCTGGGGCTGGGACGCCAAGGAAAACGGTGCCCTTCTCATCGTTATTTGGAATGCGATCATCCTCCATGCCCGTTGGGCAGGGATTGCTAAAATTCGCGGAATTGCCTGCCTGGCTATTTTCGGAAATGTAGTGACTGCCTGGTCCTGGTTCGGCACCAATATGCTTGGCGTGGGCTTACACTCTTATGGGTTTATGGATAAAGCATTTAACCCCCTGATGACATTCGTTGTGTCCCAAATGGTCTTCATAGGGATTGCTTACCTTGTCAGCCCTACCTGCTCTCTCTTCAAGAAAAGTAGCGTATCTTAAAACCCGCGAGATTTTAAACAAGGCGTCATTTATGAGGACGGGGTGTTTTATCCAAAGATTTCCTCAACACTTTGAGCACATCTTCCACCGGCCTTCCAAATGCACAGGGAAATGGCAGGGATAAACTGTCCATAGTCGTACCTTTTGGCTTCTTAAAATTTATAACGATTAATTGCCGGTGCATATATTTATCCAAATCAAAGCTTTTAATTTCCTGATGTGAATATTTTTTCCGGCCCCACCAAGTTCTTAAATCATACCCATTGTGATCAATTTTCAACCTCGACCAGCTGAAGATTTGATCCAATAAATTTAAGGTCGCCGAAATCAGCATAAATATCGTGATTAACCAGCTTAAAAAGGTCCCAAGAAAATTAACCAAAGCAAAGAAAAAAGCACATACCAAAAGAAACAAAGTAAAGCCCAACTGCCGCCACCATATGGGTTTTATCAAAATAGGCACATCATTTCTCGGATCACTCATCTACCCCGGAGCCGATTATGAAGCATAGAGAAACACTGGAGAATCAGGAAGGACGAAGAGTGGGGAAAAGGATTGTATCCCGTATATTTGCCGCGTTGGTAAGAAAGATAACCAAGCGGTCAATGCCCATACCCATACCCCCGGCCGGTGGCATACCATGCTCCAAAGCAGTAAGGAAATCATCATCCAATTCCTGGGTTTCCTCCCCTACCTGTTTCATGAAAGCTTCCCGCTGGACTGCTGGATCATTCTGCTCCGAGTAGGCCGGGGCTATTTCCTGCCCGTTGATGCACAGCTCAAAAACATCGATAGTGGAAGAATCACTCTCTGTAATCTTGGCGAGAGGGCAAAGTTCACGGGGTATATGAGTCACAAAAGTAGGCTGGATCAAAGTGTGCTCAATCACTTTTTCAAACACATCATTGGTGATTTCAAAATCTTCCAGAGCGGGGTCCACCTCAATTTTTAATTCCTTGGCCTTTTCCAATTTCACTTCCTTGGGCAATTCAAACCAGTCATCCCGCCCAACAGCCTCAATAATTAAGTCTTTGTACCGGGCTTCCCGCCAGGTACCGGAAAGTTCAATGGGGTCACCTTCGGAGCGTTCTAAAGTTAAGGTGCCCAGGGCATTTTGAGAAACCTGCTGGATCAATGACTGGGTTAACTCCATCATACCCCGGTAATCGGAATAAGCCTGATACGCTTCGAGCATGGTAAACTCCGGGTTATGGCGTCTGGACAGCCCCTCATTCCGAAAAACCCGGCCAACTTCAAACACCCGGTCAAAGCCGCCAACTAAAAGGCGTTTCAAATGCAATTCCAGAGCAATCCTCATAGAGAAGTCACAATCCAGTGCGTTAAAGTGGGTACGGAAAGGGCGAGCCGCCGCCCCCCCGGAAACAGCTTGCAGCATCGGGGTTTCAACCTCCAAAAAGTCACGGCTCCAAAAGAATTCCCGAATCTCACGAATGATTTGGCTGCGGGCCCGAAAACGCTCACGGGAATCATCATTCACCACGAGGTCCAGGTAGCGTTGCCGATAAATTTGTTCATTGTCGGTAAGACCATGCCATTTCTCGGGAAGTGGCCGAAGTGCTTTGGAGACCAAACGGTACTCCTTTGCCCGAATCGTTACCTCACCAGTCTTGGTTCGAAAAAGAGGACCCCGGATACCGATAAAGTCACCCAGGTCCAATTTTTTAAACAGTGCATATTCATCCTCTCCAATCTCATCTTTTCTGACATAGGACTGGATTTTCCCGGCTCGGTCTAAAATTTTGATAAAGGATGCCTTGCCCATCAAACGAAAAGCAACGATCCGGCCAGCGACTGATACCTCTGGCCCAGTTTCCTCCTCTTCAGGAAGCAGGGAAACGGCTTCTTTCGAAACATGGGTTTGATCCCAGTTTGCCCTGTAAGGGTCGATACCGGACTCCCGCATTTTATCCAATTTATCTTTGCGAACAGCGACCTGATCACTGCCATCCAAGCTTTGGTTTTTTTCTTTCTCTGGGGATAAATTTTTGTTCATAGCAAAGAAGCAAGATGCCTATTTTTTGGATCAAAGACAATGGGAAAACCATACCCGGGTTGGGTTTAGGTTATTATAATTTAGCCGCAGGGGCCAAAGCCACACGAAAACCAAGATTACGGAAACGGTGATGTAATGAATTGGTGGACCTCGAAGATGATTTACACTCTACCGCAGGCTTCATGTAAGCCCCTCCCCTGCTGATCCTAAACTCATCTTGTTCACTGTCATTGAGCAATGTATTGACGAATGAATTACCCACCCATTCCCTGACATTACCATGCAGGTCATACAACCCCCAAGGGTTAGGTGACTTTAAACCAACCGGGTGCATTTTTTTGCGACTATTTCCACGAAACCAGCCATGGTTGTGTAAAACCGCTGGGTCATCCCCAAAGTAAAAATCTGTCTGAGAGCCGGCTCGACAGGCATATTCCCACTCCACCTCGGTGGGCAACCGGTACTCATGTTTTGCCGGAAGCTGTCCTTCATTTTGGGCGAGCATAGTAAGGGCGCGACAAAAAGAAACCGCATCCAGCCATGAAATATTGTTAACGGGGTAATTCTCTGAATTTTCACCAAGTCCGAGGTCCGTAAAACTTGGATTGGAACCCATAATTTTTGTGTATACCGATTGCGTGACAACATATTCCCCAAGCCAAAAACCATCCCTAACATGAACCAACCTGCGCTCATCTGAATAAGGAACCAGAATGGTGATTTTACCAGGTGGAATCCAGCGGAAGATTCCTGCGTAATCATTGGTATGCTCTTCCCTGAAATCTGAAACATCTTCACCCTCACTGGGGGTTATCGATACATTTACCGCGAATGGATACCTTGTTTTGTCTGATTCTTGAGAGGGGGAGACAGGTTGCGGTTCTTGTATGCTTACAGCATTTAATTCTGGAGGAACATCCTCTGATATACTTTCATGAAGAGGTTGGCTCGGGGTGGGTGGAGGATTACCCCGCCTTTCAAATCTTTTATTTTGGGCATTTTGTGCTTTTTTCCAGAAGGACCAAAGCTCCAAAGCATGATCAATTTCATCTTCATCCGGCAGCTCTGTTCTTGTGCTTTTGGCAGAACGGTCGGTTTCAACCGCATCCTGTCTCTGGAGAAGTGCTTTACAGGCACTCTCCATCCAGTTTTTTTCGGATACAGAAATGGACTGAAACTGCTGAAGACAAAGAGATAGACCCGGGGGTAATTTCGTGTCTTCTAAAAATATGGTTAAAATCTCTTTCTGCTCGCTCAGGGCGTACTGTACTTCCATCCGGACATACCTCGAGTCGGCAGACCTATGGGAAACAAAAACAACGAATGCGGAGGATTTTTTAATGGCTTGGGCTAGCTCATCTACCCACTCTCCTGCCGGAGGGATGCCCTCATCGTACCAAACATTTATCCCTTTGGCACGAAATTCCCTGATTGTTTTGTAAACTTTTACCTTATCCGCATGTGCATAACTGATAAAAGAATAAGGACCATCGCCTGAATAAGATTCAAAGGGAGATGGAACATCAGCAGAATTATTTGCGGAATGAAAGGATTTCATAAAAATTTATGAAATTAACTTATCTGAGTACCCTTTGCGCTGAAGAATATAAACTGGATAAGTTCCATAATTCTTAGCCAAGTCAATATTGCCGGCATACTCAAAATCGTATTCCTCATAACCAAAGGAAATCAAAGCAGCCACGGTTTCGGAGACGAATACAGAACCCGGAAGTACGATGGGCTCAATTCGGGCAGCTTGGTTCACATGACTCCCAAAAAAGTTCCTTTTCTTAAGAATAGGATCAAATTCTTCATAGGCCGGACCAGCATGCATGGAAATACGGACATCCATATTTCCATTGGGCAACCACTCCGACCATTTGCCGTCTGTAAAATAATCCCTCATACCAAGTGCCAATTTGAGTGCACTTTCAAGATCCTCAAAAACGGCAAAGAAACTATCTCCCCATGTATTAACAAAGGATGGGGGCTGAGGAAGTTTGTCAATCATTTGAGCTACCCCTCCGTGAAAAGCTTCCACAAATTGACTGGTTAAATCTTCCGTAATTTGACTGAAACCGGCGGCGTCCGCAAAAATCATTGTTTTAACGGAACGGATGGGTTGCAAGGCATCGCCAAATCCGTCTTTTGAAATGTCAACTGGGGCGGGAGACTCAATAACTCTGCCGGTCTTGAGTCCAGGAAGATCGGTGAGTACTTCATTGGCATCGATTACCTCCGGTTCGTTAAAGACAGACTTCCAGGAGTTCACTAACTCACCTGTGCCTCCAACTGATCCCGGTTTACCATCCCAGAAAACCAAAAGTTGGGGGTCCTCATCTAAACCACGACCACGCATCGCTGCAAAGCCAATCATCACTTGGTTACAGAATGAAAATAAAGAGTCATCCCCGTAGTAGCCTTCATGGGTAACATAATGAACGGAAGTGGCATGGTCCAACACATTCTCCAACCTTGACACCCAATCACCGCCTGATCTTCTGACGCTGGTTTCAATAAATTCATCTTTGGCAAAAGGAAGAAAGATGTGGGTCTCTCCACCCCGCTCGATCATCGTTTCAAGAAAAAGGATATCAGTTCCACAAGCGGCCGAACTGTAACCACAATTAGCACCGATTTGCTCAAGTTTTTCTTCAATTCTTTGTTTGGCGATTTTTTCAGCTTCAGGCGGGAAACGCCGGCTACTTTCGGCATTATCTATTACATGCCCGGAGCATGCTACGATTCCTAGAACAGGAAAGGCTGCGGAAATCTGTTCACGAATTGTGGAATCGCTGTAAAGGGAAGATATTTGCAGGGCCTGTTTCCTCGTGCTGGCAATATGAGAAGGTTGGGCATCTTCAAGGTTTACCGCTGTCGTGTAAGCCTGGATCGCTTCATTAATTTCCCCAAGTAATAGACTGGCTTCCGCTTCCGTAGCAAGCACCCAATAGGACCCATCCCCTCTCTGCCTAAGAGTGCGACAAATTTCCCGGGCAAAGTTTGCGTACTTATGTGCTTTGGGCAGGTTGTGAGAAACGAAATGCATGAAGGCCACATTAATACAGGGGTAGTACTGGCTTTCTAAATTATCGATTCCCTTCTCCGCCTCCTGCAATTGAGCCACAAATGCTTCCTTGTAGCGGTAGATTGCAAGCTCCGCATAATGAGATTTATTTTCGGGATTAGTGGAATACTCACAAAGATCTTTGTAGGCACTGGCAAGCAGACTTTGGGTCTCGACATCCCTTACACCGGAAGTGACCAACCCCTCCAGGATTTTCGTAGCCATCATGGGTGAGCCAGCTTTACACAGGGCGTGGGCGGCTTTTTGGGAAAGCAATCGGTGGTGTTTGTGCTTACCCAGCCCGTCTTTGGCCACATCATGAGCGAGGAGAAATTCTCCAACCTCAATCATTCTTCCACACAACTCCAAGTAAGACTTGGCGGAGGAATTTTGTTTGTCAAAAACTCGCCATTGTTGGCGAAGACTGAAAGTTTTTCTCTTGGCTAATTGGGACATGATCCAATTAGTTAAGAGATTAATTGGAAGGCTTACGAGTAAAAATCCAACAAGCCAAAGTTGTGGGTGTTACATTTTTTCGTAACGAGTGCGGAGCATTTGAGAAAAAGCAGCTACTTTTCGGGCTACGCGCTTTTTATCAGATGGTTTCTCGAAATATCTTTTGGCTCTCACATCACGAATGACACCTTCTCGGTCCAAACGCTTTTTCAACCGGCGTAGAGCTCGATCTATGGGTTCACCTTTACGTAATTTAATTTCGATAGTCATGATAAAAAGTTTTTAAAGTATCAAAAGTATTCAGATGGTCAAGAATGTAAGAATATTTATATTCAACTCGATCGTCGCCCATAAGTTCTTTCCTGAGGTGGTTCAGGTGCCTTAATAGTAACTCGGGCGGCTCTCACTGGCTTCTTCTTTCGCCATTCTTTAAATAGCTCCGAGGTTAATCTCATGGTGAAGCGATCATCAGCTTCCACCACTAAGCCGTCGGGTTCATTTTCTTTGGCAAAGCCCAAGCGTACCAAGGTCTTCCCTAAGCCTTTATCTCCCAAAGCAAAAATATCTTCCAGAAAAGGGACTGTTTCATCATGGTCTGGGTCAAGCAGCCAGGTAACTTCCTCGACAATATTGATCAGAGCTGAATCCACGGGCAAAGATGAATTCACCGTCAACCTGGTTTCTCCATCCCGGTGAGAAGCCACTCCTTCCACCACCACCATGATACCTTCTTCCAATTTCTGCCCATACTGCTCATAGGCTTCGGTGAACATAGGAAGTGAAAAATCCTTTTCCTTGGTCATCAAAGTAAAACGGGCCCAAGGCCGAGCATCTTTCTTTGTATACCTGCGCTCCAGTTCCGCGATGACTCCACATAGCCTGAAAGACTTTTTACCTTCCAGGTTTTCAATCTCCTCAGCCGTGATCGTATCCAGCAGAGGGCCTAAGCCCCCTAGGGTATCCACTGGGTGACCTGACAGAAAAAACCCCAACAACTCTTTTTCCAGCTTTAATTTTTCCAACTCATCCATTTCCGGTACATCCGGCAGCTTGGCTGCGGACGAAAAATCATCCGCCGAATCACTGCCATCCTCATCGCCTCCCATTAAATCAAACAAGTTTACCTGCCCCGCCTCCCGGTCCTTCCGTCTAAGTTGGGCTTCCCCCATCGCACGGTCTAAATCAGCAAGCAAGGCAGCACGGTTACCCTCAAGAGCATCAAATCCCCCCGTCTTGATCAAGCATTCCAAAACCCGCTTATTAACCGCCTTGCCATCGACCCGGCCAACCAAGTCAATAAAACCTTCATAGGGCCCGTTTTTCTCCCTTTCCTCAACGATAATTTTCCCCGCAACATCCCCAACACCTTTAACAGCGGCCAATCCAAAACGGATGGAACCCAAGCCATCTCCCTTGGCATCCAAAGGTGTAAAATTTTCCCCTGATTCATTGACATCCGGTCCGAGCACCGAGATCCCCA
Source organism: Opitutales bacterium (assembly GCA_965661905.1). Classification (GTDB taxonomy): domain Bacteria; phylum Verrucomicrobiota; class Verrucomicrobiia; order Opitutales; family Seribacteraceae; genus Seribacter. Next base: position 13,936 of record CBFIFQ010000036.1, read on the forward strand.
TCTCAGAACATTCAGCAATAAAGTGTGATAATTTGTCCGAGTTACCAAGTTCACAAGCAAGGACACCTGCCATAAAATCAACCGGGTGATTTGCCTTTAAAAACGCTGTCTGATAGCTGATAATTCCATATGCGGCTGAGTGAGATTTGTTAAACCCATACCCGGCAAACTTTTCCAGAATATCAAAGATGTCGTTGGCTTTCTTGGATTCAATCCCATTGGTCTCTTTGGCCCCTTTTACAAAGATCTCTCTTTGCTTGGCCATTTCCTCCGGCTTCTTTTTCCCCATAGCCCGACGAAGAATATCCGCACCTCCCAAGGTATACCCGGCAATGCAGCGTGCCGCTTCCATCACCTGCTCCTGATAGACCATCACACCATAGGTTTCAGCACACACATCTTCCAGTAATGGATGAGGGAACTTGATGGTCGAGGGGTCTTCCTTGCCCTTGATATAATCGGGAATCCAGTCCATGGGGCCCGGGCGGTATAGAGCAATCAGGGCAATGATCTCATCCACATTGGAAATGGTCATTTGCCGGCACAACCGGCGCATTCCCTCGGACTCCAACTGAAAAACCCCAATGGTACGGGCCTCATTGAGTAACTTAAAAGTAAGCTCATCCTCCAAAGGTGCATCGGTCACCCGAAAATCTTTCAATCCATCTTTTTTACGGATATGAGCCTCGGCCTCGGAGATAACGGTCAAGGTCTTCAAACCTAAAAAGTCCATTTTTAGAAGGCCCAAGTCCTCCACAGGGTCCTTGGGGAACTGGGTGGTTAATACACCGTCCTGGGTGGTTAACGGGACCAGTTCTTTTAGGGGACGATCGGCAATGATGACCCCTGCCGCATGTGTCCCGACATTTCGGACCATACCCTCAATAACCCTCCCCGTATCCACAATCTGGGTGGCAATCGGGTTATTTTCATATTCCGCTTTAAATTCCGGACTTTTCTCCAACGCATCATCCAGGGAAATGTTCAAATCGTCCGGGACCATCTTGGCCAACTTATCTGCCTCCGCGTAAGGTAAATCCCGAACCCTGGCGACATCCCGCATAACCATTTTGGCTCCAAAGGTGCCAAAAGTTATAATGTTTGCCACGCAGTCCCGCCCGTATTTTTCCCTGACATACTCAATGACCTCTCCTCTTCGGCGCATGCAAAAATCAATATCAAAATCGGGAGGTGAAACTCTCTCCGGGTTGAGGAACCTCTCAAACAACAGACCAAAGCGAAGGGGATCAATATCCGTAATCCCAAGCAAATAAGCGACCAGACAGCCTGCACCGGAGCCCCGACCGGGGCCAACAGGAATACCCTGTTCCCGGGCCCAAAGCATGAAATCAGCAACAATTAAAAAGTAATCATTAAATCCGGTTTTGGCAATGACCCCGAGCTCGTAATCGATACGCTCACTAAGCTCCTTTTCTTTTTCACCGGTATTATCATTCCGTTGATCGGTTCCCTGATACTCCAAACCATACCTCTCCTTCATACCAACAACACATTGATTCTTCAGGTATTCCACATTATCCGTAACCGTTGTGGAGATTTCAGGAGGCAGAGTAAAAACGGGATAATTATTCTCCCCAAAAGGGAGCTTTACATCACACATTTCCGCCACCGCAAAAGTATTGATAATCGACTCGGGAGCCTCCTTAAAAAGTTCCTCCATTTCCTGTCGCGATTTCAGGTAAAATTCGCGGGCTTCGTATCGCATACGGTTTGGGTCATCCAACTTCGAACCTGTCTGGATACAAAGCAGGGCATCGTGAGGGGCCCAGTCTTCCCCTTTCACATAATGCACATCATTGGAGGCGATGACTTTCAGGTCGAATTGCTTGGCCAGTTTTAAAAGTTCTGGCACTAACTGGGCCTGCTCTTCAATCCCGTGATTGTGAAGTTCGACAAAGTAATTCTCCTTACCAAAAATATCAATCATTTGCCCCATGGCTTGCTCGGCTTCCCCTTCTTTTCCCTTCAGGATAAGTTGGGGGATCCAGCCCTGCATACACCCGGTAAACCCGATTAAGCCCTTGGCATGCTCGGCCAAAGTCTCTAAGTCCGTCCGGGGCCTGTAGTAAAAGCCATCCACATGGGCGTCCGAGACAACCTTTGATAAATTCTTGTAGCCTTCATAATCTTTGGCCAATAACCCCAGGTGGTAGGACTTATGATTTTCCCGCCCTGGTTTCTCGTCATTTTTATGATCGGTGACCATGTACCCCTCACAACCTATAATCGGCTTAATTCCACGTTTTTCCGCTTGCTGAATAAACTTAATGGTTCCAAAAAGATTGCCGTGGTCAGTCAGAGCCATGGCGGACATGCCCAACTCCACAGCGCGGTCCATTAACCGGTCCATCCGGCAACAACCGTCCAGCAAGCTAAAATCCGAATGGACATGCAGGTGGACGAAATCTTTATCTTGGGTAGCCATGGGTAAATTCTTAACGCTGAAACCTATACATCCAAGATTACGCCTATCCTTTCAAGGTAATGTTGCTCACAAAAGTAAGGAGCAGAGAAAAACTTTAATCCTTGAGGCTCAACAAAAGGAGCGGTTGAGATATTTTCGACAAAGCAAACGCCAGGCAATGATAATGAAGGCAGTCAATGGAATGCCGAAAATCATACCCAATATACCGCCCAGGGCCGTGCCCCAAAAGAAAATAGAAACAATTACAACCACGGGGTGAAGCCCGGTTTGTTGCCCCATAATCTTAGGAGTCAGGTAGTAACTTTCAATCACCTGCACGATTACAAAGGAAGCGGCACAACTGATCAATACATTCCATTCTCCACTCTCTGCAATGCCATCGGGCTGAAAATAGGCAACCAGCAGGGTCACGCAGACCCCTACAATCGAGCCCAGGTAGGGTATTATGTTTAACAAGCCAAACAGAAGACCCAGGGTAATCCCAAACTTCAAACCACTTAGGCTGAACCCGATGGCGTAGCCAATCCCCATAAGCAAACCGATCAATAACTGTCCCCGAAAAAAGGCCACCAGGATTCCGACAAATTCACGAATCAAAAATATCACATCCTCCCGAAGAGAATCCGAAAGAAAACCCAACTCCCTGTCCAGGTCGTCAAGCAGGTTTCGGTTCGAGCTCAGGAAATAAAAAAGGTAAATGGGGATCACCGCGAGAAAGGTAACCTGGGTGAATAAACCAATCAATCCATCCCAGGCAGACTGTAGGACCTCTGCGGATTTGACCGCAATTTGCCCACTTTGTTTTTCAATTATTTCCATCGACTGGTTTTTTCTTTCCAGGCTTTTCTTCAGTAAATATGCACCTTGATTTTCGGGTGACTTGAACGCAAAAAACTCCTCCCGTTCCCTGAGCTCAAGGTCGTGAAAGGTATCACGCTCTTCCAAGCTAAGAGAGTTGTAAATTTCTTTCTCGGCAGGCTGAAGAACCAATTTCCCGGCACTGGCATCCTCGCCCAGAATATCCTGCCAGTAATCTTTGAAAGCCTGAAATTGACCGGCTACGGCATCCCATGTGTCAGGAGGTAAATGCTTTTTCCCCTTTTCCTCCAACCGGTCAGGCCATTCGGAGGCAGCCCCGATAAATTCCTGGGATTGTTGCAATACTTTGGCACCCAGAAACCAGGTCGCACCTCCTGCCGTCAATACCACGAGGCCATAAAGGGTTAAAATGGAAAACATGCGGCTCAGCCCAATTTTTTCCTCCAGCAGGGAAACCAATGGTCGAAGTAAAATCGCCAGCATGCCGGATAGGGCCAATGACCAAATCACTCCGGCAAATAAAGAAAATGCTTGGTTTAAGATATAAATAACTGCTGCGATTAAACAGCCAAGCAGGAGCACACCGGCAAAACATAGAACGAAAGCGATAAATTGTCGCTGCCGGTCTCCCAGTAAAATCTCAGGTTTTTTTTCTCCACTCATAGGATTCTTCCTTTTGTTTGCTTGCCATTTGATCTTTAATAAGAAGTCTAAACAATCCTTCTCGTATGCTGCATAAAGTAAAACGATTCCCCTGACCAGCAACGCTTAAATCAATATGTCACATCCTTTTCGTTTCCTTTTCTTTTCGGTTCCCCTTATCTGTGTAAATTCCTTAACTGGTGCACCCACCACAGTATCAATCAGTCAGGAAATTCAAAATGTTTATCAAGCCATTGTCCGGATTGAAGTCGTTTCCGAAAAAGGCTCAGGCGGAAGGATGATGAAGTCGCGCTCCACCGGAAGCGGTGTAATTATCAGTGATGATGGCTTGGTGGTCACCAATCACCATGTGGCCGGCAAAGCATCGAGGTTGACCTGCCGCCTTTTTGACGGGGAAGAAGTGATGGCCGATTTACTCGGAGCCGATGCCATGACGGACCTTGCCCTCCTTCGCCTTCGTCTCGAACAGAGACCCCCAGATGCCTCCCCTCTAAAAACCGCCAAGTTCGGAAACTCAGACAAGGTAAAAGTCGGGGATGTGTGCTTTGCCATGGGCAGCCCCGCCGGGCTTTCCCAATCCGTCACCAAAGGCATTATTTCCAACACGGCTTTAATTTCAGCCAGCAGCCAATCTTTTCGCCTCGATGGGGAAAATGTGGGAGAACTTGTACGTTGGCTTGGCCATGACGCGGTGATTTACCCCGGCAACAGCGGAGGCCCCCTGGTCGACCAAAATGGAAAAATTATCGGGATTAATGAAGTGGGAATCGGGAGCCTTGGCGGAGCCATCCCCTCCAACCTGGCCAAGAAGGTAGCAAAGCAATTGGAGAGCCACGGATATGTATCCCGTTCCTGGGTTGGCCTGGAGTGCCAACCCATCATCGAAGAAAACCAATCGGGAATTCTGGTTGCCGGGGTCATTGCCGACTCCCCCGCTGATCTCGCATCAATCAAGGCAGGTGACATCCTCACAAATTACGCGGGGAAAAAAGTATCGGCCCGAATTCCCGAGGATATTCCTATTTTTAATCAACTGGTCTATTCCCGTCCTGCAAATCAGCCCCTCGCCATCCAGGGCTTACGGAACGGAAAAGCCAAAAAGTGGAAAATCATTCCCGCCCCTAGGGAACCTGCTTTTGCCAAGGAAGTTGAAATAAAAAGTTGGGGAATCACCGTTCGTAATTTCACCCTTATGTCCTCCCTGGAGGCACAAAGAGAAAACAAGTTGGGGGTCCAGGTGCACTCCACCAACCGAGGCGGACCCTCGGCCAGTGCCAAACCCAGCCTAAGCTCGGGGGATGTGATCATGTCCGTTAATGACCAGCCTGTTAACTCGATCGATGACCTCCTTGAGATAAGTCACAAAATTACCCGTGGCCAAGCCGAACCCGTGCCTACCCTGGTAAGTTTTGAAAGGAACCTGGCCGAACTTTTAACCGTAGTGAAAATCGGCCCCGAGGCAGAGGAAAACCAACCCATGGAGGCCTGGAAGCCATGGCTGGGAATTTCCACCCAGGTCATGACGCGGGAGTTATCGGCGGCACTTGCATTGCCCCGCACAACCCGGGGAATCCGGGTCGCCCAGGTATTTCCGGAAACACCCGCCCAAAAAGCCGGTATCGAAGCGGGGGATCTTATTTTTCGTCTGGACGGCCAAATCATCATGGCTCACCGGGTAGAGGATGCCGAGGTTTTTGGGAACATGATCAAACAGTACAAAACCGATGCAACCATTGAATTGAGCGGACTTCGGGGAGAAGAGCCAAGGACATGGAAAGCCACCCTTACCAAAAGACCTGTCCCCCCCAATGAGTTACCCAAGCATGATGAAGAAACTTTTGAGTTTACCTTACGGGACCTTTCCTTTGCCGACCGCGTCAACCGCCGCCTTGATTTAAACCAAACCGGGCTCATGGTGGAAAATGTAGAACCAGCCGGCTGGGGTGCCCTTGCCGGCCTTCGTCAGGGCGACTTACTCCTGGAAGTGGACAAGCAACCCATTGGCTCCATTGATGACTTCAAGGAGATTATGAAACAATTGGTGTCTGCCCGTGAAAAAAGGGTTTTATTCTTTATTCGTCGCGGTATACATACGCTCTTTCTCGAACTAGAACCTGACTGGGACCCACAGGGTTAACTCATTGCCATGAATCCATACATCGCTTTTTTTGCAGGCCTTCTTTTTTCTTGGGCCTCACTGCACGGGTCGACCCAGGCGGAGTCGCATTGGAGATCCCTCCTTAAGGATCACGCCAATTGCGTAACCTGGGTATCGGCAACCGTCCGGGTGGAAGTGAGCGCAGGCGGGCGGAGCCTGCCTCCCCAGGAGCAAAAGCTGGAAGCTTTGGGCACGATCATTGCCAAAGACGGCCTAACGGTTCTCTCCCTGACTAAGGTCGACCCCACATCCAGCATTCTTTCCCGCCTTCGATCCCCGGGTGCCTCCGTACAGGTCAATTACACCGAAGTCCTCATTTTAATGCAGGACGGTGCAGAGATTCCCGCCCGCCTGCTCCTCAAGGATGAAGATCTTGACCTTGCCTATCTTTTACCCATCGAAAATTCAGAGGAAGACCTCGCTGATATTTCGTTTACTCCGGTGCCGGGCCTGACAAAAAAAGCCCCCACTCCCCAAGTTCTGGACGAAGTTATCTCCATTTCCAAACTTGGCCGCAACCTCTATCGCCAGTCAACCTTGCGAAGGGGCTGGGTCAATGCGGTGATCGAAAAGCCTCGCCCCTACTTTGTCATTGAAAACACGGAACCAGGGACCCCGGTATTTGACCATCATGGAAAATGGCTTGGTATTGTGGTCTACAAAATGGAACGAGGGAGACCTTCGGCCATCGTCACCCTGCCGGTTGAAGATATTGTCGAAATTGCCGACCAGGTACGCTCGCGCAACCGATAAGTTTTCCATTGCAGGTTTTGGTGTGAATACCCTAAAGTAGTGACCTGTCTATGTTCACTCACTTCCTTCAATCGAATGTCTTCCGAGTTTCCTTACTTGGCATCGTTCTTTTCTCTTTTGGCTCATGCACAGAGAAAAAGCTCACTTCTGATGATGTGGAGTACCGTAAGGATGACAGAGGGCAGGAAATTCTCTATGCGATTGGGGAAGACGAGCCATTTGGCACCGGAAAACGGGCCTATGTCACGGAAAAATATGACAACGGACAAGTCCGTTTTGAAATTGGTTTCATCAACGGGTTAAAAGATGGAAAGATTGAATTTTGGCAAAGCAATGGACTGCCCGAACTCACTGGCATCTACTCACAAGGGAAAAGGGATGGCACTTTTGTTGCCTACGGTAAAACCGGAGAACTCGTCTATCGTAAAAATTTCAAACAGGATAAGCTCGATGGTAATTTCACCTTGTATTACCCATCAGCCAACAGCGATATTTCGCGGTTCTACGATAAATTAAGTGAGGTCAGGTCAAATAAACCTATCTACTCATGGGATAGGCTGCGCTCATTATTCTCTTCCAAAAAAGTGAATTCCCAGGAGATCAAGGTCAAAAATCACCTGCGACTCAAAGCAACTTTCAAAGATGACTATCCGGTTGGCCAATACCAGGCATATTATCATCCTGGAAAACAAAAGCTGAGCTTGAACGAACTGTTAAAAGAGGAAGGTTTTTTCAGCGATCAAAACCAAAGCCGGGGCCAACTGGAAAATCGGCAGAATTTTTATTACCCCCGGGCAACCGGCTTAGTTGTGGTACTGCCGGAAAAGAAAAGACTCGATAAAATTTACCCAACCACCCGTGACGGGTTTTCCCGGGCGATTGACCAAGCTGCCAAATCTATTTTGGCGATCCCTTCTTACCGCAACCCAGACAACGAACCAGCTCTTGTCTTTACCATCGACAGCCGCGGAAATGAAATTGTGCCCATTTGGTCATCCCATATTCAAAGCTTTGCAGTTCGCAACCTGGATGGTTTTCTACTTCCTCAAAGTTTTCCCAAAACAACCTATGAGACTTACCTCGACGAAGTCATCCCCTTTGCCGAGGAATGGATGGTGCAACTGGATCTAAGTGAAGACCCCAAAATCCCGGTATACATCAATCGGGGGGCGTCCGTTGACATCGTTGGTTTAAATAGCAAGGGTGAAATCATTGATATTTTTTGGAGCAGCCCTCTCCAGCCGACAACCGATACTTTGGAAGGTCGCATATTTGCAAAACGAATCAAAATTTCCAGAGACTGGAGCCAGGGTCATTCAAGTGAAGCCGATTGGCTTTTAAAAAATGGCTCTAAACTCTTCCTGCGTGGAAAGTCAAACCTGGCAAACTGGAAAGCGACTCCTTACTGATTTGCAACCAGTCTGCCTCCTTTACTTCCCTGCTTGCTCAAAAGGATTACTTTGCGGGGCAGCTGGTTTTTCAGGCGATAATTGAGTATCAAAGGGGTTCACGGTAGAAGCGGGTGCCGGAGTGGCTTGCTCAAAGGGGTTCCCTACAGGGGCAGCTGGGGAGGGAGGGGAACCTAACTCAAAAGGATTTCCCATGGGAGCTGGAGCTTGATCAAATGGGTTTTGTTGAGGTGGCGGAGCCGCTTGTTCAAAGGGGTTACCCTTGGGAGCCATAGCCTCACCTCCGGGTTTGGCGGCCGGCGCGGGAGCGGGTTGATCAAAGGGATTAACCGGAGGAGTGCCCTGGCTATCGAAAGGATTAACAGGGGCTGAAAGCCCGTCAAAAGGATTCCCCCTGGGAGGCACTTGGGTATCAAAGGGGTTAACCCCTGGTTTTACAGATGATGGAACGAGTTCTTCCGGCCCGGTATTCTCCTCCCTTCCATAATAAAAAAGAGGCTCCCGGTAATTCTCTAATCTCATCAGTCCCTCAAAGCGTGGGCGAACATCATAACTCCAATGAAAGCGAAACAAGGGTTCTTCTTTCTGGGCAACTAATTCCTCCCGGGATCGGCCATCGTAGCCACCTCCATTTTCCGGGTATCCTCCGATCCAGCTTAAATAAAAACGCCAGGGTGTGCGATCATCCGGGTTTTCAAAATCCACCCAATGGTCCCCAATCTCAATCAATTTACCGACAAATACACCTTCTTTTTCCAAAGGAACAGTCACTGCCATACCCAACAGCCTAAGATGCCCGTCATATTTCCATTTCACTTTCACCCGGTTGCCCACGACTGTGCTGGCGATTAAGTCAAGCATCTCCGGGTCAAACCTGCCCCCTTTACTCGGAGCTCCCCCTAGCCAGGGAGCAAGAGACCGGTGCTGAAAACCGTTATCCTCTTTTA
>CBFIFQ010000037.1:0-22994 GCA_965661905.1 Opitutales bacterium
GAAGTCCATGAATTAAGAGCTCAACGGTCACGGTCAATGCGTCCGTCATCCCTTGCTTCTATGGTGCATGGAAGGCTTTCCATGCCAAGTGCAGGGCTTACATTTCATATCAGTGAGGAAGATATGAAGAGAAGGCTTGGTCCAAGTTCAGGGATGGCATCTGTTCAGCGTTTTAAATCTGATGGAGAGTTCGCAGGTACGAGGTGAAATGAAGAGTATCTTTGTTTCACCTTTTCGCTTTTATTTAGTTTTTGCCTCCATTCTCTTTGCTTTTAGTTTTCTAGGAGGAAGACTTTACTATCTCCAGGTATATAAGTCTGACAAATATAGCCAGTTTGCCTTGGGGGCTCGTAAGAATTTTATCAGTATAGATGCAAGGAGAGGGGATATTGTTGATAAAAAAGGAAACTTGTTGGCCAGTACCCGATCCGTGGTTACTGTGGGCCTGGACCCTCATTCTGTAGAAGACGGTGAGGAGTGGAAATATCCAGAACTCGCCAAACTCTTAGGAGTTCCCCTTGAAGATATAGAGAAAGCAACTTCAAGAAAGATAAGAACAAGTGGAGATCAAGGCGAAAAAATTACTAAAGTCAGGTGGGTTAAGTTAAAGGATGAGGTGGATGAGGGAACCTACCGAAAAATTCAGTATCTGCGGGTAAAAGGTGTTTATGGAAATTTTAAACATTCCCGTATTTATCCAAATCGTAATTTAGCCAGTCATATTCTAGGATTTGTAAATAAAGAAGGTGTACCCGCTATGGGTGTGGAGCGTTTGGCTGACTATTATCTTCGAGGTCAGGATGGCTGGAAGGAGAGCGAGAAGGATGGTCGTCGTAGAGAAATGCCGCAGTATCGTTCATTTGAAGTGTCAGAACGACCAGGATTAAATGTGGAATTAAGCCTGGATCGTATCATTCAGGGAATAGTTGAAAAAGAGCTCAAGCAGATAGTGGGTGAATTTAACCCGTTGAGTGCAAGTATTATTGTGGGGGACCCGGCAAGTGGATCTATTTTAGCCTTAGGAAATGTGCCGGATTTTGATCCAAACAATTTCAATAAATACGAATTATCAACCCAGAGAAATCGAGCGGTGTCAGATCTTTATGAGCCAGGCTCTACTTTTAAAATTGTACCGGTATGTGGAGCTCTCAATGAAGGGCTTGTCCATGGCAACCAAATTATTGATTGCTCAGTGTCTACTTACCAAAATGGAAGCAAAAATCTGAGGTTGCCAAGCGACCACCATCCATTGGGCAAGATCTCAGTGCATAAAATTGTACAAAAATCGAGTAATCGTGGAGCCGCTCAATTAGGGATAAAACTTGGAGCAAATCGATTGTATGATTATTGCCAAAGATTTGGGTTTGGTGAAAAAACCGACTTTGGGATGGGAGGAGAGCGAAAAGGAATACTGCATCACCCCTCAAGATGGGATGGGTTAACGATTACAAGATTACCTATGGGGCATTCGGTAAGCGTTACTCCTATGCAGATACATGTAGCAATGTCAGCCGTGGCAAATAATGGTATATTGATGAAGCCGAGATTTATAAACCGCGTTTTTGATGAAAAAGGAAAAACAGTGGTTTCTTTTGACCCCAAACCTGTCAGGCGTGTTGTCTCTGCACAAGTCGCCAGGAATGTATCTAATATGCTTGTTGATGTTGTTTCTGCTGAAGGGACAGCCAGGCAAGCAATAATTGAAGGTTTTCAAGTCGCAGGGAAAACCGGCACAACCCAAAAAATAATCGATGGTAAGTATTCGAACCGCCATCATGTTGCTTCTTTTTCAGGTTATTTTCCAGCAGACAACCCGGCGGTTATGATAACCATTGTGGTGGATGAACCTAAAATGACAAAAGGAAGGCTTGGTTATGGGGGTAGCGTAGCAGGACCTTCTTTTCAGAGAATAGGAAAGCAGATTATCAGTTATCTGGGGTTAAAACCGCAGGATAAAAAGGATGTAGTGAGAACTGAATTGGCCCAAAAATTTAAAACATCTCAGGCCCTTTAAAAAATGTCATGAATACAAAAAAACAAAACCTAAAGTCACTCAAAGACATTCATCAAAGATTTTCAGAAAAGGTTGGTCTGAATCGATTGACTGGCAGTGAGTCTCTTGTTGAGGTAAATGCAGCAACCGCCCAAGTCTCATCCCTTGTGACTGATAGTCGGAGAGTAACCCCAGGTTCGGCTTTTTTTGCTATTCGTGGCTTTAGGACCAATGGAGAAGAATTTATTGATGAAGCAATCAATCGGGGTGCCCGTGTTCTTATAGGTGAGAATTTAGACCTGGATGCTCACCCGGGTGTGGCCAAAGTAAAGGTTGAAGACTCAAGAAAAGCTCTTGCTCAAATGGCCCGCCGCTATCATGGGTATCCGGATAAAAGTATTAAGGTGATCGGAATAACCGGAACCAACGGGAAAACAACGGTCTCTACATTAACTCGTCACTTATTGGAGGAATCAGGTAAACCCGTTGGGTTAATTGGTACGGTTAAATACCACCTTGGGGATCGTGAGCTGCCTTCTTTCCGAACAACCCCTGAATCTTCCGATCTTTACCCCATGCTTAGAAGTATGCTTGCAGGTGGATGCTCAGAGGCTGTGATGGAAGTAAGCTCTCACGGGATTCACCAGTCCAGAGTCGCAGGGATGGAGATGGAAGTGGCAACCTTCTTAAACCTCACTCGTGATCATTTGGATTATCATAATAATATGGAGTCATACTTCCGGGAGAAGAGGAAAATTTTTAATGGAGAAAATGGAACTTTGCCTAAAGTTGCCATAATTAATGGAGATTGCCCTTACGGGAAAAGGTTGATGGAAGAACTCCCACCACAGGTTCGGGTTTTATCGTTCGGGTTAGAGGAAAATAATTTATTCCGAGCTAAAAATATAAATTTAGAATCTACAGGTACAGAGTTTTTACTTGAATGCCCTGCAGGCTCGATGGTGATTAAAAGCCCTTTGCTTGGTCGATACAATGTGATGAATTTACTTGCTTCCCTTGCCATTCTTCATGCTATGGGCCGGTCTATCCCCGATGCCATACGCAAGATTGGTGCTTTTGAAGGTGTAGATGGTAGAATGGAGACAGTTGATAATGGGCAAGCTTACAATGTGGTGGTTGATTATGCCCATACGCCAGATGCATTACGAAATGCACTGGGAATGTTAAGAGAATGTACCTCAGGTAAATTGCACCTTGTATTTGGTTGTGGGGGAGATCGCGACAAAGGTAAGCGGTTGGAAATGACAAGGGTGGCTTGTGCCGGTGCTGATAAAGTATGGGCCACTGCAGACAACCCTAGGACGGAGTCGCTTGATGATATATTCAAGGATATGCAAAAAGGTCAGACCCGAGGGGCGAAGATTTCTTTCATCGAGGACCGGAGAAGAGCAATTAGTCTCGCCCTAGATCAAGCCCAGCCTGGAGATTGTGTTTTGATTGCCGGGAAAGGTCATGAGTGTTTTCAGGAGGTTCAATACACGGCCATTCCTTTTGATGACCGAAAAGTAGCCAAGGAACTTATCCAGGTAAAAGCAATCGCAGGTTAATGCCCTTTTTTATCCCAGAGCAACTATCTTCCTGGTCTGGAGGTAAGTGGCATGACACCCCAAGAGAACCGGTTGCCGGGTTTTCCATTGATGCCCGTAAACTTTCCGAGGGTGAAATGTTTATTGCCATCGAAGCAGAAAGAGATGGGCACGACTTTGTCGAACAGGCTTTAAAAAACGGTGCTTCTTCCGCAATGGTCAATCGGTTGCAGCTTGATGTACCCATACCGCAGTTACTGGTCGATAATACCCTGAAAGCTTTTCATGAAATTGCTCACTCCCATCGTACCCGTTTTACCGTTCCCATTATTGGAATCACCGGAAGTTGTGGTAAAACCACCACCAAAGAAGTACTATCTCTTTTACTTGGAGGAAAATGTCACAGTACAAAGGGGAATTTGAATAACCACCTTGGAGTCCCTCTTACCATTTTAGGCCTAGACAAAGGTGCAAACTTTGGTGTTGTGGAAGTGGGGATAAACCAGCAGGGAGAGATGTCTGCACTGGCCCATCTTTTATCACCGGATATGGTCCTGATTACTATGATCGGTGCTTCTCACCTCGAAGGCCTAGTCGACTTGCAGACGGTAGCATCGGAAAAGGCAAGAATTTTTGAGGATTCCCAGGTCCAGCCCAAAGTTATTTTTCATGCTGATTGCCTCAACTACCAGTCCTTTCAAAACTGGAGAGAAAAGGGAAACCCTCATGTTACTTTATTTGAAGGGGATGGGACTAAAGAGAAGATATCTCCTACTACCGCTTTCTATAAAATTTGGACTGAAACAAACAAAATAGGGGGCTCATGTATGCTACGGCTTTGGCGACATGAGTCCCCGGTTCTTGACATTCCTATTCCATATGCCTCCAAGGGAGTCCATGCCAATATGGCACTTTCCATCCTTGCGGCCTGTGAGCAAGGGATCAGTCACCAGGAAATTTCTGAACGCCTACCCCAATATCGCCCTTCGACCCTGAGAGCAGCCAGCTTTCAGGGTCGGGGGCGAACCTATTTTGTCGATTGTTACAACGCCAACCCAGCTTCCATGAAAGATAGCATAGAGTTTTTTGCGGAAAAATTTAATGGGAAGGCAAAACTATACATTTTAGGCGGGATGGAAGAACTTGGCCCACAAGAAAAAGAATTACACCACGAGGTGGGGAAAGATGTCCAAGTCGAATCCTCTGATCTTTTTGTCATGATCGGAGAAAAAGCCTCCTGGTTTGCTCCCGGTTTATTAGATGCAGGGGCCAAAGAAGAGCAGTTAATGATTTTTAATGAGAAGGAATTAGCCCGCTCTTTGGTTGAGGATTTTGACGGATCAGTGCTGTTGAAGGGGAGTCGTGTAAATCAACTGGAGCAACTGCTTCCATCATGGGCAGTTCCACAGGAAGAGGATTCGGGATGTTAAGCTATTTACAACTTTATGAGTCTTTCTTTGGCCCATTTAGGTTGTTTCAATTTATATCTGTTCGGGCAATTTTCGCGGGGATAACCGCTTTACTCATTGGTTATTTTATCGGCCCCAAGCTTATCAAATATTTACAGAATTTTGGGGCCAGGCAGGCCTTTCGGGATAAAGAAGAAGTGGGGGACCTGGCAGACCTTCATCAGGCGAAAGCTAAAACTCCAACCATGGGAGGCTTACTTATTTTTGGGTCCGTCTTACTTTCAGCGTTTTTATGGGCGGAACCCAATGTTTATGTGGTAGCTGCACTGGTTGCTTATATCCTGCTTACCATGGTCGGATTTGCTGATGATTACCTGAAGGTGGCAAAAAAAAACAGCAAAGGGCTGGCGGGAAGGTACAAGCTAATCGGCCAGCTCATAACTACTGCTGTCGTCCTATTTATCTTACTCGGGCCCTGGTCGGATTTGCTTTCAGGGGTTGATGGGAAAGCGACTGGTAGTGCCTTGAAAATGCGAGAGCTTTGGGTGCCATTCTATAAAGACCCAATGCTTACAGCAATGCCTATGCTTTTGGTTTTTTTATTTTTTCTAATTACTCTCACCGGTGCCAGTAATGCGATTAATTTAACTGATGGCCTTGATGGCCTTGCCATTGGATGCACTGTTACTGTGGCCTTAACTTATGGGATCATGGCCTACGCATCAGGAAACTATGTCATCGCCGATTATTTGAAAATTAGTTGGGTTCCGGGCTCCGGGGAGCTCACGGTTTTGTGTGCGGCCCTACTCGGTGGAAGTTTATCATTTCTTTGGTACAATGCCCACCCGGCAGAGATGTTTATGGGCGATACCGGATCCCTTGCCATTGGAGGTTTAGTGGGTGCGATCGCTCTCATGGTGCACCAGCCCCTTACGCTGATCATTGTTGGTGGTATTTTTGTTATCGAGGCTGGATCGGTCATCCTGCAAGTGGCTTCCTTTAAAAGTCGAGGAAAGCGAATATTTCTAATGTCCCCGATTCATCACCATTTTGAGCTTAAAGGCTGGAAGGAAACAAAGGTTGTAATTCGCTTTTGGATCTTATCTCTCCTGTTTGCTTTGATTGGTCTTGCCACTTTGAAACTTCGCTAAAATGACAATAAAGATAAAAAATTGGGATGCTTTGAAGTCAAAACCAGTAGCGATTTTTGGGCATGGAGTCAGCGGACAGGGAGTGGCATCTCTTTTGGATCAATTTCATTGGGACTACCAATTTTTTGACCAAAAGGAACAACCTTTTAACGCTGAAAATGCATTGAGTTATGCGATCGTTGTGGTGAGCCCTGGTTTTGGGTCCGATCACCCCTGGGTTTTGAGTGCGCAGAAAGCAGGTCTGGCAATTTATGGTGAGCTTGATTTTGCTTCTACTTTTACAAAAAATAAGATCGTGGCGGTGACTGGCACCAATGGGAAAACCAGCCTTGTCACCTTATTGAGCCACATCTGGAACAAACTTGGCAAGCCGGCAGTATGTGGAGGAAATGTGGGGACAAGCCTTAGTGAAGTGGTCACCCGTGGCTTAAGGGCAGATACCACCGTGTTTCTAGAAGTAAGTTCATTTCAGGCAGAAAATATTAAGTTTTTATCACCCGATACTGTCATTTGGACCAATTTTAGCCCAGATCACCTGGATCATCACCCCACAATCAAGGATTATTTTAAAGCCAAGAACTCATTACTTAAGGGGTTGAAAGATGGAGGATCTGCCATCTGCGGATTGTCAGTTCTGGATTTTGCCCGTCTGCATCATTTGTCCCTTCACCCGAGTGTGAAAGGAGTAAGTCGAAACTTAATCGATGCACATAAACTTGAACCGGGAAGCTTTCTTTCAACCTATCCGCAACAGGAGAACCTAGCTTTGGCTTATACATTTTCTTTGGATTGCGGAGTGACTGAAGAAGACTTTTTTGGCTGTATCCGCTCGTATCAGCCAGAACCTTCTCGTCTTGCATGCATTGCCAAGATTGATGGAGTTTCATTTTGGAACGATTCGAAAGCCACGAACTTTGCCTCGACAATTGCCGCGTCTAAAAACTTTAGGAGGCCCTTTTACTGGATCGGTGGAGGCAAAGAAAAGGGGGAATCTTTACCACATTTGATTAAGGGAATTAAAAAGTCGGTTGCTCATGCCTTTGTCATTGGAGAGGTCGCCACCAAGTTGTCAGAGTTGTTGCGTAGAGACGGCATTGCTGTGACCTGTTGCTCATCTTTAATCGAGGCGGTCAAAAAAGCATATAACCATGCCAAGCATACCACTGATATTCTGTTTAGCCCTGGATTTGCCAGTTTTGATATGTTTGAAAATTACATCGAGCGAGGAAACATCTTTAATCAAGTCGTTTTGGATTTGAAGAAAAGGCATACACCTTGTACTCAATAAGACTTACTTTGAATGAATAAAATCGAGGAATTATAAAATGAAACTCACAAAGATATTCGGTATTGTACTCTCCCTTCACGTTGGAGTGATCCTCCTCGTGATGTTTCAACCAAGTTGCCAGACTGCGAAAAAGAAAACAGCTATAGCGAAGCCAAACGCTTCTGCCTCTGGGGCTGAACCTGTCGCACCCGATGCCGGGTTCAATGCCGGTGTTTCCGATGTGCCCTCTGTGGCACCCTCTATTCAGGAGAAAGTTGATAAACAAACCGTTGAATATACTTCTCCCACAAGACCACCTGCTGGTCAGTTAATTGTTCCAGGGCAGGGCGTTATTCAAGCCAAACCACTCCCTCCAATTTTACCTGAAGATTCATCCCCTAGTGCCCTTACCCCGGTGCCCCTTCGGCCCGCTGACTTGTCGATTTACAAAGTCCAGCGTGGAGATACTTTGTGGGGGATTGCTCGAAAACAAGGAATCAGTTTGTCAGACCTGCTGACTTCGAATCCAAACTTAGATAAGAATGGAAAGTTGGACATCGGGCAGGAAATAATGATTCCAGGCGGTTCCTCTATCGCTCCCCCAACAGCAGTTAACCCATTACCTACTACGAACCAAATTATACCTGCCGTTACAGGCTCCACCTACAGGGTTCAAAAAGGGGATAGTCTTTCAAGGATAGCCAGGAGGCAAGGAGTGTCGCTTGGAGCCTTAATGGAATTGAATGGTTTGAATAAGTCATCCATCATTCGTATTGGCCAGACTCTGCAACTGCCTGAGGGCTCCTCTGTCAGTTCTTCTCCTGTTTCAAGAAACTCCGTTTCTTCAGTTGTGCCTGAAGGAGCATCGACTCATACGGTGAAAAAAGGAGATAACCTCACCCGGATCGCCGCCATTTATGGCAGTTCAGTCAAGCAAATCATGGAGTGGAACGGCTTGGCAGATGCCGGGAGGATAAGAGTGGGGCAAGTTTTAATTGTATCTGCCACTCAGCCTGCCTCTGTGGAGGAGCCATCCATTGATTCATTATTATCCCCTGAAAACTCGGTCCCCGTGGAAGAAAATGAGGCGAGTGTGGAAGGGTTTTTTAACAATACAACAGAAGAACGGCCAATCATAGATGTACCGGGAGGCAATCCCTAGGAGCGGGGCTGGGTTGGCATAACAAAATAGGGGTGTGGAAACCAAAGGGTGTCGGAAACAAAGGTAGAATTTAAAGAGTCAAAGACAGGTGATTGGGTGATGATCTATGTGATCTTCGCCGCTATCAGCCTGACGATGATTGGGCTGGTTATGCTCTTTAGTGCCGGGGTTGTACGGGGTGCCCAGGCTTTGCTCACCAAGCAGGTTATCTGGCTTGCCCTCTCCCTGGTTATGGGTTTGTACGCAGCCTTTATGGATTTGGAATGGTTGCGGAGAAAAGCCTGGGTTGTTTTCGGACTTTGTATCCTAGGCCTTGTCCTTACCCTTATCCCTGGAATCGGGGTGAAAGTAAATGGAGCTCAGCGCTGGATTGGGCTTGGGCCCTTACGTATCCAGCCTTCTGAATTTGCGAAAATTGGCCTAGTCATCATCCTGGCCGCTTATTTTTCCCAGCGACACCGGGAGATTAAAACTTTTCTTTACGGTTTTTTTATCCCTTCGGTGGTTATTGGGCTTTGCTGTGGGTTAATCATCTTACAGCCAGATTTTGGTACCTGCTTTCTATGTGGTGCGGTGGCGGCCACGATGATGTTTCAGGCAGGTACAAGCCTGCGCTGGTTGCTACCGGTTGCTGGGCTGGCCATTGCTGCTTTTTCTGTGCTTGTTTATTTTGATCCTGTCCGAATTAGGAGAGTTACCTCTTTCCTTGATGTTGAAGCAAATGCCAATGACAGTGCCTACCAATTATGGCAAGGTATGCTTGCCTTTGGCGTTGGAGGACTGGACGGGGTAGGGCTGGGCATGGGGAGGCAGCAGATGCATTTCTTGCCGGAAGCGCACACAGATTTTATTTTCCCCGTGATCGGTGAGGAACTCGGCCTTTTGGTTACCTCGGGCATCGTACTTTGCTTTTTGGTTCTTTTTGCCAGTGTGTTTCTCCGCTTGCGGCAAGCACCCCGTTTGTATGAATACCTCCTGGCCATGGGGGCAATCCTTTTTGTTACCCTGCAGGCGATTATCAACATGGGTGTTGTAACCGGCTCTCTTCCGACCAAGGGAATGTCGTTGCCCTTTATTAGTTACGGCGGTTCCAATCTCATGGTCACCTTCGTGCTGCTTGGTTTCGTGATTAATGTGCTAAAGTCGATGAATAACCCTGAACTTTTGAGGGCTCGGGAATTATGAGAAATGTGGTCATAGCATGCGGTGGAACCGGGGGGCATTTAACTCCAGGGATCGCTTTGGCTCAGTCACTGGAGGAAAGGGGTTACCCTGCCTGGATGTTTATCAGCCAAAAGCAAGTGGATGCCCGTCTATCGCAAAAATACCCAAAACTTAGTTTCCAATCTATGCCAGGTTCTCCCTTGATCAAGTCACCCTTGGGACTGGCCCGGTTTGGGGAGGGATTTATCCGGTCTTTTATAAGATCCCATCGCTTTTACCGGCAAATCGGAGCTGATGCTCTTGTGGGGTTTGGAGGTTTTTCCACCTTTGGTCCTGCCATGGCTGCCCGGTTGCGTGGGATGCCCATTTTTATCCATGAAGCAAATCGTGCAGTGGGAAAAGCTGTCCGCTTTTTGGCCAATCGTTCTTCACGGGTCTACCTGCCGGAGGGGATGCGACTTGAAGGAATATCTCCAGAGGTAACCTGCAATATTGGATACCCTTTGCGAAAAGAATTTCGACGAATTCCCCTGGAGCGGGCCCGGAAACAGTTGGGTATATCCATCAATGACCGCTTGCTTGTTGTAATTGGAGGGAGCCAGGGTGCGTCCTCCTTAAATCAATGGGTAAAGGACAATCTCCAGAACCTTGCTTCCGAGGGTGTCTCCACTTACTGTTTAACTGGTATGGGCAAGGATAGTTCGGGCGTGGTTCAACTCGAAGGGCCTGGGGCCAAGACTATCACCAGTCGTTTTGTATCATTTACGGACGAGATGAATGTGGTTCTTTCAGCTGCGGATCTTGTGGTCTCGCGGGCAGGAGCCGGTGCCATTGCCGAAATTATCCGCTGCCGGGTTCCTTCGATCCTGATTCCTTATCCCTTTGCGGCGGATAACCACCAATACCTCAATGCATCTTATTTGGAAGGCAAAGGTGGTGGGGTTGTCTGCATGGATAAAGAAATAAAATCCCACCTTTTGGAAGAAGTAAAGGAAGTGATTTTCAACGAGGAATTCCGGGCCATCTTACGGAGAAATCTATACTCGATGGATGGGGGAGATGTCGGGGCTAAAATGACCTCCGATCTAATCCAAAGCCTGCAAAGTACCACCATGTCAAAATCAGTCCAGGGAGGGGTTTTACGGGCGGCATCATGAAGTCTCCTAAAACGGTCTTTCTCATTGGTGCCGGTGGCATGGGGATGGCTCCCTTGGCTCTCTATCTACAAGGAGCGGGCATCCAGGTTTCCGCCTATGATGATCATTTTCGCGAGCCCCTGCGTTCCCAAATGGAGGATGCGGGCGTAGAAGTTCTTGGGGAGGCCGTGCCTTCGGCTGTCCCGGACTGTATTATCCGTTCCAGTGCGGTGGCGGAAAACTCCCCCATACTCAAAAACTGGCATGATCGTAAAACCCCCATTTTTCGAAGGGGTGAATTCATTGCCCGTTTTACTGCGGGGAAAAAAATCATGGCCGTGGTCGGAAGTCATGGTAAAACAACCACAGCAGGGATGCTAGCCTGGGGACTGGAACAGGTAAATTTTTCATCTTCTTATTTAGTCGGCGGTCTTTTTCAGGATGATGTCATGCCCTGCGGTAAATTTGCCAGAGATGCATGGCTGGTCTTGGAAGTTGATGAAAGTGACGGCACCATCAATGACTTCTCTCCACAGTCCACTTTGGCTCTCAACTGTGATTGGGATCATGTGGATCGTTATACGAGCCCCCAGTCTTTTTCTGACACCCTGCAATCTCTTTTCTCCCGTACGAAGGGGGAGGTGATTGTTCCTCAAGGCAGCCAAATTGAAGAGTGGACAAGTGCCATTGCTCCTGCCCGGGTCAATCCCTTTTCCTGCCCTGCAGATCCTGCTGACTTTTTGTCCTTCAATGCCCAGGCCGCGATAGCTGCCGGACATGCCATGGGGGCGGATTTGTCTCGGGTCGATTTCTCCCAGTTTCCCGGCATTAAACGCCGGCAGTCGGTGTTGTATAATGGACCGAATCGATCCATCATTGAAGATTACGCCCACCACCCCGCGGAGATTCAGTCCTTTCTCAGCCATCGGCGCAATGCCGAGCCTGAGAGTGCCATGCGGGTGGTCTTCCAACCGCACCGTTACAGTCGCACAAAGGCACTGGCCCCTCATTTTGCCAATGAACTAGCCCTGGCGGATGACCTTTACCTGCTTCCCACCTATCCTGCCTTTGAAATGTATGATGCGGAAGGAGCTGTCGAGTCTCTCGCTGGTTATTTGCCTCCGCGATTACGGGAAACCACTCAAGTTTTTGAGGATTTTTCTTCCCTTCGGGAATCAATCGGCCCCTGTCCAGTAAATGCCTCCCGTGACCAGGTGCTATTTGTCGGTGCCGGGGATTTAGACCGTTGGGCTCATGCTTTAGCTTCTCTTGAAAATGCCGGAGGGGACAAGTTTGCTGCCTTTTCACAGTACCTCCGTTCCCGGCTTTCCCCAAGCTGTGTGCTTCGCCCGGAGGAGCCCTTGGCCGCCAAGACTACCATGAAAGTGGGGGGATGTGCTCGTTGGTACGCAGAACCTGCACATGCAGAGGACCTAAGGGCCCTGGTGGAAGCATGCAAACTTCTGGGAGTTCCATATTTCATGATGGGCCGTGGCTCTAACCTGATTGTCCCTGATGCAGGATATGCCGGGCTTGTTCTGCGTTTACGCGGGCCATTTTGGAGTGAGATAGACCCCCGGGCTGAAGATACTTTACTTGTAGGTGCAGGTGCCCGATTACAGGAAATTTGCCGGGTTGCCTGCCAAAATGAATTAAAAGGGTTTGAATTTCTCGAAGGCATACCCGGTACCCTGGGTGGAGCTCTGCGTATGAACGCCGGTGCCATGGGGTGGGAGATATTTGATCTTGTGGAGTGGGTAAGCTTCTTGCTCCCTGATGGCAGTATTCGTGAAATACCAGGCACTGACCTTGATGTTGGCTATCGCTACTGCAAAGAAGCGTACGAAGGTATTGCCTTACGGGCTAAATTAAAAGCCGATGGGAGGTCTGACCACCGGGCTATTCGCAATGTGATTGATAAATTGGCCAAGCAACGACGTGCATCCCAGCCCCGGGAGGCCAGTGCAGGCTGTATTTTTAGAAACCCCAAAGATGATTCTGCGGGTCTCCTTATTGACCAAACAGGTCTCAAAGGAGAGAGGGAAGGAGCCGCCGTGGTATCCAGTTTACATGCAAATTTTATTGTCAACGAAGGAGGGGCTTCGGCAGAGGAAGTGATTTCTTTGATCAAAAGAGTCCGGCAACGGGTGAAGGAATCCAAAGGGAAAATCCTGGATCCGGAAGTCGATGTCCTGGGGCACAACTGGAAGGAGTTTTTGTCTTAGTATATTATGGAACATTCAAGCAACCCCATTCACATAACTGTATTGTCTGGAGGCGTGGGCCCCGAGCGGGATGTTTCCCTTGCCTCGGGTGCTGCCGTAACCGAGGCCTTACGCGAAAATTATGCGGTCGACTTGGTTGATATTGACCAAGCTCAGGTGCCATCCTTTCTTGACCCAAAAAACACCATTATTTTCCCGGTGATTCATGGCACCTTTGGAGAAGACGGTGCATTGCAAAGCTTGTTGCAGCAAAAAGGCTTTTCCTTTGCTGGTAGCGAATGTGAGTCCAGCAGGCTTTGCATGGATAAAGTGAAGACCAAGAAAGTGGTGAAGGCGGCAGGGGTGCGAGTTTCTGAAGATCACTTTTTTACTGATCCCAGTGCCGTACAGCTTGATGATATACTCGGCATTCTTGGGCCAGATCTTGTACTCAAACCCACAGACCAGGGGAGCAGTGTGGCACTTTACATGATCCGGGGAAAAGAAGAACTGCAGCAAGCACTGGCTCAATTACCGAGCGGTAATTGGATGATTGAGAAAAGAGTGTTTGGACGAGAATTTACCGTTGGCGTGCTCGACCATATGCCGCTTGGTATTGTGGAAGTTATACCGCAAGGCGGGGTTTACGACTACCAGCGGAAGTATACCCAGGGTTCTACCGAATATAAATTCCCGGCGATTCTTCCTTTTGATGTGGAGGATGAGCTTAAAAGTAAGGCAGTGGATAGTTTCCAAGCCTGCGGATGCCGTGACTTTGCCCGGGTGGATTTCATAGTCTGTGAAGACGGGCATTCTCACTTTTTGGAGGTCAATACCCTCCCCGGGCTTACCGCCACCAGCCTCCTGCCCAAAAGTGCCTCCTGTTCCGGCTATGACTTTCCGGGTTTGGCCAAGGAATTGGTTCAACCTGCGATTCAAAGATTTTCCAAATTAAACTTACTACCCGCGGCATAATGGCAAAGGATAAAAACAAAACAACCCCCTCAACATGGCGAGACCTTCGCCCCACTGCATCCCGTAAACCAGCATCGAAAACTGCCCGCCGTAAAAGATCTTTAGGTTTACTCAAGGGATTTTCCATTCTCCTGTGTATGCTAAGCGTGATCACCGGGGCCTGGTATGTGACCCGTTCTGATTTCAAGCAGAATTTCTTTGCCTGGAATGAAATGGATCCCCCGACTAACCAAGTGGTTTTTGATTCGGACGGCGTCCTGGATCATCGTTGGTTTCAAAATTGGTATGGCCCCTTGCGTGGACGGTCTCTCATGCAGATTGATCTTCACAAGCTCCAGGCTGACTTGGTCAATGAGCCTCAGATCGCCTCCTCGAAAGTGAGCCGGGTGTTTCCATCCACCCTGAAGGTGGAGGTACTGGAGGAAGCCCCGGTTTTGGTTTTACGACTTGGTAAAAAGGGTGGGGGCTACCAGGACTGGCTGGTTTCTTCCCATGGCGATTTGTACCTGGGCTCCGGTTATGCCCGAAACTCGATTTCATTACTTCCCTCCCTTTCCATATCTCCGGATCAGTTAAAACTTGATCCTGAAGGTCGTGGCTTTTGCCGCCTCAATGGTATCGAGGCTGTCACCCCCCTGCTCGAGCTTGCCCGGCGTGAATATCCCGGGATTTACCGGGACTGGAAGGTGGTAAGCTATGCCAACCCCAACGAGACCGGCCCGGGCTCCTTTGTAAAAATCATCTCCGGCAAGGTGAAATCCATACGATTTTCCCCACAAAATTATGCCGCTCAAATGAAGAGGTTAAAGTATTTACTTTTAGAGCCCGATTTTCTCCGCAAGCCGGTGATCGACTCCATTGATCTCTCCCACGACCGCTCTGTCTTTGCAAAACTGTAAGGCCACATGGAAAACCAGACAACTTAATCCCGAATTCAAAAGCACATGACCAAGATAATCGGATCCGTAGAAATTGGCACCTCGCAAGCAAAGGCCCTAGTTGGTGAAGTTGCGGATAATGGGAACCTGAATAATGATGTTGTTCGGATTGTTGGTAATGGGTCCCGCCCCATGGAGGGTATGCGTAAGGGTGAGATTGTGGATTTTCGTAAGGTTGCCTCTTCGGTGCACGCAGCCATTGCCGATGCCGAAAAAATGTCTGGCACCACGGTGGATTCAGTCTACCTCGCCCAGTCAGGATCCCACCTCAAAGGACGCATGCTTCATGGCTCCGCTTATGTTTCCTCGTCAGACAATCGTGTGGTCGCTCATGACCTTGAGCGGGCTTCTGAGGAAGCACATCGGAGGGAAGCCGATGAAGGCCGAAATTATGTGCATTTTGTACGCACTCCTATCCTCCTGGATGGTCAAGTCAGGGATGACCCTGTGGGAATGCATGGGAAAAAACTCGACCTGAGTTATTGGGCGATTGATGGCGATGAAAAAGCCATGCGCTCCGCGATTCATGTGATCTCCAATTATAATATTGAGGTCTCGGACCTCATTGTCTCTTCCATTGCCTCCGCCACCATGGTGGCGGGACCCGATTTACGCCGTGCAGGCACCTTGGTCATCGACTTGGGGGCGGGAGTCACGGATGTAGTACTTTACCGGCATGGCTTTGTCGCTTACAGCGGAGTCATCCCCGTGGGCGGAGATCATATCACCGGTGACCTCAGCATGGGCTTGCGCATTTTAGAGAGATACGCTGAGAAGTTAAAACTGGAGCATGGTAAAGCTGCCCCTGATCCAACCGATGAAAAAGAAGAGGTTTGGATGGTGGGCGACCGTACCATTGGGGATCGATCGGTTTCCCGGAAAGCAATTTCGGACATTATCCATGTTCGGGTGGTTGAACTTTTTGAAATTATTTACAAAGAACTTGGCGATTTACTTTCACAGGATGATTTAAAGGGAGGTATTTTACTAACCGGTGGTGGGTCCAGGCTTCCTGGTATTGAGCAGGTGGCGTCCAAGGTATTGGGGATGCCGGTGCGCAAAGCGGGTGCCCCCCCGGGGATCGATCCCAG
Organism: Opitutales bacterium; assembly: GCA_965661905.1. Taxonomy (GTDB): domain Bacteria; phylum Verrucomicrobiota; class Verrucomicrobiia; order Opitutales; family Seribacteraceae; genus Seribacter. Next base: position 16,038 of record CBFIFQ010000037.1, read on the forward strand.
TCTTGCCCAGCCGGAAAACTCCACCGTGCTCGGTCTTCTGCATTATGGATTACAGGACCATGGCCTACCCGGTCAAAGAGAGGCTTCCAATAAACCTGGATTCCTCGGTAAAATTGCTGAAATGGTAGGAATCAAGCCATCCCTTTGATAATCCCCGTGCTAAGCCCTTTAACCATCTGCTACTTAACGACATGAACCAAGACAATTTTCTCGATACTGATCTTTCTTTTTCATCCGCCAATGAAAACCCTTCCTTACGGGTCAAGGTGATTGGGGTAGGTGGGGCGGGGCTTTCCCTGGTGGACGGACTGACCCTTGACAATTTCAATGGCGTGGAACAATTGGCGATTGATGTGGATTCACGGGCCCTTGCCGACAGCATCTGTCCTGAATCCCTGCTCATTGGACGGCGGCATACCCGGGGCATGGGTACAGGTGGTGAGATCGCCATTGGGCGTAAGATTGCCGAAGAGGAAAAAGATGTGATTCGAAAAAAACTCGAAGGCATGGATATGATCTTTTTACTGGCTGGATTAGGTGGAGGGATGGGCGGAGGAGCCACACCGGTTATTGCCCGCCTCGCCCGCGAAGCCGGTGCCTTGGTCTTTGCTTTTGCTCCCTTGCCCTTTAGCTGGGAAAAAAGCCGACATGCCCAGGCCCAAGAGTGCCTGGAGGAAGTCCGGAAATTTGCCAATGCGGTGGTCCCTCTACCCAATGATTCCCTTTTGCAAATTGGCGGAGCCGATGCCACCGCTCTTGAGTGTTTTGCCGAAGCCGGGCGCAATGTAAGCAAGGGAATCTCTGCGGTCTGCTCCCTGGTTTTTCGGCGCGGCATGATTGATGTGGACTTTGCCGACCTTCGCAAAGCCTTCAACCGCCGTGCGGGCCGTACTCTTTTTGGCTATGGGGAAGGAAACGGACAGGATGCCATCCGGGAAGCCCTGCGCGAACTTATGCTTTGCCCCATGCTCCACCTGCCTGATGTTTCCAAGGCTGCCGATGCACTTCTTATTCTTATCACCGGTGGGACCAGTATGGGCATGTCCGCTATCCAGCAAGCGTCCTTGGAGATCAGAGATGAATTTAAAGCAGGGGAACATGTGGTCTTTGGGGCTCATGTGGATGAAAACCTGGGCGACCGTGTCCAGATTGTTGTTTTGGGTGCCACCGACCTGGAAGCCGGGATGAAGGCGGATGTCGCTCCCTCCGCAGACCAAGTCATGCTTGATTCCACCAAGGCAAAGCAGGCTCACGAGTCCAAGCTTCGCCGACAAAATAAAAGGAACGAACCGGAGAAAGTGAAATCTCGTAGGCAAGCCAAGAAAGACGCCCTGGAGCAAAACACTTTTGATTTTATGCAGGACAACAATCAGCGAGGGATTTTTGATAACTCTTCCCGCAATATGTATGAAGGCGAAGACCTGGATGTACCCGCTTATTTACGCCGCGGGGTGAAGATTTCCCTGTAAGTTTTCCTCTCCAACTTTTTTGGTTTGGTTGCTTTCTTTTAGGGGAGGGGATAACAACTCTGGAGAATATTGACCTGCAATTATTCCTTCTAGCGGTCGGGTCGAGTTTGTCCTTTGCTCTTTTTTCTGCTGGAGTTAAGCCTAATCCAGATACAATCGATGGAGATCGATAAAAAGAATGTATTTTTTAGCAGTTTGGTGCTAATGATGAATGTACAAATCTTTATTAATATAAACCTAATCAAATAATAATTATGAAAACAAGACTCCTCCTCTTGTCCATGATCAGTGCTCTTGCCAGTGCTGTGAATGCAGCGGCTCCGGTGGTTACCGGGGTTACTGCTTCGCAGCGGACGAATACTAAAATCGTGGATATCACCTACAACCTAACCTTGGACACTGGCAAAAAAGCCTTTGTCGAGCTCTGGTTTAGCCCAGACAATGGACTCAATTATCCCATCCGTTGCCTCGATGTAACCGGGGATGTGGACTCCAATGTATCCGGCGGTACAGGGAAAGCCGTCGAGTGGAACGCAGAGTCGGACTGGAACCAGCAGTTTACCGCCAACGGTAAAATCCGGGTCATTGCCACTTACGGGGATCAACCCTCAGGCTTTGCCGGCTCCGGGTCGGGTGGAAACACCAATAATAATTATGGCCAGGCTGATGCCTCTATGATGACTGCCAACCTTGATACATTTGACTCTCCAGATGGTGATAAGACCGCAGATATGAAAGCCGAAGCGGGCGTTGACATAATTAAAGTAGATCCAACGGAGATAACCAATGAGAAATGGAACCAAGTAGTTGTCTGGGCCTTAGCTAATGGATATTCAGGGCTGCCCATGGGGCCAGATGTAAATGCCAGCCACCCGCGTACTGATGTATCTTTCTGGGAAGCGGTCAAGTGGGCGAATGCCAGATCGGAAATGGATGGCCTTACCCCAGCTTACTCAACCACAGAAGTGGAAACATTGTATGGGGATTTTAATAACGATGGTGTCTTGTCCACGGAGTGGGACCAGCCTGAAGGTCGAGATGATTGGGATATGTACTCACAGGACACGAATAATAACGGGAGATACGACCCAGGTGAACCTTACACTGATTCTAACGGCAACGGTAAGCCAGATCTCAACGAGTATGAAGATTTTAACGGCGATGGTGAGTACAATGCCCCGACTCCCTACCGTACAGGAACCCACTCTTTAAGTAGTGGGAGGTTTTCCGGTTATATCGATTTCAATGCCACAGGTTACCGTTTAATTCCAACTACTGTCGTTAAGAAGCTTGCTTCCGGTGGAGTCTCAGGAAAGAATTGGCCTTGGGGAGATGTTGCCCCTCAAGACTACGACAATTTCGCCTCTGAATACCATGTGTCTACCGATCCTGTAAACCCTCTTGCCGGTCCAAGCCCAGCCACGGCAAGACCGGGTAACGGATACGGATTGAAGGACTTGATTGGGAATGTTGGTGAGCATGTTGAGAATGGGGAATTTACCGGATCAGGTGATATTTTCGTATACGGGGGTTCCTATCTGGGGCTTACTGCATACCACCCAGACCCAGGTATTGATTTTCAAAGTTGGTCATCGGGAAATTACTTTGAAATTGAAGGAATCATGGATGTAAATCAGAAATCTCCTGCTATTGGGTTTCGTTGTATGGTGAAATCCGAGTAGGGACTGTTCCTTTATAATTTGTCCGTCTTGTAAAATTTCCAGAACAATTATGGAAGCCAGTCGTTTGCATACACGGTTACCCGCACCCCGGTTGAGGAGTCCTGGGGTGCTTGGTGCTTACCTGTTTGCGTCGCTTGCTTTGCATGGTCTTGTTTTGGGAAACCAGGGTACGGTGGGGTTGGGCCAATCCGATGCCTTTACCCTCGATACCATGGATCCAAACCCGATGGTCAATATTGGCCTGGCCGATTCAAGTGGTTTTGAGTTGGATACGGGGGGAGATGATGGCTCTTTTCGTATCGGAGCGGATGAGTCCTCTGGCTTTATTTTAAACACCCTCGATTCTCCCAGTTCCATTGATCTTACTCGGGCTGGGTTTTCCGATTCCGGTGGTTTTCGACTGGATACGGAAGATAGCACCTTGGGCTTTGTGGGTACCACGGATACAGGTTTTGCGGATTCCAGTGTTTTTCCCCTGGATACATCCAGCGGAAATGCCGTGGCCTGGGATCTGAACGATACGGGGTATGCCGACTCTTTCGGTTTTCAGCTTGATACCCGGGATGATTCCTTGTTTGGGGATTCCAGTTTTTCCGATTCTGCCGGTTTCCAACTGGATACCCGGGAAACCAATGAAGTGGTTGATCGGAGCTATGCAGACTCTGGCAGTTTTCAGCTCGATACCGGGGGGCATGACGGGTCTTTGCTCTTTGGCTTTTCTGACTCCGGGAGCTTTCAGCTCGATACCCGGAACAGAGACGAGGTGTACTATGGAGATGCCAATACATCTTTTGATGATTCTTCTGGATTTTCCCTGGATACCCGGGATGGAGATGGAGGTTCCAACTCAACCGGCGGCGAACTTGTCAGTGTAAAGGGGACAATTTTTTATGATGGTGTGGTTTCAGGTTCGGCTTATGTATGGGCCATGGAAGCCAATGGCAGTAAAGCCGCGGAAGATAAAATCAGTGCGGGAGAGGGGAATTACTCCATCCTTGTGGAGAAAGGGAGAGCCTATGACCTTAAAGCCTTTATTGATGGCAATGAGAATGGACAGCCCTCCACCGGAGAACCCTAGGGGCACTATGGGGAGTGGAATAATACCGCAAATCGATACAACCTCCTGCAAGTGGATGGTAATCTTACCCATGTTCACTTCAATTTAGAGGACCGGGATACCGACTCGGACGGCTTTCTTGACTGGGTCGAAGTAGAGGCCGGAACCGATGAAAATAATGCCAGCTCCTTCCCAATGAAACTCCCCAATTTCAGACTGATGGCAACCTAACTGCACCGGAGAACCAAACCTGTGTCTTTGAGTTCAATGCCTCCGACCCCGATGTGGGCACCACTCTATCCTACTCCATCCTGTCCGGGGACGATGCGGGTAAATTTACCCTCAATACCACCACCGGGGGCCTTGCCTTCACCACCGCACCGGATTATGAATCCCCGGAGGACAATAATTCCGACAATATTTACCAACTTACGGTGCAGGTAAGCGATGGCGAGAACAACGCCACCCTCGATGTCAGTGTCACAGTCCTTGATGTGTACGAACCCAGCAAGGCAAACCATACCGTTGACCTCAATTCCACCGTGAACCTGGAAATGATCTGGGTGGAACCGGGCACTTTTACCATGGGGCAAAGTGGTAACACATTTGCTGAGCCTGAGCACGAGGTCACCCTGACCCAAGGATTTTATCTGGGTAAATATGAGGTTACCCAGGCCCAGTACAAGGCTGTAATGACGGGCAATACAGAAACAGATAGCAACGGGAATGTGATCAGTGCCACACCGAGTCAATATGGTGGCAACCTCAACCGCCCGGTAGAAAAAGTGTCCTGGGATTATATTCAGGTTTTTCTTGCCCGCCTCAATGATCAACAGGCAAGTAACCTACCCAATGGTTGGGCGTATGTATTACCCACGGAAGCCCAGTGGGAGTTTGCCTGCCGGGCAGGTACAACCACAGCGTACTCGTGGGGGGATAGTATTAGTGCATCGGATGCCAATTGGAACCATGGAAATGATGGCAACCAGACGGAGAATGTGGGTCAATACAATGCGAACCCATGGGGCTTTTTTGATATGCATGGAAATGTATGGGAGTGGACGGCGGATGCTTTTGGTGCTTATGCATCGGGTGCCCAAACCGATCCGTTCAATGCGGGTACCACGGACTCCCTTCGTAGCTTTCGGGGAGGGGGGTGGAATAATACAGGTGCGGGCCTGAGTTCGGCCAGCCGCACCCGTAGCAGTTCCAACGACCGCATCGGCGACCTTGGCTTCCGTGTCGGTTTTCAGCAAGTACCGGATACAGAGAGCCCCGAACTGGAATTGTTCGGGGGTGCCGATATCCCGCACAAGCGCGACGAGCCATGGGCAGAGCCCGGCTTCAGAGTGAGCGATGTGCGGGACGGCAACCTGACCAGTTCCGTCACCCTATCCGGCACCGTCGATGTAAACACCACCGGTACCTATACCCTAGTTTATTCCGTAAGTGACGCCGCCGGTAACGAAGCCAACGCCACCCGCACCGTCCGTGTGGCGGATGAATCCGCAGATACCGATGGGGATGGGTTTAATGATTACCTCGAAACCTCCTCCGGTAGTGATGTAAACGATGCCACCTCCACCCCGTTTAATTACGGTCTCGTTGCCTGGTACCCCTTTGATGGCAATGCCTCCGATATGTCGGGCAATGGAAATGATTTAACAGGTTCAGGGCATAGCTTTGGAGAGGACAGGCATGGTCTGCATGGGAAATCATGCAGGTTGGACCAGGTCTATCTATCCAATACCAATTTCTCAGAAAGTATTGATGATAACATTTCTTTTTCATGGTCATTATGGGTAAAGATGAATTCTGTTCCATCCGCTTATCCATTTATCTTGGCTGTGAATGACTCTACAGGAAATTCAGAGTCTTTGCGGGTCAATATTTTACATCAAAAAGACCAGGGTAAATTTGTCATTGATCATCTAGCCACAGGAACTAATTCTTCATCGCTTGTGAAGGCTGTTGCCAAGCAAACAAACCAAATCGATCGTTGGTATCAGTTAACCATGGTGTCTTCTGTGAGTGAAGTTAAGCTGTATGTTGATTCCGCTTTGCAGAGTACAGTACCCTTTCAAAGAGATGCTCTTAAAAATGAAAAACCTGCGATTTATGTTGGAGGCCATCTATCGTGGAAATTCTTTGATGGTTCCATTGATGATATTCGCATCTACGACCGTGCTTTGTCTGCAGATGAGATCGGTATGCTTTACCAAATGGAGAAAACAAGGCAGGCTTTAGATAATAGTAATTTCATGACCGCTGTAAACATGTGGTTTAGCGACGAAGCGAATGCCACCGCCACCTATGGCCACATCAGCGACTGGAATACCTCGGCGGTCACAAATATGTACCAGGCTTTTAAGGACAGGGCTTCTTTTAATGAAGACATCAGCAAATGGGATGTGAGCGGGGTTAAGAATTTCAGCGGTTTCTTCCGGGGTGCCAAATCTTTCAATCAAGACATTATAAGCTGGGATACATCTTCGGCCACGACATTTGCGGAGATGTTCCGGGATGCCACATCCTTTAATCAAGCGATCGGGGATTGGAATGTATCTTCTATTCTCAGCTTGGATAAAATCTTTTGGAGTGCCGCTGCTTTTAATCAGGATCTAAGTAATTGGGACATCACAGGAGTTAACACAATGGGACATATCTTTGCCTCTGCGGATTCCCTGAGCGAGGAAAATAAAAATCTTATCCATCAGACTTTTTCAGCCAACTCAAACTGGCCTTATGA
>CBFIFQ010000038.1:0-22914 GCA_965661905.1 Opitutales bacterium
ACTCGCAGGTTTGCTTTGGTTAACTGGTGCCTGATTGCCGCAAACCTTTGGGTGTTTTTTTCATACCAATTTCCTCTGGAGGAAAAGGCCCAGGTTTCGTATTTTTCCAACTTCGGTTTCATCCCCTTTGCTTTTTTTAAACAATTTGCTCCGCTCAGCCTGAATGGCATGATTTGGGAATGGGCGACTGTCTTCACCTCCATGTTTAGTCATGGTGGTATTATCCACCTCTTGGGCAACATGCTCTTTCTCTATCTATATGGAGACAATGTGGAGGATGCGATGGGCAAGATAAAATATATTGCATTTTTTATCCTCTGCGGAATCTGTGCAGCCCTTGCTCAGGGTTTTATGGACCCGGGGTCCAAAGTCCCCATGGTTGGAGCTTCTGGTGCAATTTCCGGAGTTATCGCAGGCTATCTTCTTCTTTACCCAAGGGCCAATGTGCGGGTGTTTTACTGGTTTATTATTTTTGTGGGAACCATATATCTACCAGCTTACATCCTCTTAGGCTTTTGGGTGTTTGAACAGATCATCGCTTTACCTGAATCGATGAAAGCTGCCGGTGGCGTTGCCATAGCCGCTCACCTGGGAGGCTTTGCTGCAGGTATAGTGTTAACTCCAATTTTTAAACGCAAAGAAATTAAGTTGTTTCAAAAAGCAAATAGTCGTGCTTTTTCTCGCAAATCGAGAAGGATTTGATAGGCTGATTTCCCTGCTACACTTAAAAAGCCTTTGGGTTTTAGAACCAAGGATTTGTAGGTGTTAGCCTACTTGCGACCCATCACTTTTTATCTTATTAATCAACTTTATACCTCCACCTTATCTTATGGAAAAAGCATATTCACCCAAAAATGTAGAAGACCGCTTATATACAAAGTGGCTTCAGGATCGCTCATTTCAAGGTAATGTTACTGAAAATCAAGATCCTTACTCGATTGTAATCCCTCCACCGAATGTAACCGGGGTTCTGACCATGGGGCATGTCCTAAACAACACTATCCAGGACATCCTGGCAAGACGGGCCAGGCAATTGGGTAAATCGGTCCTCTGGTTGCCCGGGACGGACCATGCAGGCATTGCCACCCAGACAAAAGTAGAACAGGCACTCAAAAAAGAAGGCCGATCCCGAGAATCCCTCGGGCGTGAAGAATTTAACCTCCAGGCATGCTTATGGAGAGACAAACATGGTGGCATTATTCTCAATCAATTAAAGAAACTGGGATGTTCATGCGATTGGGACCGTAATGTTCACACCCTGGATGAAGATTACTCCAAATCCGTTCTCACCGCTTTTGTAAAACTTTTTAAAAAAGGATATGTTTACCGGGGGCAGAGAATGGTTAACTGGTGCCCTGCAAGCCTGACGGCACTATCTGATGAAGAAGTCATCATGAAGCCACAAGCAAGCACCCTATACAAGCTCAAGTACGAGATCGTGGAAACCCCAGGATCTTTTCTTGAAGTCTGCACCACCCGCCCTGAAACCATTCTCGGAGATGTCGCTCTTGCCATTCACCCCAAAGACCCAAGGTGGGAGAAACTGAAAGGCTTGCATGTCAGTCGACCACTCAACCCGATTGCCATCCCCATCATCGCCGATGAAGCAGTTGATCAGGAATTTGGCACCGGCATACTGAAAATTACTCCGGCTCACGATAAGTTGGATTTTGAAATTGGGCAAAGGCATGATCTTCCCATTATTGAAATCCTTAACCCGGATGGCACTCTCAATGACCTAGCAGGTTCTGAGTACTCTGGAATCGATCGATTTTCCGCACGAAAACTTATCAGCTCAAAACTCAAGGAGACCGGCAGTCTCATTGAAGAAAAGCCATATCAAAATAATGTGGGGTTTTCCGAAAGAGCTGATGTGCCAGTAGAACCTCGGCTTTCCGAGCAATGGTTTTTAAAATACCCACGAGTAGAGGAAGCCAAAAAAGTTGTCCAAGAAGGACACATCAAATTTTTCCCGAACCGCTGGGAGAAAAACTACCTTCACTGGATGAATAATATCCAGGACTGGTGCATCAGTCGGCAGTTATGGTGGGGGCACCGCATCCCGGTTTGGTACAAAAAAGGAAAGGTTAAAACAGATCCTGCCAATTGGCATGTCTCTGTTTCCGGCCCGCCCGATCCGGAAAACTGGGAACAAGACGAAGATGTACTGGATACCTGGGCATCTTCCTGGTTGTGGCCTCTGGCGACATTAGGCTGGCCAGATGATCAGATGATGAAAGAAAAGGGCCTGGATTACTTTTATCCCACATCCGTATTAGTGACGGGGCCAGATATAATATTCTTTTGGGTGGCTCGTATGATCATGGCCGGCCTTGAATTTAACGGCCGATCATACAAAGCGGAACAAGAAATCCCGGACGATGACTTACCCAACCGCGTGCCTTTTGATAATGTCTATTTCACCGGAATTATCCGGGATGCCGAGGGACGCAAAATGTCGAAATCCCTGGGCAACTCACCGGACCCGTTGGACTTAATCGAAAAATATGGTGCGGATGGATTAAGGCACGGTATTATGAGCATTGCCCCCAAAGGCTCTGACATAAGATTCGCTGAAGAACGCATTGAACAGGGAAGAAATTTTTGCAACAAGCTTTGGAATGTTTCCCGGTTCCGAACCCTTTGTGGGAGCACCTCCCAAAATCACTCCACCGCTGAAATCTTATCAAGGGTAAACCCCGAACAAATCAAGGATGAAGATCATGCCATTCTCATCAGTTTGAAAAGAACAATCGATGAAGTTGAAAAAGCTTACAATAACTATGAGTTTAACACAGTCCTTCACTCGATCTACAAATTCTTCTGGACTGACTTTTGTGATTGGTATGTCGAGAATTCCAAAAACCGAATAAAAGACGAAAACACCAAGGATACTTGCCTGGCTATTCAAGATTTGTGCCTTCGTGAGATCCTTTTACTTCTCCACCCCTACACACCCTTTATCACTGAGGAATTATGGTCTCTCCTTGGCTTCAGTGATAACCGCTCCATTCAGGGCGTTCACCCCACTACAGCTAAAGATTTAACGCAACATCTTGAAGACGCAAAGATTTCACTCAACCCTGAGGCAGAAAAAGAAATGGTCGCCATTCGAGAACTGGTAACCCAGTTACGGGCTCTCAAAGCAGAAAGAAACCTCTCCAGTAACCGACAGGTTGAGTTTTTTTATGTAGCGGACGGGCAAAGCAGTCACTTGATTACTAAGTCAGAACAGGCGATTTTGGATGCGGTTGGGGCTAGTGCACTCCACATTGTGGAAGGTCCTCCCTCAGGACTCCCTGCGGTTGTTTCCACCCTTGGGTCTTTTTACCTCGATCTTTCCTCTGGCGTTAATATTGAGGAGGAAAAAGCGAGGATTTCCAAAGAGATTGAAAACCTTGGGAGGATTATTCAATCAATTGAAAACAAATTAAAAAATGAAAAGTTTGTATCGAAAGCACCTGAGGCGGTAGTGGCAGGAGCCCAGGCACAACTGGCAGAAAACCAAGCAAAACTGAAAGAATCCGAAGACATCCTCAAATCCCTTCGCGGTTAATAGGTTGCTTGAAATCTTTGCTTCTGCCGAGCTGGGATTTCCGGAAGGGCAGGAAGGTTTTCAGTTATTTCCCGTAGACCAGTAATCTCCCGAGCTTTCTCCTGCAAAGATTCCCAACGCGGGTAGGAAAAAGAAGGACTTTGGCTTATAAGAGATAGTAAACTTTTCCACTCCACTTTGACCCGCTCCCAATCACCCAAGGAAATATCAACATCCTTTATCTCCTTAGCTTGAATCATCGTTTCATCTCTAATGACCTCCGCTGCCCCCTCTCCGTACTCCAGAGGTAGCCCAGCTTTTAAATAACCGGGACAATCCTTAAAACCAAAAGACTCCCTGCATACCAGGGATAGACGGGAGTCTGCCTGACTGAAGGCACGAAAGCGATGCCCTGCCCTCAGGTTAGCCAAGTCCAGGAGCAGTTCCTCGACCGGGTAATGGGAATCTTCCAAAGCCACAGCAATCGCCAGTCCCTCCCCTCTTGAAAAACAGCTAAAAACTTTGCCCCGCTTGGTTGGCTTTGCATGCTCATCGATTAAACCCAATTCAAACCACGCCTCCGCAGCAGATAAAGTGCCCAGGTTTCGGGCTCTTACTGCATCCTTATTTTCTTTGAAAGGCGAATCATATATACGGGTTGTTTTTCGCAAAGGTGGGTTCAGTAACATTTTCCCTCGGGCATCTCTCCAGGCAAGGACCGTTGCCTCCTCGTACCTGAGCCGCGCACTTAGCACCTTGCCCCGGTCCACAAATTGCTCAAGTTTTCCCCCACTTGAAACGAGAGGCAAAAATTCTTGTAGTACTTTTTCCAGCCCCTCACGCTTCCACTTTCGGCGGCTTAATTTTTTGCGTTCCTGAACGGTCCGGTTTTCTGTGACTTTTCTTAGCTTATTACGAAACGATTTAATAAGGATAATTTCGGTACGGTTGGAGCCATCTTCATAGATGGCAATCGGTAATTCCCTTCCATAGACTGGATCACTTCTTTTCCCAAACCGGCAGGGATTTCCCGCTTTCACTTTATCCAAGGTATTCGGCAAGGTAAGCGCTCCCACCCATTCACCTTTATTTAAGACAAGAGCATCCCCGAGTTTGGCCTGCAATTGCCCCCCCTGGCGCTCCCACAGTCCCACCGAATTCCGCATTTCAATTACATGATCCCGGCTGTCATCCTCTTCTTTCTCACTTTCAGCTTGTACAGGCTGCATTTCTTTTGACTTGATGAACGCGGATAAGGAATCTCGAAAACCCAAGCGCAAATCCTGCTCAGAAAAAAGCCGGTTTACTAAAAACCTGGCGGCTTCCACATGGTTTTTCCTTTGATCAAGAGCATCACTCATTACTCGAAGTAAAGCGGGCCAATCCAATGTGGTTGAACGTTTCAACTTCAAAGGCCGAGCATCAGCCATTCTCGCTTGTTTAGGCACCACAATAATAAACCCCCGGTCATCCAATCCTCGCCTGCCTGCTCGACCAAACATCTGTAAAAGTTCATCTGGGCGAAGCAGATATATCCCATCGTCCATTCTATACTCGCGGTCGGTGACCAAGACTGAACGCATCGAGAAATTGATTCCTGAGGCTAGACCGGTTGTGGCCACCACAACCTGTAGCTGACCTGCTTTGGCCAATGGTTCAACCAACCCCGCCCGCTTTTTATAATCCAGTCCGCTATGATGATAAGCGACTCGTCTTTTTAAAAGAGAGTGCAATTCTTTTCCTGCCACTTTCTTCTGTTCTGCGGTAAGCTCTAAGGTATCAACAACGGGAAGCTCTGCAGCTAATTGCCTCGCTAAATCCTCTGCCACTTTCCGTCGGGGAGCGAAAACCAATAAAGGGCCGAGCTTGGAACTTAAAGCCGCATGAATTAACTTAGGCCAGTGCCCCCGAACTTTCCTGCCTCGAAAAGGTCGGCGCAATAAAGCTTCGGCAAAAACCTCGTCCAAAGGAACCGGCCGCTTCCCTTCGGTGACCAAAGAAACCTTTCGTCCATGAGAACGCAACCAGTCGGCCACTTCAAGGGGGTTGACTACGCTGCCACTCATCAGGAGCAAACGGGTGCGATTGTTAGCCAGGGCCAGGGTGACTTCATACCCAGGTCCACGCCTAAGGTCTCCCAGCATTTGGTATTCATCTACTACGAATAAATCCGGCCCAGCCCCTTTACTTATCCTTGCCCTTTGCGTCTCCAGGGTCGCGACAATAATACGGGCCTTTGGTTTATAGCGTAAGTCACCGGTCACAAGCCCAACCTCCCACCCCCGCTGCTGCCACTCACGGAATTTATCATTGGCCAGGGCTCGGGTGGGTACGGTATACACCGCTTGCCCCTTCCAACCACTTTCAATTAATTGTTCAAACACATAAGTCTTGCCCGCACCTGTTGGGGCATGCAGAACGACATCATCCCCGTCCCGAAGACAAGTAAGAGCCTTTCTCTGCCATCCGTCAGGTAAGGATAGCCTTTCACCAAATTGAGTGCTGTTTGTTTGCATTTCTCCTGCTTTTTTATTGCATAGCATATAATAAGAAATTTCTGTCCACAACTTTCGATCCATCGATTTCCTCAAGCATATAAAATTTCATGATTAACATCATTGTCGCCTGTGACCGCAACCGCTTGATCGGAAGAAATGGCACCTTGCCATGGCAAATACAGAAGGATTGGAACTATTTTCTCAAGACAACGAAGGACGGTGTCCTAATCATGGGAAGGAAATGCTATGAAGACTTTCAGGATCATGTATCATCTTATGATGTAATTGTTGTAAGTAGGAATCATCACCACTTAGGCAAAGTCAAAGGAGCCATGTCATTCGATGAAGCCATTAAACTCGGCCGAAAATCCCAAAAAACCATCTGGGTTTGCGGAGGAAGAGCAATTTATGAGGAAGCAATGACCATCGCTGACCACCTATTCCTTACCCGGATTGATTCCGAGTACAAGGGTGATGTCTATTTCCCTCCTTGGGAAAAAACTTTCAACCGTCCTGTGTCTTCCATGAAAGACCATGAAAACGGGATTGATCTGGAATTTCTGGTGATTGGTAAAAAATAATTTCTAAGCCCATAGGCTTGCTTCTTCTCTTTCATTAACTACGATACTGCCCACCTGTCATCTTATGGAAAAACTTAAATTTCTAACAGCTTCGGATCTGGAACAGATCAAAATTGAGTTCGGAACCCCTACCTTTGTCTATGACGAGGCCATTCTTCGTGCCAATGCCAGGGAGGTGAAATCCTTTCCAAATGAGTTCGGTCTTTTCCCTCGCTACGCCATGAAGTCAGCTCCGACTGCCGCCATTCTTCGTATTTTCAACCATGAAGGCCTTGGAATCGACGCAAGTTCAGTCCATGAAGTGGAACGAGCCATCCGTGCGGGTTTTGGGACAGAATTAATCTCACTAAGCACCCAGGAGCTCCCGGAAGATGTAAAATATTTCGTCCAGGATGGGGTAAAAGTCAACTTATGCTCCCTCAACCAAATTCAGCGTTTTGGCACCTGGACAAAAGGAAAGAAAGTGGGGCTCAGGTTTAACCCGGGCATGGGCTCGGGCGGCACAAACCGTACAAATGTCGGAGGCCCGGCTAGCAGCTTTGGTATTTGGAAAGAGGACATCAATGAGGCCAAGCGTCTCTGTAAAGAATACGGCCTTAAAGTCGAACGAATCCACACTCACATTGGCTCGGGATCAGACCCTGAAGTGTGGAAAAAGGTAGCCTCCATGAGTCTCGATCTGGTGAGACAGTTCCCAGGTGTTCACACCCTGAATCTTGGTGGTGGTTATAAGGTGGCCAGAATGCCTGATGAACAAGCCACGGATTTACAGGAAATTGGTGAGCCTGTCAGAAAATTATTTATCGATTTTGAAAAAGAAACATCACGGAAGCTGAAGTTGGAAATTGAACCAGGCACCTTTCTTTTGGCCCATGCCTGCAGCCTCGTAACCACGATTCAGGATGTTACCACCACGGGTAAAGATGGCTATCGTTTTTTAAAATTGAATGCCGGTATGACGGAGATTCTTCGCCCCAGTCTCTATGGGGCCCAACACCCTATCTTTGTTGTTCCTGAGCCCGGCCAGGAAAATTTCCGTAAGGAGTGCCCCCAAGTCATCGTCGGTCACTGCTGTGAATCGGGAGATCTTCTGACCCCGGCCCCCGGCGACCCGGAGGCTCTTGCTCCCAGGCTTTTACCGAGAGGAGAAATTGATGACATTTGCGTGATCGAGGGAGCAGGTGCTTATTGTTCCTCCATGTCTGCGAAAAATTACAACTCCTTTCCAGAAGCCGCCGAGGTTTTGAAAAAAGAAGACGGTACATTAGCTTTTATCAGAAAAAGACAGACTTTTGATCAATTGATCGAAAATGAAGTCGTACCGTGAAGCAACGCGGTTTATCTCACTTCCCTCTAGGCCAACCAGTTCCGGCCAAAGACCATGCGGTCTGTGTGAGTTTACCGACAGTCCAGGATCTTATTGGGTACGAGGAAAAGGATTCCCGGACGCTGTCCGCTATGCGGTCGGGATATCCCCGCTTTGTCAGAAATTACAGGATTCAGGACTTGATCCAACACTTCAACCAAGGGGAAGCGGATCCAAGCCTGGAGACCTTTCTTTTTTCTAACCAAGCTGATTGCGATTTTTTCCAATCCCTTTATCAGGTAAAACCAGCAGCACAGGACAACCAGGATGGCTTGATTCGTTTGGGCTTCCCAACCGGAAGTAAAGAGGCTGAACATTGCAGATTATTTCAGCAACACACGGGTTCCAGTATTTCATCTCGCTTTGCCGAAGACCTGCTTTTTCAAAAAGGTAAAATTGCCCAAAGAGAATTTATTTCAGTGCCTGCTTCCCCGGCGAGCGAGCAAATAACCCGGATTATCGCCAAAGCTCATGGGCCTTCGATTGAACCCGCGGATGTACTTCTGGCTAACTCCGGAGCCAATGCCTTTTACTCACTCTTTCGGGCTGCTACCGAACAAGCCCGGCTGAACCAAAAAAAGATTTGGATACGGTTGGGCTGGCTATACCTCGATACAATTAAGGTGATGCAACTCCTGATAAAGGAGGATGAAAATGAATGTGTCATTGCCTTCAACAAGCTCAGTGAGATTGATAGGCTTGAGGAGATCTTCCGGACTCAGGGCGATCAAATTGCAGGCATTGTGACTGAGTTTCCCACGAACCCGCTCCTGGAATCGTTTGATCTCGTTAGGGTCAAGGAATTATGTGACCTGTACAACTGCCTCCTTGTAGTCGATCCGACAATGGCCTCTCCCAAGAATGCCAAAGTTTCATCCTTTGCAGATGTGGTAGTGAACAGTCTCACCAAATATGCCAACTGGGAAGGGGATGTGATGATGGGAAGTTTGGTCTTCCCCCAGCACTCAGCGCGGGGCCGAAAATTGATGCCACTTACACGAGGTTACATATCAGAGCCATTTCTAAGGGACTTAAACAGGATGGCTGAGCAAATCCCTTTTTATGAAAGTTTTATTCAGCAAACAAATGCAAGTACTTTACAAGTAGCTCAATACCTCGAAAATCACCCCAATGTTAAAACAGTCCACTGGGCATACCAGGAGAAATGCTCCCAGAATTATGAAAAAGTAGCGGGTGCCAACAATCCGGGCTGTGTCCTAAGCATTGAATTAAACATTCCCTTTGAGACTTTTTACAATTCTCTTGAAATGCTTAAAAGCCCAAGCTTCGGCACAGAGTTCACTCTCTGCTGTCCTTATGTATACCTGGCCCACTACTCAATGATGCAGACAGAGGCAGGCCAAGAAGAACTGAAGCAGGCGGGGATATCCCCCTACCTGTTAAGGCTTTCTGTTGGGCTGGAACCCGTGGAAGAAATTATTTCCGTTCTTGGGCAATCCCTCGACCAGAATTATTCGAAGTCGTGAGAATCGAGGACTTTACGAACTCTTCTTTTGGATAAGCGTACATAGGCGGGCACCCCATTTTCATAAGGCACCTGCACTTCTCCCTGAATGAGAGGTTGGCAGTACTTGATAAACTTGGCCGTCATACTGATTCCGTCTTCTGAAATCCAGTCTGCGGGTATTTCTTTCACACCGTTGGCGATTTCAGAAAGAGGGGCAAGGCTGGTCTCACACTCATAGTTCTCACCTTCGGCACGGACCAGAATGACCATCTTGTCTGTCTCTCCAGCAACCGCAGCTTTCACCGCAGCCGTACCTGCCATAAAGGCTTCATCATTATCCGCCTGGGATGAACATTGTGCGGCAGCACGCTGGCCGATACCCAACTTGGATGACCTGGCTTTGACCGCAAGGTTTTGTTCAACGAAATTGGCAAGGAAATCGCCCACACCTCCGAGTTGCTGGTGCCCAAAAGCATCTTGGCCCGTTGCAGAATTGGCCACATAGTTACCGTCTTTATCAAGCAAGCCTTCACCCACTACCACGAGACAGTATTTGTTTTTCTTAAGTACATCCCGGACATCTTCCACAAATTTTTCTTTGGAAAAGGGAACTTCAGGTAGTAAAATAATGTGAGGTGCGTCCTTGGCGTTATCTTTACCTTTGGCAAGGGTAGCGCCTGCAGCAATCCACCCGGCATTACGGCCCATAACCTCGATGATGGAGACCAAGTCATGTTGCCCCATGGCTTCGTGATCCAGGGCACATTCACGGATCACAGTACAAAGATATTTAACCACACTCCCATATCCTGGGCAGTGATCTGTGGTGACCAAATCATTGTCAATAGTTTTGGGTACCCCAATCACACGCAACTCGTAGCCCTTCTTTTGAGCTAACTTGGATATTTTATCGGCTGTGTCCTGAGAGTCATTTCCACCGCAGTAGAAAAAGTACCTAATGTTATGTGCTTCAAAGACTTCCAGGATACGCTCATAGTCTTGCTCTCTCTTGAGCTTGAAACGGCAGGTGCCTAAGGCAGAGGCAGGAGTAAAGCGAAGTCCCCGGATGTTTTGCTGAGATTCTTCCGCAAGGTCTATAAGCTCTTCCTTGAGAATACCAAGCACACCATTGATTCCTCCGTATACCTCTTCAATACATGGGTTATTGAGGGCTTCAGACACCACTCCAGCGACACTTGCGTTAATAACGGTAGTTGGCCCACCGGATTGGGCAACCAAACAATTTCCTACTAATTCCTCAGACATGACAAAATATATTTAAATTAAAGAACATTCATTCACCAAACAGGTATCAATTGGCAATCGCAAAAATTCCCTAAAGGGTAAAAAAGCGAAAAAAAAGCGAAATTACAAAATTGAAGGCGGTGAATAATCTTTGGAGGCAGGGTATTTAAGGACCCAGGAATCTACTTTCTTACTGAAGACATCGACCTGAGAATGAGCGGCCCCCACCCTTTTCTTTCCATCTTCCACTAAAACATTCAGCTGATCAGCAGCCAACCCAATCCGGGAATCTTTAGCGAGGCGGTCGGCCAAATCATTTTCTTTTATTTTACCGGTACGCAAGTCTTTCACCGTGGCCACGGCATGCTCCTTAATTGCAGCATGGGCATCTTCTCGGCCAGCTCCTGCTTTTACCGCTTCCATCATGACCGTTGTGGTTAAGAGAAAAGGCAGGTATTTTTCAGTCTCTGCCTCGATAACGGCAGGGAAAACCTCCATCTGATTCAAAACTGTGAGAAAAGTATCGAGTAAGCCATCCATGGCAAAAAACGCATCAGGCAAAGCAACCCTTCGCACCACGGAACAGGACACATCCCCCTCATTCCATTGGTCACCGGAAAGGTGAGAAAGCATAGCCAGGTGACCCGTCAGAATCGCGTAAAACCCATTGATTCGCTCACAGCTTCGGCTGTTCATTTTGTGTGGCATAGCGGAAGATCCAGTCTGGCCTTTGGCAAACCCCTCTCCAAGCAATTCATGCCCGGCCATAATCCGCAAAGTTTTGGAAAAAGACGAGGGGGCCGCGGCGATTCGGTTGAGAAGAGAAACCACCTCAAAATCCAAACTCCGGGGATATACCTGTCCAACATTTTCCCAATTCGCAGGAGCACCCAAATGAGTCATCACCCTGCGGTCCAGGTCTTCCGCTTTCTCCGTATTCCCCAATAAGGTTATCTGGTCTAAACAGGTGCCCACAGCTCCTTTTAGCCCCCGGTAAGGATAATTTGCACAGAGCCTGCTTAAGGACTCCACGCACCTCTCCAGTTCTTCCCCCCAATTGGCAAACCGTTTACCTAGAGTTGTTAATTGAGCAGGCACATTATGGGAACGAGCTGTCACTGGAAGTTCTTTATATTGCTTCGCTTTTTCGGCTAAAGCGATGAGGGCTGCAATTGATTTCTCTAAAATCAATCCCAGTGAGCGATGAACCTGTAATTGTTCCACATTCTCGGTTAGGTCACGGCTGGTCATTCCTTTATGAGCATGCTGGTGACCGGATTTGGCCGCAAACTCCTCCAGCCTGGCTTTTACATCGTGCTTGGTCACCTGCTCTCTCTGCCGAATCGACTCAAGATCCACATCTGCTTTTACTTTTTCAGAGTTGGTGATGGCTTCCGGTTCAATCTCCACGCCCAATTCCTGCTGGGCCTTCATCACTGCAATCCAGAATTCTCGCTCAAGCATAACTTTGCCCGAGGCGGTCCAGATTGACTTCATTTCAGCCGATGCATATCTCTCGGCCAGTGCATTAGATACTTCTACGCTCATTTATATTTTAGTTTCTACTTGTTCCAACACCTCACACACCTCCCGAATAATAAATTCCGGGGTAGAGGCACCAGCCGTGACTCCGGCGACTTGATAGTTCGATAAAACCTCGGGATCCAGGTCCTGGGATGTTTCTATATGAAAAGTGGGTTTACCCTGGGCACTAGCGAGTTTGGCTAGCTTACGGGTATTGGCAGAATGTTTACCCCCAATGACAATAATTACCTCGGCTCCCTTTTCCACAAGTGATACGAGGTCCGATTGCCTTTCTTTGGTGGCCCCACAAATGGTGTCAAAAACAACGACTTCAGCAAATTTCTGGCGAAGTTTTTGAGATACCTCCTGGAATTCGTGAGTAAACATGGTGGATTGAGACACAAGGGCTACCTTGCCTTGAAATGAGGGTAAAGCCTCAATCTCATTGGCATTACTCACCACATGACCTTTGCCATTTGCGTACCCCATAAGTCCAATAACCTCAGGATGTTCAGGGTCTCCAAAAATAACCACATTATAACCTTTCTCTGCATGAAGCTTAACTTTCCCGGCAATAATGCCCACATCAGGGCAGGTGCCATCGCGAAAAGGAAGACCCAGGCTTTTTAAATATTTTCTTCTTTCGGGTGAAATTCCGTGTGCCCGGACAACCACAACAGAATCTTTATCCGTTGAGGATGAAATATCTATTTCCGACTGGCTTTTGTAGTCACCAACCTCACGAATATCTTCCGAGCTTAACGCCTTCATCATCTGGCTATTATGAATCAAAGGACCATCGGTGTAGACTCGGTTCTTTCCTCCCTGTGCCTCCTCCCTGGCAACTTGCACTGCTCGCTCGACCCCCCAACAAAACCCTGCACTTTTTGCTCTTATAACTTTCATAATTTCAAATTACCTTCTTATCTTTAAGCCATGAGCGGAGCAATATTGATTTGCAAAAGGTGTAAGAATACAGAAAAAATGAAATATGCCTTCAACTACTCCATACACCTCTCACGCCTTGGTCTGCTTGCTGATCATACTAAGTAATCAATCCCTGCATTCTCAGAAGACCCCAAAGGAAACTGAAAGTATTTATCAATTTGGGCAGGCGACCCGGGATGGGATCGGAAAGTTCTACCACGGCAGGGAAATTTCTCAGGTGATGGGTCATCTCGGTGCCTCTTGGCTTGAGAGACCGATGAGGGAACAAGAGGAGCGAACCGACCTTCTCATAAAAGGAATGAATTTAAAGCCTACGGATCATGTGGCTGACATCGGTGCCGGCTCTGGGTATTTTGCCTTTCGAATGGCCAGCTTATTACCTCAGGGAAAAGTGCTTGCGGTCGATATCTCACCCCAAATGCTTGGCATTGTAAGAGCCCGCATTAAGGAAAAACAGGTGACAAACGTAATTCCCGTTCAGAGCACAATCACCAGAACCATGCTTGATCCAGAAACAATAGATAAAGCATTAATCGTAGATGCATACCACGAATTTTCTCACCCGATGGAGATGGCCAAATCTATTTTTCAATCGCTTAAGAAAGACGGTCAACTTATCCTAATCGAATATCGTAAAGAAGACGATAGCGTTCCGATCAAACCCCTTCATAAAATGTCTGAAAAACAAGCCATTAAGGAAGTGGAAGCTGTAGGATTCCAGTGGGTCAAAACACTCGACATTCTGCCCCAACAGCACTTTATGATTTTTACCAAAAAATAAATATCTTTTCCAACCCAGTAACCCCTTCAAATACCGTGAATAAAAAAACATTTATCTCTTTCCTTCTTAGTTTCTGCCTTTCCTCTCTTTTGAGCCATGCCGTGGAAGTTGCAGGCTACACATTTACCCCTCCCAGCGAGTGGAAGTCTTCCACCCCAACCTCCAGCATGAGAAAAGCCCAATTTGAGGCAACCAGCTCCACCAATGAGAAAGCAGAGGTCACTTTTTTCCATTTTGGCTCCACTGGTGCCGGAGGTATTCAGGCCAATGTGGATCGTTGGATGAAACAATTTGAAGACCCTCAGGGCAAAGAAGTCAAAACCGAGAAAATAGGAAATGTAAGTGTGACCTTTGCCCAAGCTCACGGAACTTTTTTAAGCGGTCGCCCCTTTGGTGCCAAAACCCCTAAACCTGATTATGCCTTGACTGCCGCCATTATCGACGGAGCGATGGGGTCCATTTTTATCAAAATGACTGGTCCCCAAAAGGCCGTGGATGAAAATACAGAAGCCCTTAAAAAAATGGTTCTGGATTCTGTAAATAAATAAATTATTTCTGTGACCCCTTATATCTATCAATAGCCTTGAAGACTGTTTGAGCATATTCCTCAATGATTGCCATGCGCTGGTGGCCTTCAATCCCCCTGGTGCCTGGATAATCACCAAGTTGTATCCGATTATATTCAAATTCTGAGTTTGCGATGTAAGGCTCAAGGAAAACCACCGGACATTTAAAGATCCGGTTAGCGAGCAAATTTCTCGCCCAAACACCGGGTTGACTTCCAACTTTTACAGCGTTGGGCCCTTTATAAGCAAATGCGGGAAAATCAGGAAGCTCACCGAACTCCCGGCTTATTCCTTCTGCAACAGCCTGCTCTATCACCGTCCATCCACTCAGTAGACGGTAGAGCATTTCAAAGCGCTGGTCATCATATGCAAGTTCTCCACCCATGTAGCAACCATTGACAAGCACATGATAATCATTGCGATCGACCAATCCTTTCTTTTCAGGATCTGGCCAGGGGGCAGCATTAAGGTGAAGGCAAATCACCAAGTCCGGCTTGAGGCTCTCATTGACCTTTTGGGCACGGGCACGAATCTCACTAACCCGGTAGAAAAGCATTTCCTGCCTTTTTGTTTTTAATTCTTCAAGCTCTTGAGGGGAAAGAACTTTACGATCGATCTCCTTAATCCATTTTTCCGCCAATTGCTCAAAGTCTTGGGGCCTCTTCGGGGTCACAGGTTCAACATTTTCTCTGATCAAAAAAGACTCAAAACCCCTCGCATCAAGAAGGGACTTCAACCTTCTGGCTACTTGCAGTGTAAGATCACCTTCTTTCACAAAAGGATCATCTCCCATTCTAAAATGGCGACCTTCCATCTCCGAATACTTCCCGCCAATATGCCCAGGATCTATGGCAATTCTACGAATTTTTTTAGGAACAGCCTTGGCTACTCCATCGTCTGAAAGGGGTGACTGTTCATTAAACTTCAAGATGTACCAGTCCTCTGCACCTGTTTGTTTGCGAATTAAAACCCGGTTATCTTCAAACTTGATCCACGGAGCCCACCAGCTTTTCCGGGGGCAATAAATCCCCTCGAGGTCCGAACGAAAATCTGACTGCGTCCAAACTCCCTGAAATGGATCCAACTGCGACCAATCCGGAGCTTGGCCCAGGGTAGTCACTCCCCCATTTAACCATCCTACAAGCATGATATTCCATGCCCAAATCACCATTTTCATCCGCACCCAGATAGTTATGAATTGAGAAAAAGAATTTGCAAAGTCTTTTCTTTTGCACGAGGACTCAACTTGGGACTCTGTCACATGGCACCAAATTTAAAACATGGAATCTTTCTTTAAAAACAAAGAAATCCTCATCTTAGAGGATGATCTTTTTCTCGCTAAAAGATTAACCGCTAAATTAGAGGAAACAGGTGCCGAGGTTACCCAATGTGCGAGCCTTGAAGAAACCAAAGAAGGACTCAAGTCCTGTACTTACGATTTTGCTATCATGGATTTGAACCTTCCGGATGGTGAGAGCCTCGAACTATTACGGGAACAAAAACTTCCCCCCAATACAATTGTGGTTTTGATGACGGCTGAAGGGGATATCAAGTCTGCGGTTGAAGCCATGCGCCTCGGTGCCACTGATTATTTAAGCAAGCCTTTTGATATCGAGGAAATCCCTATCATTCTACTCAAATCGGAAAAACAGAGAAAAAACCAAAGACTGATTCAACACAGCCTTGAAAAACGCAGGCAAAAAACCTCAAACCTGTATTTTGAAGGATCTTTTGCCAGTGACCTCAAGCAACTGACCAAAGTCACCGATGTCGACAAGCGGCTTATAACCGATCTCCCTCCAATATTAATCGACGGACCCACGGGTTCGGGAAAATCAACCTATGCACGATGGATTCATGACCAGGGACCAAGGCAGAATGCTCCTTTTGTGGCCGTTAACTGCTCGGCCATCCCAGACAACCTTGTAGAATCAGAGTTATTTGGTCATGAAAAAGGTGCCTTTACGGACGCAAAGAGTGCTCGAATTGGACTTTTTGAAGCAGCGGATCAAGGGACTCTTTTCTTGGATGAGATTGCCAGCCTTTCTTCTGGTGCCCAAGCGAAACTTCTCCTTGCCCTTGAAAGCAAAATCATAAGGCGGGTCGGTGGCACGAAAGAAATCAAAATTGATGTTCGCATCATTGGTGCAGCAAACCAGAATCTGCGGGAAATGATTGCTGAAGGTTCTTTCAGGGAAGACCTCTTTCATCGACTTGACCTCCTGCGGATCAAGATTCCACCTCTCGCAACCCGTGGCAAGGACATCGCCGGACTTGCTGAACACCTGCTTGTACCTCTATCCAATAAATATAAGTTACCTCTCCCAAAAATTAGTACTGCCTCCCAAAAATCACTCATTTCCAATCCATGGACGGGAAACATTCGCGAATTAATTCATGAACTGGAGAGAAACCTGATTCTATCAGAAACAGGTCATCCCCTTGAAATAAGAGATCATCATTCTGAACGAACCAGCTCAAGGCCTGATGATTGGCTTAACCAAGGATTTTCATTTCCGGAAAGTGGGTTTCAATTAGAGACAGAAATCATTCGACTGATCCAACTAGCCATCCAACAAACCAATGGCAATATTTCCGAGGCCGCCAGAATACTTGGCGTGCCCAGGGACTACATCCGTTACCGTTTGAAAAAAGTCCCTTAGCTGCCCCCTGGGTATTATTTCCCAATTCAAACGACTGGGGCTGGGGAATTTTCACCAATCCATTTTGTAAACAATTCAAACACTTGACCAAATTAAAAGTAAACCACTGATCTTTAGCAACTTAGGTTTTTCAATAAAGTTGGCATGCAGATTGCAAAACTCGACTCGAACATTACTATAAACCAACAATTAACATCCTATGAAAATTCCAATTTTAACAACCGCACTCAGTGTATTTTTGTCCAGTACAACTTTCGCACAACAACCCAAGCGCCTCTTACCTCCTGAACTTAAGGAAACAGCCGAAGCAATACGCAAAGCAGTAAACAATGGTGAGATCACTGAAGATGAAGCCAAGAAAAAACACGAAGAAATGATTCGTGAATTCAAAGAAAAAAGAGAGGAGTTGAGTAAAGAAACTCAAGCCGAAAAAGATCCTAGTTTGGTCGAAAAAGAAACTTTACAAGCAGTCAAAGAAGGTAAAATTACCCTTAAAGATGCGCAAGCAAAGCTTGGTAGCCTCCGCGAGGAAATGGCCAAAAGAGGCACATTCAAACGGCCCCAGCGGATACAGAAACCACAAATCTCAGAGGAAATAAAAGCTCAAATCGATACAGTCAAAAATCTAGAAAGTGCCCTGCATGCAGAGATTAAAGATAAAGTGAATGCATTAGGCAAAGATGCCACACGCGAAGAAATCAAAGCAACGGTCGAATCATTTAAGGAAAAAAATAAGGAAAGATTCGAGGAAATTAAAAATGCCCACTCCTCTATAAGAGAAAACCTGGAAGCCAACCGTCCTGAAAAACCAGAAAGACCTGAGCTAAACGAGGAATTAAAAGCAAAAGTAGATGCTCTACATGCCAAACGTAAGGAAATGCATGAGGCCCAAAAGGCACTGCACCAGAATCTCAAAGAGGCATCCAAAGAAGAACGCGAAGAGATGATTACTGCCTTTAAGGAGGAAAATAAAGCGAAGCACCAAGAAATTAAAACCCAAGCCAAAGAGGTGAAAGAAGAGATACGAGCATTGGTTGAAACTGAAGCCACTCGTACATCTGATTTGTAATCTTTTTGCACCACAATTTATCTAAGCCTAGCATCAAGCGGGGTGGCCCCAGGCCACCCCGCTTTTCTGCTTGGTTGGCACAAAATAAACTTACTGAAAATTTTAAATTTTTGGTACATCTAGTAATCTTAATTTTTTTCTACAACCTTCAACTTACCGGGGAGAGCGAGGGCAATATTTATTCAGAAGAGGATCTGTATGAAATGTTATTTGGGGATACCGACGCAGGTCTTGTCGACGAAACTAAAATAAAATGGACTCCGTCCTACACTTTTGAGACAGGGGTTGGCTTTTCAGATAACCCTCTTTACGGACCATTTGTACAAGAAGAAGCGACCTTCTGGGAGAATTCCCTGGAAGGTTTTTTTCTGATTGAGAGTCAACCTGAATTTTTCACCTATTTATATTTCTTCGGGGAGGCGAAAATTTATGAAGAATTGCCCAATAATATGGAAAATTCTATTTTCTTAGGACAATTCGAGCATGCCTATACTCCCACGAAATCAAGTTATACTCTCGGCTTTAGGCTCAGGCATACCCATTACAACCAGGGCTTTGATTTCTCTGACCTTGGGCTACCCTACTCTTTAAACATAAAGTCCGATAGATCAGAAATGATCCCTTACCTCACCAAAGAAATCGCAGGTAACATGACTGCAACCCTTGAAATCTTGATGGCTCAAGAAGATTTCAAATCGATCACCGATGATAATGAAGACCAAGGAATTTCTCTGATTTTAAAGGGATCACCTGATTTTTTAAATTGGAAATTCCAAAGCGATTATATCGAAAAACAGTATAAAGAACGTGCGAGGAGGAATTGGGATTCCAGCCTGATGGAAGGAAATCTCAAAACCGAAAAAGTAAACCTGGCTCTGACACTTGAAAAAGATCTTGACCGCAAACCCTTGAAAAACTCCAAAGCCAAACTCTCATGGTCTAATTTAAAGGATGATGGGGGCGGTTATTACGACTATGAAAAACTTAGCTTATCTCTCCGGCAGGAATTCATATTCTCCTATTATGAGATCGAATTTTCCTTGGGTGGAGCTCAAACGAAATATGACCGCAGACTCACGGATACGGACGAAAGATTTACAAGAGACAGCATAACGAGTGGGCTTTCAATAACCAATAGAATCTCCGAAAACCTTGAAGGCTATTTTCGATGGTTCCGGGAGGAAGATTTTTCCAGTGCCAGAGACTATGAATATTCCTCTAATTTTTGGTCGATGGGGGTAACTTGGGAAATTTAATTCATAATGAATCTTCGAAAGGAATGGTTGGGCTTTTTTCTATGTGTAGCAGTTTTATTCCTGCTCGTCTTGGGTTTATTATTACATTCGAGGAATCAGTTTAAAGAACAAGTAATCGAGTCAAATTACAACCTGCTCAGCACTGAGCTCAACGAGCTCACCGATGAAATCTCTTTTAAGTTGCTGGACCGAGACTTGGTCTTATTTGATCTGGATTTACCTGAAGTGACATCAGACTGGGAACAAATGCTTGAGGAGATTATTCTTGAATTGCTTAGCTTCCCTATGGTTTCCCAGGCATTTGCCTACGATGAAAAAGGTTCCCCCGTGCGGTTGGAAATTGGTTCACAAAATAATCAGAACGCCTTTCGGTTTTCTTCCCTTCAGAGTATTGAGCAACCCTTTTTTGTCCATCAGGCTGGTCACCACTTCTCTTATTTTTTTAAAGTCGATAGTTTGGATGATCCCTTTATCATGGAGATACAGGTAAATGAAACATTCATTCTCAAGGAATGGCAGGCGATTGACCAGGAATTCTCAAAACTAGGACTGATTAGTTTCTCTTCAGGCACCCTGTTGCTTTTCTTGATTTTCAAATATTTAAGCGAGCGGATACAAGACCGGCAAACCAAACTCGAGCAAATAAATTCACTTTTGCAAAAAACAAATCAACAGCTTGCCCAATCTTACAAAACCAGTGGACTCGGGGCTCTGAGCGGACATTTAATGCACTCCCTAAAAACTCCCCTTACTCACTTACAAATGATCGTCAAGGAAGCTGAAAACAAAAAGGAAATTGATGTCAATGAACTGCGTGATATCCAGGTGGAGATTCGCGAGTTGGTCTCTCAATCCCTACAGTCTTTACAGGATGTTGAGAATAACCGTGAAACTTTTTCAATTACCGTAGCTGAACTTTTCAAACAAGTCGTCAAAAGAACGGAAAGAGTCTCCCGCAATGGTCACCTCGACATTGAATCTGAAAATGAAGTGCCCAACGAAATCGGCAACTTACACAGCACCATGCTCCTTGCCATTCTTACCTTGCTTGTGGAAAACGCTTTCGAGGCACAACCTACCACCTCAGTTATCCTCAGTGCCAGGATCGTAGACAATAAACTTTCGATCTTCGTAAAAGATAGCAGCGGAGGAATTCCAGATTCCGAAAAAGAATTTCTATTTGAGCCATCCAAAAGCAGAAAAAAAAGAGGGACCGGTCTGGGGCTTGCCATATCCAGGCAACTCGCTTTGAGCATAGATGCTGAGTTAAACCTTATCAGAACCGACACTATGGGATCTACCTTCAGTATCTCTCTTATTTTAGAAACTTCTTAACATGCACTTTCATTTTCATGTAATTAATTCTTCTTTTATGCTAAGTAGATATATAAAGCCCTTATTATTATATTTTTTTTTTGGCTCCTGGATTACCCTCTCTTCACTTTGGGGTTATTCTAGCAATCCGCCAAACGGATATCATGGTGAGAGTCAAAACTGTTCATCCTGCCACAGTGGTAACTTAAATACAGGAAATGGATCCATTAGCCTGACAGGGCTTCCGGAAAATTATATCCCTGGCCAAACTTATGACCTCGTACTGACCGTTCTGGGTACCAACTCGCGTGGCTATGGTTTCCAGCTAACTCCAAAAGGAAATGGTACAGTAAAGGGAAGCCTCTCTGCCATTTCCAGCGGGATGGGGATCGAGAACGGTACGGCTGAACACAGAGGAACCTCTTCTACAGGCAGTTGGAATTTCCAGTGGACCGCTCCCTCTGCAGATGAAGGCTCCATTACCTTCTATGCTTCTGGGCTGGCGACTGGTGGAAGTAGTGGAAACGATGGGGATTATGTTTACACTCTTTCACAAAACATCTCTGCAAATTCTTTTTCACATGCATCCATGGATTGGAATGCCACGACAGGAGGGGTCATTTTTTCTTCCCCCGCCATTGCTGCAGATGGATCCATCTATATCGGATCAAATGACAATATGCTTCACGCATTCAACGCCGATGGTACAAATAAGTGGACTTTTGAAACAGGCAACTGGGTTGACTCAACACCGGCCATCGGACGAGATGGTACCATCTATGTGGGCTCATGGGACAATAAAGTGTACGCGATAGATCCAGAAAGTGGCTCAAAAATATGGGAATACGAAACCAACAGTTATGTAATCGCAAGCCCGGCCATTGGAGTGGACGGAAAGGTTTATGTAGGTTCGAAAGATTCCATTTTTTATGCACTCGAAAGCAATGGATCGATTGCATGGGAGTATTTTGTCGGACAACCAATTACCTCATCCGCCGCACTCGGGCAGGACGGAACTATTTATTTTGGTGATGAAAACGGGACCCTCCATGCCCTCTACCCGGATGGCTCAGTCAAGTGGGCTTTTCAGGCAGATGAAGTTGCAGATACTAACAGTTCCATCCTTTCCTCTCCTGCCCTTGATCTTTTAGGTAATATATATTTCGGCTCTGGCAATGGATATTGCTATTCTATTTCTGATAACGAAAACAACGCTTCAATTAATTGGAAATTTTTAACCGGAGACCGCGTGGATGCTTCCCCTGTATTAGGATTAAATGAAGAAGTGATCTTTGTGTCCAGGGATGGCTACATGCGATCACTCTCAACTCTTTCGGGAGGACTGAACTGGGATGCTTTTGTGGGCGATGTCTTTTACTCAAGCCCTGTAGTCGATGAAAATGGAAGAGCATATGTTATAGGCTACACTGGAGGTGGCGAAAATCACCTTTTTGCCTTTGAAGCAGATGGCACCAAAGCTTGGGATACCAACGATAGCAATTGCCCATTTGAGATCGAAGGTATTGTGGATTCATCCCTGGCTTTGAGTGAAAGCGGTTCATTATATTACGGATGCTACGACCAACGGCTTTATTCGATGAATATTGGAGTCGGCCCCGCTTCGTCGGACTGGCCCATGTTTCAGCGCTCTCCTCAAAGGGATGGTGCCTGGCCTTCCTACCACCTGGATGTTTCTATCTCTCCTTCTGGCGTAGCCACCGCTCAGGGGGCGGGTATCTACAACGAAGGGTCAACCGCTACAATCTCCCTGGATAATATTTTGGGTGGATATACCTTTGATGGCTGGACTCAAGGGGCATCAGGAACCAGTAACCCGCTTAGTATCGTTATTAATTCAAATACCTCAGTAACAGCAAATTTTGTCCTCAACCAATACCAACTGACTGTAAATTCCGCTACCGGTGGCTCCACAAGCAGCAGTGGCACTTTTAATCATGGTACAAATGCAACCATAGTGGCAACCCCCAGTCCAGGTTATTACTTCAGTGGCTGGTCTGGGCAAGGTATTGAAAATGTGAGTGCCAGCACAACCACTGTAAGCATGAGTGAAAACCGCACCGTCACCCCTTCTTTCACTCC
>CBFIFQ010000039.1:0-22766 GCA_965661905.1 Opitutales bacterium
GGCAGAATCTGCTCTTGAATTCCTTCGGATCGCCCGGGCCCATGACTACCACCAAATCATTCTTTCAATGAAGGCGAGTAACCCCAAGGTGATGATCCAGGCTTATCGATTGGTGGTCTCCCTGATGAGAGCTGAAGGTATGGACTACCCCCTTCATCTCGGGGTAACTGAGGCAGGAGATGGTGATGATGCCCGAATTAAAAGTGCCATTGGAATTGGTTCTCTCCTCATGGACGGCCTTGGAGATACCATACGGGTATCCCTTACCGAAGACCCTGTCGCTGAGATACCCGTAGCCCGGGATCTGGTAAAAAGGGCCCATGCCTGGTGGAGGAATGAATCATCACCCGAGAATGATATATCGCATATCGAATCGCTGGATCCTTTTTCCTTTGAAAAACGCAAGACAGAAAACCTTAGATTAGGAAAACCACCACTCTCATTCGGGCATAAAAGCCCACCCCTCGTAATTTCGGCCACCCCTCATTCCCTGCAGAACCCCGGAGAAATTGTGCAGGAATTGGCCAAGACTCAAGTAAAAGCCAAAGATGCTCCCGTAGAAGGTCTTCTTGTTGAGCTTTGCAACTCAAATGAACTGACAAATCTTCAAACCTTGACCCGCTCATTACTGAATGCGGTCTCTTTTATTATCGTCGAGGATAAACGTTTGGATGACGAATT
Source organism: Opitutales bacterium (assembly GCA_965661905.1). GTDB lineage: Bacteria > Verrucomicrobiota > Verrucomicrobiia > Opitutales > Seribacteraceae > Seribacter. The sequence goes on from CBFIFQ010000039.1 coordinate 682, forward strand.
GCCACCAGCGTCTCCAAGCATGACACCCTTGGTATGGTTACCTGCAAAAGCTTTTACTGAAGAAGCAGAGCTTGCCCGGTTTCTCGCCCTTTGCGACCAAGCTGGCCATCATCCTGCCGTAAGTTTTTATCCAAACGGGATCGGTGAAGGTATGCAAACTCTCCTAAGCTGTTCCCCCACCCCCCCCATCCTAACGCTAGCTACACAGCCAGACGCCAACCCACTTACTGGGTACAGGTCGCTGGTATCAAGTTGTGACAGGTCTGGGCTTTCCCTTCCACTGTGGATTCGTAACCATGACATCATGCGCTTTTCATCTGCCAAGCTTTTTTCGGGCCGCCTCCTGGATGCCTCCATCTTATCAGGTTCATTACTTTGCGACGGATTGGGGGATATTATTTCAGTGGAAAACCTTGATTCTTTGGATCGTAACCGGGGAATGGCCTACAATATTCTCCAAGGAGCCCGGGCCCGTATATCCAAAACGGAATTTGTCGCATGCCCAAGTTGTGGTCGTACTTTATTCGACCTACAAAGCACAACACAAAAGGTAAAAGCCGCCACAGGCCACCTCAAAGGAGTAACGATTGCAGTTATGGGCTGTATCGTGAATGGCCCTGGAGAAATGGCGGATGCAGACTTTGGCTATGTTGGATCTGGACCCGGAAAAATCGATCTCTATGTTGGAAAAAATCGGGTAAAATCTGCTATCGCTGAAGCTGAAGCAGTTGACCGATTAATCAATCTCATACAAGAAGAAGGTAAATGGATCGATCCTTAACCAACCAAACCCCTGATATTTCTCAAGCCGACCCTGCACTTCAGGACAGGATTCTTGCGGGCCATACTGCCGTTCTTTCCCAAGTTGAATACTTTCGGGCAAATTTCGGAACGGCTCAAAGCCGGTGGAAAAAAGACGGGACCCGGGTAACGGATGTTGACGAGGCCATATCCCGAGACCTCTTTGCGGTGCTTTCTGCCAGTTTTCCCGATGACGACTATTGCTCCGAGGAATCAGTTGAAACCGCTGAGCCCTCTCCCTTACTCGCCGAATTCGCCTGGATCCTCGACCCTGTAGATGGTACAAATAACTATGCTGTGGGAGTTCCGGAATGCGGAATTTCTTTAGGACTTCTTCGGCGTGGCATGCCGGTATATGGGTTTATTTATGATTTCGGCCGTGATAACTTACTTCAGGGCGGGAAATCATTTGGTTCGATTGAAGGCACTACACCTGTGAAGGCCTCCACAGGATTGGTTAATGAAAAGCTTACCTTTTGCATGCATTTCCCCATCCCGACAAAAGAATTGGATAACCTACGCGAAGCCCTACAGCAATGGCGTATTCGTTGTCCTGGTTCTGCTGCCGTTGGCCTCGCCAATGTAGCCACGAGTCGCCTTGATGGATGCTTAGAGTACCGAGCCAAACCATGGGACTGTGCCGCTGGATACCCGATTTGCGAGGGAGCCGGGGCATCTTTTCACTTTCTTTATGAGCCGGCATTCCCGATGAAGAAATTCAGTTCCTCTATGGGGTCATGCCCCTTTCGGGTTGGGTCTGAGATTTTTCATCAAAAAGTCTGTCACGCACTCAATCTTCCGGCTGGAGCTACTTAATTCACCTTGACCATTTTCCCTCACTTGGCATATAAAAGATTCCATTGATGCGGGCATAGTTTAGGGGTAAAACCCCAGCCTTCCAAGCTGGTGTCCTCGGTTCGATTCCGAGTGCCCGCACCATTCCTTTCATTTACTTAGAGTTAGCTGTTTTCTCCACAATTAAACACGCTAATTGACAACGATTTCATTGGTATCTACCCATATCCTGTTGTGTTTATGGAAAGCGGGGGAGTAAGAAAAACAGAGCGAAGGATTAACCGATGGCTGATTCGTACTCTAAAAAATTCCGACAAATGTGATATCACCTTATCCTTTACCTCTCCTCTGCCAGACCTGGTTGGTGATGCAGTTATTTCTGCTTGATTCTACTCCAAGGGTGTCCACTCCTTCGTACCGTAGTGGTAAATACTTGGGTTATCGTGACCTGACTGGAAGTACATCCAATTACTTGAATTGGCCATATTAGAAGGGAAGACAAACACCCTTCTGCAACCACAAACTCCGATCTTTTGGAGTGTAGTACCAACCATTGGTGTGGAAGGCAGCAATTAATTGAATATCATCAAAAAACTTACTTTTTTCTAGGTTAGCGAGTGCTTCTTTGGCCATTTTTCAAGCCTGATTACCTTTTTAAAAATCATCCAGTGATTCAGTTGAGTCATTATGACGCATACATGATAGGGTAAAATAAAAAATAGGGTCATTTTTACCTACATCAAGGAATTATTTTTTCATTAAAGCATGATTATCAGTGATTAATAGATGGCACAGGAATTGCAAAATATTGAAAATAAACTCTAACCAAAGGATAAAATCATGAAAATCAATAACCAATATGAAATCAGTCCATTCGGGAATACTTTTGATTCCCTTTTCTCATTCTTAACCCGCGACAATTCTCTACCTGTACTAGATTTCCAACAAACCGCTCATGAAAATGTAAGAATCACAAACGAAGAGAAACAAGTAAGGGTGGAATTTATAGTTCCAGGCTGGAAGAAAAATGATTTAAAACTATCTATCGAAGGACAAAAACTTTCGCTCTTGACTGACTCCAAAAATCAAGACCTATCGATATCACCTTTTACTAGGGAATTAAATATTGAAGTTTCCCTAGGAAACAGGCTGGATACTACAAAAGCCAATGCAAAGCTACAATATGGGATTCTCACTGTCCTAATCCCTGTTTTTAAAGAGATAAAAGGGAGAGATATTAAGATCAATTAACTTAGCACTCACTCCCCTTTCTTTAGGCCGGGAAGGGGAGTGATCAAAAGCATTACCTACAGTAGCTATCCTCCCTTTTGGTAGATCGACAAAATACCTGAATTTTTTAATTGAGCAAAGTATGAAGTCCGCCTGTGCATTCATTCTTTGCCCTTTTTCCCTGAGCCTATCACTTTGGGCTAAACCGCGGGTGCTTTACATGGGGAACCACTCTACTAGTGTCTTCTCTAAGTAGAAAGTCACTACTTCCTCTTACAGTCAAGAGATACGCTAAAACAAATCATAAAGATCTTGTAAGTTAAAACGGGTTGGGGTTTCAAAATCTTTTAGAAGCATTGTAGCCTCACTGAAATCATGATTTCTGGCATATTCACTGGGCGTCACCACACACATCATCCCTGCAGATAAAGCGGCTTGCATGCCGTGCCGCGTATCCTCAAGCACAACGCAGTCCATCGGATCAACTCCACACTTTTCCGCCGCCATAAGGTAAATGGCCGGGTTGGGTTTTTTATAAGGAGTATCATCTCCCCCGCACAGAGCAGCTAAGCTAGTGGTAAAACCAACACCCAGGGCGGCATCGAGTACTTTAAAGGCCGCCTCTTTTTCACAAGCCGTGCCAATCGCTAAAGGTACACCTGCTTTTTTAATTTCAGCAAACAACCTGGCCACACCTGGTCTCAAACAGAGGGTGCCATGATCAAGGTCGGAGGTAATGAGTTGAAGATATAATTGTGTTTTTTTATCATACATTTCCCTCTTAAACTGAGCAAATTGCGTTTCAGGTTTACCCAACCAAGAGAACACTTCCAGCAGTTTCCCCCCCCCCATCACAGTAAGCCGGTCTATGTAATCTTGCTTGGACCAGAAAACATCCAAACCTAACTCTTGAAACAAAAGGTTGTAGGCCCGGCGATGATAATCCTCAGTCTCGACAAGCGTACCGTCTAGGTCGGAAATTATGAGTTTCAACGCCATGGCCTATCTCTCAGTTTAAATGGCAGAGTTTTTGAAAATCATGGTATTTCTCCGCATAATAATCAAGTCGATCAGAACAGGGCTCAATTTCCTGAACTCGTTTCACCATCATTTTTGACATTTCGCTAACTTTTTGATTTCTAAAGCCTGCGGCTGCAAGAATAGCAGCCCCAAAAGCAGAGTGGGCATGAGCCGGTACCTGGATACACTTTCCATGAACATCTGCTCTAACTTGTAAACCAAGAGCACTCTTGGTGGTTCCTCCCATGGCAAAAAGAGAGCCTCCTGTGTTTGCACCAAGACTTCGTAAAAGATCAAAACTCATTTTTTCCGTGTAAGCAATACCTTCGAGGCAAGCTAAATAAACCTCTTCATCACTCGTAGCCACAATAGTTTGAAACGGTGTAAATTCTTTCTTTGAAATCGGCATCCTCTCCCCCTTACGGACCGAGGGGTAAAGTAACCCTTCAAGGGACAAATCAGATGCTTGAAGGGACTTTTCTATTTGCGACTCTCGGCCGGAGAATTTTTTTCTAATCACTTCAGCCCCTGCATTAGATGCTCCACCCGGTAGCCATGCCCCATCTGGGTGCTTGTGACAATAAATTCTCCCGCCTTCATCCAATATTTTCACGGATGATAAACCTTTCACTGCCAAGGTGGTTCCAATAGTGGAGGCCCAATCCCCATCGTCACAAGCACCGGATGCATAAAAAGCAGCATTGGAATCAGTAGAACCGGAAACCAAAAGGATTTCTTTAGTGAGGCCCCATTTTTTTTGATGAGATTTATGCAGCACACCAAAAGTACGCCCGGGTTGAATGATCTCGGGTAATTTGATTCCATCAAGAATTTCATGCTTCTGCCATTCTTCCAGGTCTAAATTAACTCCCGTCTTCATTGCATTAGTGAAATCAGTGGGTATCTCCACCGTACCCCCCAGCCAGGCAAAAAGAAAATCAGATGCATGCATAAAAAGAGTGTCTTTCGGTAAAGATAAATTCTTTTGCATCCAAAGTATTTTAGGCAAAGCAAAGGTGGGGGAACAATCGCCATTGAACACAGTTTTGCATTGTTTTGCCTCCTCGACCGAGCGCATATCATTATGCATTAAGGCAAAGGCAAGGGCCTGACCTGAAGGTGAAACAGGTAAGACTGTACCCGAAGTTCCATCAATGGAAATCGAGCGAATATTATCTTTGAGAGGAAGGGTGAAAATCTTGTGTAAACAAATCTCTAATGCCCCTATCCAGTCATCCGCAGACTGCTCAGATCTGCCTGGAGTCGACGATTGGTTGATGCAGCTCAATGGAGCACTGGCCTCGGCTTCAATCTCACCCGCATCGTTCACCACCACACAACGACAGCCTCCCGTACCTAAATCTACACCCAAATATGCCATTTGCTATTTCAATCATTTTCGCGATTACAGGGCGAGAAAGATTCTATCATTCTAAAATAATCAGTGAAATCAAGTTGAGTATTTCCAAAGCTCAAATTTAATAACAAATCATGAACACTTTCCAATCCAGCACCATTGACAGAACCAAAAACTACAGCACTTTAATTGACGCCCTCCGTCTGACCGGCGAAAGGTTGTCACTGGAAGAGACCGAATACCAGTGGGGGCACATGGGACAATGCAACGCAGGTCATTTAATCCAAACCATCACGGGCATGAGCAGTTTTGAAATTGTTCAAAGTGTAGAATTCAAACTAGATGAGTGGTCTGAGCATGCCAATGACTACTGCTCAAAATCCGGATGCAAAGTGGAAGACATCTTTCATCAAGTGGAAAAGCTTGGAATGACTCACGAAGATATTGTGAAACTGGAAAATCTGTCAGACCCCGAGGTGCTGCATAACCTGGAGGGTGGGTTTCAATACTTAGAAAGAAATAATAAAGACCATGTGGTTCTTTACATGAACAGTTACGCTAACCTGCTCGAAAAAAAGTAACCTTTTTCTTTGCTCCTTGCATGCCTTACCCCTGAAGTGATAGGCATGTCACTTAAGTTATGTTCGTGTATGCCAGAAATTTAATAGGTTTATTTCTTTTCGGTCTTTTGCCTGCCATTGCAAAGCCAACCCCGCCAACATTCACAACTACAAATGACCCTAGACTACCTGAAGGTTTTGTATTTCAGGGAGAATACACGGGCAGCGGTTACGGTGCTCAGGTCATTCATTTAGGTAATGGCCACTTCCAGGTCGTGCTATTCCCCGGGGGCCTACCAGGTGCTGGGTGGAAGCAACCGAACAAATGCCTAGTTTCTGGAACCTTGATGAAATCCATGGTTCTTTTAAAACAAGCTGATGGGAACCGTTCATATTTGGCCACTGACCCTTTGCTCTTTAGTGCCACCCAAAAATTTCCCCCTACAGGTCAAAAACCGTACTCAGGAAGTATTGAAAATGAGGTGATTACCCTGCTTGGGGCGGACGGTGAAAAGTTGCATCTAAAGAAAACTCAAAGGAAAAGCCCGACACTTCTTGCTTCTCCCCCACCCGACTCCATCGTTCTTTTTGATGGCTCGAATAAAGAACATTGGCATGGCGGGCGAATCGATCCTAAAACCAAACTTTTGCACACTGATGGGAAAAGTATCCAAACCCGGAAAAAATTTAACAACTACCAACTCCACTTGGAATTCATGATCCCATTTCAACCGACTGCACGGGGTCAACAAAGAGGCAACAGTGGCATCTACAACCTAGGCATGTACGAGAATCAGATTCTTGATTCTTTTGGCCTCGAAGGCTTGCACGACGAGTGTGGCGGTATTTATTCCCTGGCAAAGTCTAAAGTTAATGCCTGCCTGCCTCCATTATCCTGGCAAACCTATGACATTGATTTCACCAATGCCAAGGTAGAAAATGGCAGCAAGGTAGCCGATGCCCGTATTACCGTAAAACTCAACGGGATTCTTATCCATGATAGTTTTCCCATACCCAACAAGACAGGTGGTGCCAGAAATGACCCGGAAGGCACACCTGGAGCGATCAAACTCCAGGGTCACCAAAACCCTTTACAGTTTAGAAACATTTGGATTGTCGAAAAATAAGACGCCCTCTGATTCCCTTCTAACTTTTTCCTTTTCTATTCACATTATCGCGGCAAGAATTATATTTAGTGTATTTATTGATTTAAGGTGAAAAACGAGGTAGGGTTTCCTGTTATGAAGATCAAAAAGAAAGAAGAGGAAAGATTTTCTATTGGAGACTTAGTTGTAGAAAAAAAAACGCAAAGAAATCAAAAAAGGATTGGTGAGATTATTTTTGTACGCGTAGGGCGAAAGAGGAAGCTTGAAATGGTTGAACTTAACAAACATGACCTGAGGCCCGTAGAAAAAGGTAGCCTAGATGGCCCCAAAATTTTCTCGCTGGATGAAACCGAATGCAAAAAATTAAATCTCTTCAGGTTTAAAGAAAAAAGAACATTCCAGGTAGGAGATATTATAAAATTCTCCAAGCATGGTCGGTCCAGGTTTGGTATCCTGACCTCTTTCATTCACCCAGATGGTTTGTATTCAGACTCCTTTGAAAAGGGATATAACGGGAAAGACTTTCTGGAATGCATTGAAATTTTACCGAAAAATGGCTTACCCCGTAAGTTGGATGCAAAAAACAAACCTTATATATTCTTAGCCACACCCAAACATTCCAAGTGCTGTGTTATTATCCCAATGGATAAAGATGGAGGTGTTAGGATCAAGGAAAGATCTTTTTTGGTTAAGTAACATCCCCATATTTCTAAAACTTACGCCTACCAGCTTTTGATAAGACTTTCCCAATACTTATTCATTGAAACGGAGTCAGCAAAAGATTTTATCACTGATGCTTTTTCATCCATCGGGTCATGGTATAAGAACTCGATTTTATTTTGAGATTGAAGTTTTTTAAAGAGGTAAACCTGGGACTTATTTACACAAACCGGATTACCGTCTTGATCAACCCCGGCTTTAATTACTGACAAAGTTGCTTCCGATTTTTGGAAAATTGCACCCATCCCCAAAAAAGCAATAAGGAAGAAACTGAGGCCGAGAAATAATCTTTTATTTTTATTCATAAATAATAGGTGATTTTGTAAGTTATAATTAGTAGACATCGTACTTATCACAGAAAAACTCAAAAATATACTTCATTCACAAAAAACTTCCTTAAATAAAATACCAACCACCCGTCATTTTATTCATCCTTATTTCTAAAACTATAAAATATATATTTCAGTCCTTTTCACTTTTACACCAAGAAGAGCTACTCAAGTGGGTAAAAAAAAATGCAGATAGGATAGCATGGTCAGGGAACACCTTTGGTGAAAGCTTCACATTAGCTGCCTTTAACCGACACCTTACAAGAGGGGATATCTCGGCATTCTCATTCACGGACTCCACTCAAAAATTAATCTGCTACGGGGAAGTTGTGATTAAAAATCCTACAACTGCCTCGATTTGTCGCGTCATTGTAAACCCCAAATTCCGGGGGCAAGGCTTGGGCGCATTATTTTGTGAAACTCTAATAAAAAATATAAAATCCAAAAAAACTTTCAGAACAATTTCTCTCAATACTTTAGCCACCAATAAGCAAGCCATTGCTTGCTACCAAAAAGTCGGCTTCCAGGTAAAAGCCAAAAAACAGAGTTCGATTAAAGTGGGTACACGATATCTCAATACTGTCATTATGGAGAAGACCATACAACCATGTCCTGGTTCCCGTTTGCTAATATAAGCTCAATTCGGAAAGGCTAAGGTTGTGCTTTTTTTAGAAAACTTATAAGAGAGAGTATGAATTCATTTAAAAGCTCACGACCAGCTGGTTTTAAATCTATTATTTGTTTTGTATTCCTTTTGGTATTGTTTGGAGTTTCACGATATCTACCCCTCGATTACCCTCAACTTTTCAATTTCACACCCGTCCTGGCTATTTTTCTTATATCTGGCTCTTACATAAAAGGATACCTTGGTTGGTTCACACCAGTACTCAGCGTAATGATCACTGACTTTGCCCTTTCTCAGAACTACGGACAAAATTTATTTGAACCTTTCATGTTGGCGACATTCCTTTCTTATTTGCTCATTTTTATGCTCGGTAGGTTTATGGGCTCTCATCGAAATTTGCTTTCAGTTGCCACTCAGGGAATTCTTGCCGCTTTGGGGTTCCACCTGATTACCTGTCTATTCGCATGGTGGGCTAATCCAGCTTATGCCAAAACTATAACTGGCGTTATTCAAGCGACTATATGGGGGGAGCCTGGTTATGCCCCTGCTTATATGTTCCTTCGAAATTCCCTTCTAAGCACCGTTTTGTTTGCGACAGCTTTATCCATCGCCGCCAACTATTTCTTAAACCTGAAAACGACAAGCACTTCTCAATCAATTAAGCCAAGCACCGCAAGCTCAACTGATAGCTTAAAAATTACTTAGCAATTCTCTGCCTGACCGCTTCGAACAAGCAAACACCAGTTGCCACCGATACATTGAGGCAGTCCACTGTACCACTCATTGGTATCTTCATCAATTGATCACAATTATCTGCAGTTAAACGCCGAATTCCAGTTTCCTCTGCGCCTACAACGAGGGCAAGCGGACCTGTGACATCTACCTCATAAATGGAAAGTTTAGCCTGGTCACTGGTGCCAACCAACTTGATCCCTCTCTCTCTTAGTTGCTTCATAACCCTGGACAAATTCCTCGCCCTCATTAATCGCAGAGATTCGGCAGCACCAGCGGCAACATGACGAACAACATCCGTCAGGCCCGAAGAACGATCCGCAGGCATAATCACCATACTGATGCCTGCCGCATCCGCAGACCGCAGGCAAGCTCCCAAGTTACGGGGGTCCTGAACTTGATCAAGGATCAGGATGAAAGGATCGCTTTTGAAATCATCAAGAGCCTGCATTCCTTCCTCTTCAGACAAAGTTGAAATACCGGCGTCAGGGTTTGCATGAGTCCTGCGCCCAAGGGCTTTTGAGAAACGTTTAGCCACCGGTGAAAGCAGACAGAATCATAAATAGCTATGAATTTTATTTACTCGTGAAAATCAACACCTGCGGATGTGGCAGACACATACTTTTGACGGATACAAAAGTCACCAAATTTCTCTCCAGCCTTTCTCTCTTGAGCAAAACATTCTAAAATAGGCTCAAGGCATGCTAGAATTTCATCATGGGTGATGGCAGGCTTATAAAGCTTGTTAAGCCGCATACCGTCAAAGCCTGCCCCCAGGTAAAGGTTGTACTTCCCGGGTGACTTGCCGACAAGCCCGATTTCACCAAGGAATGGTCGGCCGCATCCATTGGGGCAACCGGTAGAGCGAATCGCTATGGACTCAGCACGGAGTCCAAGGCGGTCAATAATTTTATCCAGGTCATCAATCAAGGTCGGCAAGTAGCGCTCACTCTCTGCCAGGGCTAAACTGCAAGTCGGTAACGCAGTGCATGCGATGGAATTTAAGCGTAAGGCGGATAAGGCATGCGGGTCCTGTACACTTAATTCAGCAAGAATTGCCTCTATGGCAGTTTTATTCTCCGAAGAAACACGGGCAATCACCAAGTTCTGGTTCGCAGTCAGTCGGAATTCGCAGTTGGTTAGATTAGCCATTTTACGGACTGCTTTCTTAGCATCACCCCGCAAACGGCCACCTTCCACAAACATACCAAAAGTCCAAAGCCCATCGGGATCCTGATTCCAACCATACCGATCGGTGGTGGATTCAAATGAAAAGTCTCTGGCGTCTTCCAACTTCCATCCAAGCCTGGAATTCAGTTCTTCCGTAAACCAGTCTGCCCCTCGGTCTTCAATCGTGTATTTCAGTCGGGCATGGCGGCGATCCGAACGGTCACCATAGTCTCTCTGTATTTTAACAACCTCCTCGGCTACCTGAACCACTTGCTCAGGCTTACAAAAACCAATAACATCAGCCAATCTTGGAAATGTGGCGACTTTTCCATGAGTCATACCAAGGCCGCCACCCACTAAAACATTGTAACCCAGGATCTGTTCCCCTTCAGCGATGCCAACAAAGCCAAGGCAGTTCGTGAAAACATCCACATCATTGCGGGGTGGAAGAGCCACCGCGATCTTAAATTTCCGAGGCAAATAAGTTTTTCCATAAATCGGTTCCACTTCGGTTTCGCCAATGGCTGATTTCTCTCCATCAAGCCAAATTTCAGCATAAGCAGATGTTCGGGGAGTAAGATGGTCATGGATATCTTGAGCCACCTTCAAAGCCTGCCCGTGTAACTTGGACTCAAAGGGATTGGAAGGACTCATCACATTCCGATTTACATCACCACAAGCAGCGAGAGTATCGAGAAGGGTATCGTTGATCTCCTTCATGGTCTGCTTCAAGTCACTCTTCAGGATACCATGAAGTTGAAAAGCCTGCCGGGTGGTAAGCTTCAAGGTTCCATCTGCAAATTTATCAGAAAGATCATCGATCCCAATCCATTGCTTAGCAGTCGCAACCCCACCGGGTACCCGTACACGAATCATAAAAGAGAAAGCTTTTTCTTTTTTCTCCTTAATGAGCCCGGCTCGCTTGTCACGGTCATCCTGCAGGTAAGTTCCATGAAACTTGGTTAACTGAGCATCACTTGCAGGAATGCTCCCAGTGGAGCTGTCTAAAAGGCTTTCAGCAATGGTGCCACGTAAAAAGTCACTACCTTCTTTGATAGATTCATTGGCTGATAATTTCTTTTCTTTATTTGGGTCTGATATCATGATTTATGATTCAATAATGGCATATTTTTAAAAAAGAGCAAGATAGCGTACAACTAAATCTGCATCAGATTAAACGAAGAGACGGATTAAAGGATAAAGATTGCCGCTCATTGCTATGGAGCGAAGAGAAGTTTGCAAAAGCGGAAAATCCAATCATGGCGGCATTATCGCCTGTATATTTTTTGGGAGCCGCTAAGAATGTCACCCTCTTCTGATCGCATAGCCTGGACATTTCATACCTCAAAACCTCGTTGTTAGCCACTCCGCCTGAAAGGCCAAAAGTCTTGAACTCTTGGTCTTCCAATACCTGCCCGCTCTTGCGGACTAACTGACCAACAACAGCTTGCTGAAAAGAGGCACACAGGTTTGGCTTGGCTTCATCAATCTCTTGATCTGTCCAATCTTTAATTTTATAAAGCAGGCTAGTTTTTAGACCGGAGAAACTAAACTTCATTTCTTTCTTGTCAGAAAATGCTTGCGGAAAACGGTAAGCATCGGATTTTCCCTTTTGAGCGATTTTCTCCATCTTGGCACCACCAGGGTAAGCGATTCCAAGCAATTTAGCTCCCTTGTCTAACGCCTCTCCTGCAGCATCATCAACAGTCTCAGCAATAATATGGAACTCCAAGTCCTTACTCAGCTGAAACAAAAGAGTATTTCCGCCAGAAACAAGAAGGCCAAGGTGAGGCAAAAGTGATTCCCACGGAATTTCGCCTTCTGCTTTTTCTTCCATAAAAACGGAAAAGGCATGTCCTCTCAGATGGTTAACCCCAAAGACTGGGATATCCCACATCAAGCCAAGAGACTTTGCAAAGGAAATACCCATCCCTAAGCAGCCGACTAGACCGGGGCCACAAGTCACCGCAATCCTGCTCACAAGGGAAGGTAAATCGAATTCAGACAAAGCAAGGTCTAATAAAGGAAGAAAGTTATTGAGATGTTCCCCAACCGCAAGGTCAGGTACGACTCCGCCATACTCTGAATGCTTTTGAACCTGGCTATGTAGCCACTCTCCCTGCACCTTCCCCTGCTCAGATATAAGTGCTAAGGCAGTCTCATCACATGAACTTTCAAGAGCTAACCACATAACCTAGGGAATCATCTTTTTATTTGGAACGGTTATCATCAGGAGCAAGCAAAAGTGACCGAGCACGATGTAACTGCTCATCTTTTATTTTAGCAAAGCCATACAAATCAATAAAACTTTTTCCTTCACTCTCGTGCATTGAGTATCTTTGTAATCTTAACTTCGTTTCATTTTCTTCACTACAAGGCACGTAGTGCTCAGGTTCAATTCCTGTTTCATGGATCGTGGTATTATCCGCGAAAAAATACATGGCGGTGGTCAACTTGATACCGGTTTCATTTGGAAGAGAAAAAATGGTCTGCACAGAACCCTTCCCATAACTTTTCTCACCAACCAATAAAGCTCTGCCCAACTTGGATAAGGCTCCGGCTACAATCTCGGAAGCGCTGGCACTTCCCTCATTGATTAATATGGCAATGGGAATATTTAAATAAGGGCCATTTCCCGAGCTCTTAAAAATTCGTTCCTGTTGATTTCCCCTGCCCTTTACACTGACAATAAATTCATCCCGGGGTATAAATAAGGAGACCACTTTGATGGCACCCGTTAGTAATCCACCAGCATTATCTCGTAAATCCAAAACTAAACGCTTCATTCCCTTTAACTTTAGAGACATCAAAACACCTTCTAAATCTTCACCTGTCTTTTCGGTAAATTGTATAAGGTGGATATATCCTGTTCCTTGCGAGTCAAGGTGGTAGGAATCTACTGTGGAAACAGTAATTTTTTTTCGGGTAACCAACACATCCTTTGTCAGACCCGATAAAGTTTGAATCGTAAGTTTCACCTTAGTGCCTGGCTTCCCCTTAATTCGGCTGCTTACTTGCTCAAGGGAAAGACCATCGACACTAAAGTCATCAACCTTGTTGATCGCATCTCCAACCGCGAGACCTGCGTCGACAGCCGGACTAGAGGGAAAAACCCGGGTGACGGCAACCTTTCCATCATTTAGGCGGATCATAATGCCTACACCCACATAGCTACGATGAGTATCGTCCTGAAACATTTTATATTCGGAGGAATTAAAATATCGAGAATGACGATCTAACTTAGTCACCATACCATCAATCGCTTGATTCGTAAGTACAGCCAAATCAGAAGCATTCTGATCAACATACTCTGCGTTGATTAAGCGAAGAGCTTCTTCAAATTTTGAAACGGACTGCCAATAGTCAGGTTGACAAAAAATCCGCAGGGATGGGTTCAGCCAAAGGTTTGTACCAGCAAACCCCAATAGCCCACAAACCGCCCAAACAGGAAGAATGATCCACCAATTGAATCGCTGTTCCGTTTTTCCTCGCTTAAATATTGGCATGAACATTTTGTTATAACAGATGACCTTGTTATCCACAACCATTAGCGAAAAATCAGCATCATCGATGAGAGCTAGGTTTGGCGACCAAAACACCATCCCTTTTGAATCCTTTATTGACTGGGCACTTTATGACAAAAATCTTGGTTACTACCAAAAGAACAAGATACGGGTTGGGAAATCCCTCCAAAGTGATTTCTACACCTCCAGTTCGTTTCACAAATTGTGGACGGAGCTGGTTCTAGCATCCTGTATAACCTTAGTAGGTGATCAAGATCCTCGGAAATATACATTTGTGGAAATCGCGGCAGAACCTGAAAGTTGCCTTTTCTCCAGCCTAACTCACCCTTTTGGTGACTATAAGGTGATTCGTCTCGGGGAAGACCTGGTCATTCCACCTCTCTCGATTGTGTATTCAAATGAATGGCTCGATGCCCAGCCTTTTCGAAGGTTTTCTTACTCAAAACAAGGAGGGTCTTGGCACGAGCACGCAGTAAAAACCCAAGGTACAAAAATCCGAGAAATCATTATGGATAAACCCGTAAAACTGGAAGACGGCATATTTTCTGACGATATAAACCAAACCCAAGACGGCTACATCATTGATTGGCCTACTGGAGCCCATCGGGCTTTACAGAATTTGTTACAATCATCTGACTGGAAAGGTTGGTTTCTTACCTTTGATTACGGATTTAGAACCAAAAGCGAAATATTGGAAAATAAGCCAGAAGGTTCAGGTCGTGCTTACCTAAATCACACCCAGCATAATAATATCCTTCAAGATCCAGGAGACCAAGATATTACCTGCCACCTTTGCTGGGAAACGCTAATTGAGATTTTAGAGCAAAACAATTTTCAGGATATTTCACTTCAATCCCAGGAAAGTTTTTTGATGCATCACGCAGCGGGTAAATTAGAAGAAATCATAAATCAGGGTACTCAGGCAGACATCAATCAAGCAAAAGAACTGATTCACCCCCATTATTTAGGGCAAAAATTCCAGGCACTTGCAGGAAAGAGAGGAGTTTAAGGAAGCCTTGGGCCCAAGGAATTTGCGGTTTCGTATGGACAACCTATTTCGTACATCCTCCGTATGTCAGCTTCCGTGCGTGAGGTATTAAAAACTACGAATTCATCAACGCTTCCCTGCAAGGTAATATTTTCAGGGATAGAACTGTTTTTACTTAAGTGCCCCAACTGCGAGTTTGAAAAAGATACCGGCATATTGCCTTTTATCTGTTCATGACTGAAGGGGCGCCCATTCACATAATGACTGACCCGCTTGGAACCAAGATCATAGATCGTCGCGACATGTATCCACTTCCCTATCCGTTCTTTGCGAAAAGCAACCGCAGACTTATACAAATCTCGATTCGAACCACGAAAAACTTCAAATACAACTTGTCCTTTCTTGTTAATGTACCACGAGGCTGATCCGCTTGACATCTGGTGGGTAGATAATATCGGAGAAAGGCGCCCTGGAAGCTTATCGATTTTTATCCAGCTGCAAAGAGTAACAGAGGGCAGCTTTTCATCTAAATTTAATCGAACGCGATCATTTTCCTTTTCGAAAGAAAGAGCCCCCTTTCCCGGCCATCTTCCCTCGGTCCATTTACATCCGACAATGGCACCATCAAGGTTATCTTTTTGGGAGCTTGCCTGATTTTGTAAAACTCGAGCCCAAGGCGATTGATTATCAAATGAATAATAGAGGGTTGTGCCAGCACCTTGCGAAAGTTCTTTGCTAAGTTCTACCCATGCCGCGTGTCTGAGCTGTGATTCCTCCTTTGAGCGAAAAGCTAAATCAGCGGTCCCGAGGAAGGCTTCACTCGGCATTTCCACCCAGTTTGCAAAACCAAAAGGGTCAACAAACAAAGCTTCTCCCCCAGAGATTTCTCGTGTAACCTCTTCCTCGCTGTCGGTCTGCCCCCGATAGAGAACATTTCCCTTGTAGACGAAAATTTCCGTAGAACCTCCAGGGTGAACATTAAGGCCAAACTCGGTACCAAGATCAATTAACCGGCCCTTGGGGAGGTTGACAGTAAACCCACGTGCCACTTGTGGCACTGTGGCACGAAGCTTGCCCTCACGAAGCACTCCCTCATTCGAATTTAAAATTTTAAAATCAACCGGACCTTCAAGAATTACAGTGGATCCCTGCAGAAACTCAATTTGTACCAACCCCTTCTGAATTTGTAATCTTGACGGCTCTAACGTGCTTCCCAATTCAGGACGGAAACCGGTTTGCTTCGACCATTGAACCCCAACAGACTTGGTTAAGACCGCCACCGTATCATCTGTGGTAATTACCTTATCAAATTCGATGACAATTTCATTCTCCGAAGAAGGCGTGACAGAGTCCGTCGAAGCAGCGGTATCAAAAGAATGAAACAGGTATAGACCCAAAGTAAAAATTGCCGCAATGGCCAAAAGCGGAGAAGCAAACTGAATAATTCTTTCACCCATCGAGGACTTAACACTTTGAATATCGTTTTCATCTCCCAAGAACTCATCAGCATAATACTTTAAACTCGCTGACATATCGATAAAGCGGATATAAAAATGCCTGGCCTCCTCCGATTCCTGCAATAGAGCCTGAAGCCTATCCCTTTGCTTTATGGATAAATTGTTTTCCACAAGACCATCAAAGAGGTCATGAAGCTCTATAATTTCATCATCTGACAATTTCACTTTGCCTCCTCCATGGATAACTCAAAGGTCACGCAATCAAAAAGAACTTTCCTGATACGATTTAAAGCTTTGTAGGCACCTTGCACCGTACGCCCACAGGCAAGTGCAGCTGCACTTACATTTTTCCCGGACTCATAGCGGGTTAAAACCATACGGCGATCACGTTCATTTAATTTCTTCAGACATTTTGATAATGCATAATGCCTGGCATCAAGTTCTTCTTCCATTTTCCCGTGGGTTTGGGAAATCACATCCATGACCTCTTGGTTGAAGACAACCTTTGACATGGCAAACTTTTTACGGGCAGCCCTGACTTTCCAGTAGGCAATTTGACAGGCCCATGAATAAAAGTTTGTTCCAATTTCAAAATCCTTGAACTTTTCACAGATGGTAAGACTGGTTTCCTGAAGAATGTCCTCGGCGTCACTCCTCGATGGCACAAGGGTATGAATGTAAGCAAACAAACGCCTCTGATACTTCATCATGAGCTGAACCAACTCAGCGGAACGATTATCAGGGGCAGAGGTCATATCAGAAAATTATCAGGCAGCCTGCTTAACTAACCGTGAAGAAGAGCCAAGGCATTTCTTTTTTGGAGTCTCTGCAATTTCATATTTATTCAACCCCCTTCGGGAAACTTCTTTCAACGCTTTACCCAGGTCTTTGGAAGAAAGCTTGACCATACGGGTTTTAGCACGACCTCCTTTGACTCCACTGGTTTCAGTTGTTTTATAAAAAAGAAAACCACTTGGAGACTGGAATAAGCGATGAGCTATTTCTTTATTAACCTTGCGCCTTCTCTTGATCCTTTTGAGGCTATTGGGGGGATGGTTTTCAGAACCTTCACTTTCATCCCGAGCTAAGTCCCCATCTGCCTGCTCGATGACACGAGCTATGGTTGTTTCATCCAGGTATTTGTTACTCAAGTCGTTGCAGGCAAAATCATCACTGTATACAACCTCCTCATGAGGGTCGTTAACCGTCATCACCTTGTGGGCTGAACCAAGGATTCCCTTAAAATCTTTCCAAAACCATTGCACCGCTTTTTTAACCGCTTTTTTGCGGCTATTTCCATAAATTGGCTTTTTGGCAATAAAATTTCTGTCGGATCCTAACCTCGCTTCCAGCAAATATTTGCTGTCATAAATAAGAGTGAAGTAATCTTCGTATGAAATTTTGAGTGTAATTTCATATTTTTGGAAATCATTGATTTTCATCATGGCTTTTTTCTCCTTTAGGCGTTAACGGGGTGTGGATTAAATTGATCAAACCATATAGCCCGGATTAAACGCCTTAGGACACAAAAAGGTTAAAATTTTTTATTATGACCAAGGACCGTGCAAACCCGCAGAAAGTTGTAAAACCTTTTTATTTTGATAGGAGTCCTGTAATTTCCTTCTTCAACCGCTGAGCTAAATCCTGAGAAAATCCCACATGAACGCTATGAATGTGTCCAGTTCCGTCAATGACAACAGTTTGCGGAATACCTTGAACTAGAAACGCTTGCCCGATGTCATTTTTAGGATCCAACCCAACCACCAAATCCTTTAGGTTGCTTTTTGAAAGAAAAGTACGAATTTTTGGTTCTGACTCTCCTTGGTTAATCGCAATAAAGGCAACTTTTTCATCTCCGAATTCTTTCACGACTTGGTTTACGACAGGTAAACCCTTAACACAAGGCCCACACCAAGAAGCCCAAAAATCAAGTACAACTACTTTACCTTTCATTGACGAAAGACTACCACGTTCCCCACCCAGAAATGTAAACTCTACTGGAGGGGCGGGCTTTTGCACTAGAGATTTTGGCCCATTGGAAGACTGAGATTTTACTGGCCCCGCGTGCTTCGTAATCGTTTCAATTTCACGGGAAAATTCATCCAAGTCAGAAGGTAAAACCTCAACCCGGACAAAAACATTATTCTCTTTGGCCTCAGTTTTTATTCTACCTACAATTGACGGTATTTGTGCCCCACCTTGTTGAGCCATCGATAGCTGAGCCATGCCAAGCCCACCTTGTGCGATTGTCCATAACCCAAGAGCAGACTGAGTATCCATGCAATGGATACATATTTCCACTCCAAGAGATTTATCACGGAAACTAAAAGAAATACCAACTTCTCGAATTCCTTTCATAGAATTTGATAGACCTGCAAGCAAAGGAGCTTGGGGGTTAGGTGCAAACTCTGGTCGATCCCATAAAGCCGGGTCAATTTGCATTGTGAAACTAACCTGCCTGTCTTGTGCCATAGCATCTGATACCTTCAGGGAAAGATTTTCTTCATTGCCTGACATAGTTCGCAGCACCCTGTCTTTCAATCCGATAAACATATTAGAAGACTTTTCACCTTTCATAAAACCAAGCAATAAATCCGAGTGTTTCTGATCATTCGCCAAGGGTAAAGCATCGTCTATAGAATCACCTGGAATCAAAATTGTTGTGGTATTCCCCTCTGTTTTCTTGGAGTTCTCAGCCTTATTTCTTAGGCTAGCCCCATGTTCTTCTTCCAACTGATCTAAAAGAAAACGAATCAAATCATCCGTTTGAACACCTCCTTTAATTTGGGTGGACGCAAAAAAATCTACATCTGCCCCGAGGACAGGCAGGTCTACATCCTCAATTCCCTTTTTGGCTTCTACCCTGAAATCAAAGGCCTCGATATTCTCGGACTTTAAACCTGTTAGTTTCTGAACTTTCAAAAGCTCATCATCTTTTGCCATGAGATCAAGACTTTGGGAGACGGCCGGATACTTTTCTTCCAGGAGCTTGTAAAAACCGCTCTTCCTAATCTCATCAAGTTGGACCTGAAAAAATAAAACAAAAGAAAAGAAAAAGGGGCTTGCACTCATGATAGGTTTTAAGGGTAAAATTAAAAATTAAAGAAACTATACCGTAAGCCGATATACATTGGTCTCGCGAGCGGTAAAGCCAAGCTTTTGATATAATTTATTGGCTGCTTCACGGGAAGGTCGCGAGGTAAGATCAACACTTTTCGCACCTGCATCCTTTGCCACAGCCAAGGCATGGTTCATAAGAGCCATCCCCACACCTTTACCTCTCGCAACTTGGGCCACCACCACATCCTCAACCCATGCCTTTGTGCCCGTTGGGATGGAGAACACAACCAAGGAGAGCATTCCCAGAACAAGATCCCCTTCTTGTGCAAAATAAAGCTTGGTGGCTTGGGATTCTACAAGTCGACGCAATTGCATCTCGTTCATCACCGAAGCAGATTGAGATAGTTGAGGAATTAGTTCATTTACAGCCCTCAATGTCTTCTCATCTGCACTAGATATTTCATGTATATCAATCATCACCGATTTAGATTAATCACTCAACATGCATGACTGGAAGATAAAAGCGAGGGAGTAATCGCGTTTTTGGAACGCGAATCGATTACACAGACCTAGTTACAAGCTTATTCTACCTTAAGATTCTGAAACTCTAAAGTAACCGTAAACCCTAATAAAACCACGGTAGAATTACCTCGATTACCCAAAAAAATCTAGAGAAGCCTTTCAGGAATCCAGTCCTCAGGCAAGGATATCTTTAATCACATGACCATGAATATCAGTCAGGCGAAAATCACGACCCTGGTAGCGGTAAGTCAGTTTTCGGTGGTCGATTCCAAGCAGGTGAAGGATGGTGGCATTAAGATCGTGAATATGCATGGTATCAGGGGTCCAATGGGCATCCTTGCTAGGACGAATGATATTTCCATCCCGATCAGTTAGGTTGTACCCATACTCATCGGATTGACCGTAGGTGATTCCCGCCTTGATTCCACCACCGGCCATCCAGGTAGTGAACGCACGGGGATGATGATCCCGGCCATAATTTTCCCGTGTCAATGGTCCCTGGCAATAATTAGTGCGTCCAAACTCCCCTCCCCAGACAACGAGAGTATCATCGAGCATGCCCTGCCGTTTGAGGTCAGTAATCAAACCATAGCATGCCTGATCAATGTCCTTACACTGGGAACCATGCTGGGTAGGCAGGGTATTGTGGGAATCCCACCCGCGGTGAAAAATCTGGATATTGCGCACACCGCGCTGGGCCATACGGCGGGCATTGAGACAGGATGCAGCAAAAGTACCAGGCGTACGGGCATCCTCCCCATAGAGCTCAAAGATCTCTTCCGGTTCATCCTTCATATCCATGAGTTCAGGAATCGATGCCTGCATCCGATACGCCATCTCATGCTGTTTGATCCGTGAAAGTACCTCGGGATCAGCAAATTCCTTATAATGATTTTGGTTAAGGGCAGCCAGGGCATCGAGCTGGGCTCGCCGGTCGCTTCGGGATACCCCCTGCGGATTTTTCAAGTAGAGCACAGGGTTTTCCGCCGCCCGGAAAAGAATACCCTGATGGTCTGAGGGCATAAAACCGGTACCCCAAAGGCGGTTAAATAAACTCTGCTGGGGGTGATTGGTCCGGGCGAGCATGACCACATAGTTGGGTAAATTCTCATTCATACTGCCCAACCCATAGCTTAGCCAGGAACCGAGGCTGGGACGTCCAGGGATCTGGCTGCCTGTTTGAATATAGGTGATCGCAGGGTCGTGATTGATCGCCTCGGTAAAAGTACCATGAACCACGCACAACTCCTTGGTGATTTTGGAGGTATAGGGAAGAAGGGAGCTTACCCATACCCCCCGGTCGTTGTTATCGCATTTGGTAAATTCGTACTTACTGGGGGCAAGAGGCAGGGTTTTCTGTCCGGAGGTCATCCCAGTGATACGCTGCCCGTCGCGTACTTCGGGCGGAAGGTCCTTCCCATATTCCTCGTTGAGGCGAGGCTTGTAGTCCCACATATCAATATGGCTGGGCCCACCGCTCATGAAAAGGTAGATTACCCGCTTGGCTGTGGCCTTGTGGTGCAGACCCTCAGTGGGTATGGAACGCCCAAATAAATCGCTGCTCAGCAGGCTGGCCATGGAAGCAGTGCCCAACCCAAGGGCAGTGCGGCCAAAGAATTGCCGGCGGTTGATGTGGAAGGAATCGTCGAGAAATAAATCTGCCTGGTTCATAGTCTTGGTCTCCTGTTGTAAATCTTAATAAAGCAAAATGGCCGGATCGCTCGCCAGCATGGTGGCGGCCACCTGCGTCCATGCGGCCACCTCAGTTACGGGTAAGTTTTCATCCATCGGGGCGAGGCCCTGTTCAAGAACCTTGCGGGCATCCTCCTCGGACTGGTAAAACCTGTTCTTTGCATTACCCAATAAGGTGGACAGGGCGGTGGACTCCACCGTGCTTGGCTTACGGGAAGTGAGCAGGGTGAAAAGATGCTCGATCCGGGCACTATCCTGTTGCTTATCCCGGAGCAACCGCTCGGCGAGCTTACGGGCAGCTTCGATCCGTTGGGTCTCGTTGAACAGAGCAAGGGACTGGAGCGAGGTACTGGTGCGAGAGCGCTGCACACAACTGGACTCCCTACTGGGTGCATCA
>CBFIFQ010000040.1:0-22521 GCA_965661905.1 Opitutales bacterium
GACCATCCACCGAACACTCGTTGTAAGCGATATTAACTCCCCTGGAAGAAACCCGAATTCTACCGAAGTAAGAAGATTTCTGTATGAGATCCCTCATGATTTCCTGAGCAAGAGGTGACCGAGACATTCCTCGCTTACTCAGAAATAAGATAGTAGGCAAATCACCAGATTGGTAGGTCCTTGCAGGTGCAATGGCCGGTACAGTGATGTCGGGTTGCCCAACCTGGGGAGTGGAGTTGGTGATATCTAACTTTTTATCTTTAGAAGATGAAAAAGGGTTGTGCTTTTTAAGTGCTGATTTGAATTTGTTTGTTTTTGTCATTTTTCCGCCAAAGAATGAATATGTCAGTTGTTCTATTACTAATCAATTCGAAACCCAAGTTTAGGACAATAAAGTAACAAGTAAGTAAAATTTCTAAAACCTCACTTGCATCTACCGTGCCAAAAAATATTCTTCAGATCAGATGATTAAAAGATTAGCTTTTGTCTAGCCGATCAAAAAACATGTGGAAAGGGAGGATTGGGGCCAAAAGTTATTTCTGGTTTTTTAGGAGTTTGGTATTCGGTCCTACGATTTCGACAAAGTTACCGTCCGGGTCTTTTAACATAAGGAGGCAAAGGTCTTGCGGGAAACCCTCGGGCAAAATTTGTGGACTTTTAGCGTAAGGTCTAATTCCTTTTTTTTCTGCATTATCCAATACTTGATCCACATCCTTTACAAATATTGTAATGTAAGAGAATCCGGTGATGGTGTGAATAAAAGGCTGACTTATTTCTTTGGCAACTTTTTGAGAATTCACCTGCATAACTTTGAGCTTTGTTGCGGTTTCAGCATCTCCCAGCACTAAAACTTTGATATCAAGAGGTGCACCATCGGTGAGCCCAACGGCTTGGGGAAATGTGCCTTTCACCTCGAAACCCTCGATTTCACTAAACCCTACCACTTCCTTATAAAAGTCTAATGACTTATTAAGATCGGAAACAACCAGCCCTAGGTCGACGGTTTGCTTGGAGAAATTAGTCTCTCCGAGCAGGGAAAAACCAAAGGAGCTGAAAAGTAAAAGGAGGGAATTTCGGATAAAATCAAAAGTCATAATTCACCCAAGTTACCCAATGATAAAATTAGTTCAATGATGAATTTACCTGATTCTTCTTCTAGGTCATGAAGTTGTTTCGCATGAACCAAAGATAACTCCAAAGCATAGGAATTCCTCAAAAACAAACGGAAGGGGAGTCCAATGGGTGAACCACACCCGCTCCCTTAAGCAAGGAGATTACCTAAGGATTTTTACGGCTTTTACAATAGCTTGAACAAGCCTGCTAGACTCTTCCTCGCTATTGTAAAAGGCAAAAGATGCCCGGGCAGTAGCCGTGACCCCAAGACTCTTCATAAGAGGTTGGCAGCAATGATGACCTGTCCTGATGGCTATGCCTTCAGCGTCCAGAATTGAGGCTAGATCGTGTGGGTGAATTGCATCAATGGTAAAGGATAAAACCGCAGCCTTGTCCGGGGTGGTACCATGCTCCCTGAAACCTTCAATATTACGAAGTTTTTCTTGGGATAGTTTGAGTAGGTTTTGCTCGTGAACATGAACTTCATTCATGTCGAGTTGGTTTAGGTAACTAATTGCAGCACCCAAGCCAATGGCTCCGGCTACATTCGGAGTGCCCGCTTCAAATCTCTGGGGCGATGGGGCAAAGGTGGTGCCTTCAAAGCTAACTTCATCGATCATATCACCCCCACCTTGGTAGGGAGGTAGGTTTTCGAGTATCGATGATTTTCCAAATACAACACCGATACCCATGGGACCAAAAACTTTATGTCCGGAAAAGACAAAAAAATCACATCCAGTGTCCTGGAGGTTCATCTTTTCATGGGGCATGCTTTGAGCCCCATCCACAACCACATAAACCCCGTGCTTGTGAGCCTCTTTGGTAATGTCCTTGATGGGATTGACGGTCCCCAGGGTATTAGATGTAGCACAAAGAGATAATATTCGAACATGGTCTTTTGATAGGGCTTTAAAGAGTTGTTCCATATCCAATGAACCATCTGGTAAAACACGGATCACATCGATTGATGCCCCAACCTGTTCGCAAACAATTTGCCAGGGAACGATATTAGCATGATGTTCCATTTCAGTGAGTATAACCACATCCCCTTTTTTTAAGTGGGAACGGCCCAGGGTTTGAGCAATCAGGTTTAAGCCTTCGGTGGCTCCCCTGACAAAAATCAGCTCGTTTGCCTCCACAGACAGGTATTCAGCAATTTTACTTCTTGCTTCTGCATAAAGAGATTCAGCATCTTCAGCTAACTCGTAAACACCCCTATGAACATTGGAATTAAACTGCCGGTAATAATTCGAGATCGCATCGATTACGCAAGCGGGCTTTTGGGATGAAGCCGCATTATCAAGATAAGCGATAGGCTTCCCACGGTTGGTTCTACCAAGAATGGGAAAATCGTTTCTGGTTTCTTTAATGTTCAAAGAAGTTTTGGTTGGTAAGTCATGACAGTAATCATTGAGTCCTACTACCTAGCGCATGTACTCAGGTAGGACAACCTTGTACATCCAGAGTTGTGTGCTCATAACTTAGGAACCCAAAGGGGGCAGGGGCAATAAAACTAAAAAATTATTTTAGCGTTAGGTAAGGCTTGCCTAAGTTTTTCAACCCCGGACTCAGTTACCTTCGAATTCCAGAGGTATACCTCGTTGAGAGTCTTGATGGAGGCTAAATCGCCCATGCCTTTATCCGAAACTTGGGTGCCGGAAAGATTTACATACTGCAAATATTGCAATTTCGACAAGTGCTTGATGCCACTGTCAGAAACCTTAGTATTCCTCGCATTAATCCATGTAAGGTTGGGATAACCGCCGGCTATATTCAACGTTTTGTCGGTAATTTTAGTACGAGAGACATCCAGGTGAGAGATATTGTTCTTGATTCCGCTAAAGGCTCCAAGGTTTGAGTCTTCCACTTCGCTTGCAAAAGATGAGAATTCAGCCCTTACCAGTGGGCTTTTTTCAGCAAGCTGCCGTACAAGAGCCCCTGTTTTTTCTGCTGCGGTCAGGGATGACCTGGAGGGGGTGCTCAGTCTCTTGGCTAAGGAATCTAAAAGAGAAGATTTACTTTCAACTTGGGCGGTCGCTGGTTCAGCTTTTTTTACCTTGGGCTGGGCATTAGGATCAGCCGCGGTGGCAGCAGGTTGCTCGGATGCACCCTCCAAAATCCATCTTTTAATCATCGTGATCTCCTCTTCCGACAATGGACCACCTTTGGGAGGCATAATTTCTGGGTCTTCTTTATCGAGAGTGATCACGCGATGTAGAGCACTTTCTGTGTGGTCTCCAGGTGTAATGATTGTACCATCAAGGTTTCCTTTGATCGCCCATTCATAGCTGTCTAAACGCAAACCTGCCCGTGGTTTTATTGTTCGGCCTCTTTTAACAAAAGGGGCTCCATGGCACTCCAGGCATTTTTTCTCAAAAAGGGGCAGGATATGGTTGTGGAAGCTAACCGGCTCATCCGGTGCAGGTATCCCTCCTTTAGTTCCACTTGCACTACCTTTGGAGGGTTTCGCTCCTTCCGTTATCCATCTCTTGATTATGTCAATTTGTTCCGCATCAACCGGGCCCCCTTTGGGAGGCATGAACAAATCGTCATCTTCGGGTAAAATAAGAACGGAATAAAGCCGACTCTTTTCCAGGTCATTTCCAACTACCACCGGACCATCAAGGTTTCCTTTCATGACTTCGGCAAAGCTGTCAAACCTTAGGCTCGCTTTCGGGTTAACCATGCGCCCTGACCGGTCATAGGGAGCATGGTGGCAGTCATTGCAGCGTTCAGTGAGAATTGGTAACACATGCCTGTCAAAATCGATCGGCTCACCAGGTTTTGGCTTTGCACTCATGGCTTTGGCCAATGCTTCTTCTGGACTAACCCCAAGCATCACTGGGATATGAGAGAAAAAAGACCCGGGTCTAAAAGTTGGTTTCTTGCTTGGCGGTGGTTTGTGAATTTTATCGGATTCTGTTTCTCCATCAGTCGACGTTGAAGCGGTAGCCACAGCCTTTGATGAAACCACTTTTCCAGATGGTTTTTCCGAGGCACCTTCCAAAATCCATCGACGAATGAGGTCGATTTGTTCTGCGGATAAAGGTTCACCTTTCGGGGGCATCGCCATGTCGTCGTCAGGTGGAAGCGTCACCACTTCCATTAAGATACTTCCTTCGTCATCTCCGGGAATAATAACGGGGTCATCCCCAAATCCCCTCATGAGCATTTCATAGCTATCAAACCTAAGACCTGCCTTTGGTTTCATCATACGTCCATTTTTTTCATAAGGAGCCTGATGGCACTCGTTACATTTTTGGTCCAAGATGGGCATGATTTGAGAATGGAAATCTATACCTTTTCCAGCCACTTCAGTTTTAGCGCTTTGAAGGGATCCTGAAGGGGAGGGGGCTGGGGTGGAGCCAGGCTTAGACGGCATCCCCTTGGGAATGCGATTCAATCTTGCACCACTGATTAGGTAGGTTTGGTCATCTTGGGAAAGGGCTTTGAGTGGAACTTTGAAAAACTTACCACTTTTATTGACTAGGATAAAGGTTTGCCCTTCATAGCCTACTGCACGACCCTCAAAAGACTGACCCTGAGGAGTTTTAAAAACCCGAAAAGGCTCAGCCCCGTTAATTTGAGCATAGCAGAGGAATGTGATTAAGATTGGGAGCAGTTTCTTAATCATTTACCAAAAAGTTTTCAAATTAAGCAATGACATCAAACAGAGGCTCACCTTTGTGGGCAATGGTAAAAGGTCGGCCGGAAGGAGAGTACTGAACATCATTCAGGGGGAGACCCAGTAGGTAAGCAATGGTTGCATTCAAATCTTCCGGTTTGATTGGTTTTCCTTCCGTGGGTAAGCGACCTTTGTCGTCGGTTTCACCATAAGAAGTACCACCTTTGACGCCCCCACCTGCTAAGAATGCAGTAAAGCAGTAAGGCCAATGGTCACGACCATCCCGACCGTTAATATTTGGAGTACGGCCAAATTCAGATGTCAGTACAACTAGGGTTTCCTTGAGTAAACCCCTCATCTCTAAATCAAGAAGGAGGGCACCCAGGGCTTTATCAACATCTGCACAATTATTGGCGACAGCCTCAAAATTATTTCCATGCGTGTCCCAACCCCCTCTTGTGACCTCAATGTAACGCACTTTGTTTTCAACTAACCTGCGGGCAAGTAGGCAACCTTGTCCGAAATTTGATGTGCCATATAGTTCATGCATCGATTCCGGTTCCTTGGTAATATCAAAAGCATTCAAATCCTCACTGTTCATTAATTTAATCGCGTCTTGATACAGGTTGGAATAAGCACGAACTTGTTTTTGATTATACTGGGCGGTAAAGTTCACATTTAACTTTTCGGCCATGGCAATACGGTTTCCGAATTTTTCTTGGTCCAGGTAGGAGGCCATGGAACTGTTGGCAAGACCAGACTTGGGGTTACCAATGGGAAGGGCCCCGTGCTCCGCTTCCAAGAAACCGGCACCTCCACCCCCTCCACCGATCTTTACATTTCGGGGAATCGTACGGTTGATGGGACCCGAAAGTTTTGAGACCCAACTACCGAAGGTTGGGTGCACAATCGTACCACGTTTAAGGTAGCTAGTGTGCATCAAATAACTGGCTTGCATGTGAGCACCCTGGCTGGTCACCATGGTCTTGATCACTGCGGAGTTATGCATGTGCTGAGCAGTTAAAGGAAGGTTTTCCGACAAAATTACACCGTCTGCACTCGTGGCGATGGACTTCACTGGACCTTGGATGTCAGGATTATTGGGTTTTGGCCCAAAAGTATCCAGGTGGGACATGGCACCAGACATGTTGAGGTATATCACATGCCTTGCTTGTGCTGGCCTGGCACCCGGGGTGAGGGCTTTTACACTGTTGTGAATGTAGGACCCGGCCATCGGCATAAGTCCGACTCCGAGGCAGGCTTTTGCTGCATTGGCAATGAATTCTCTGCGGCCTAGTTCATCGATTGTGTTGAGTGATAGATTCATAAGGTTACTCCTTTTGTGTATTATTAAATTATTGAATGAAAAGAAATTCGTGACTGTTTACCAAAACCCAAACCAAGTCTTTCTCAGGGTGATTACTTCCCCGAATGGCGTCTTTAAAGACCCTAATTTCAGAACTGGTGGGTTCCCGGTTTAGAGTGGCGAGAAAGGCATTCTCGATTTTAGTGTCTACGGTTTTGCCTTTTTTGAGCATTTGAATGATGGGAACCTTGTCGCTTTTCAATAGCTGTTTTTCAACATACCCGTTGAGCAAGTTAAGAACCTGGGTAACGGAGGCTTGTTTGTGGCTTCCCTCAATGAGATCTCTATCAGAAGCTCCAAACTCACGGATCAAATGCCCAGCAGGAGCGGGGGAACCTACTTCAGAAGCCCTTACCGTGTTACGATCCTTGACATAATTACCATAGTCATGTGCCGGTTTAGCATAGGATGAGGATAATTCAGGAGCAGAAGTCTGTTTTTTCTTGAATTGGTTAAGGCAAGAGCGGCAGCAGAAGCCAACGGTGTCTCCATCATCGTTAAAAGCCAGCAGGGAGGGGTCTATTGGTCGGCCGGGCTTCATCGGGCAGTCCGAGTTAATCGGGTCACCAAATTTCATTTCTGGTTTGGCAGCCGAGGCTGAATTTGAAGGACTGGGCTGGCTTTCCTTGAAACGACTGAGACAGGAACGGCAACAAAAAGCTATGGTTTCACCATTTTCATTCAGGGCTTTTAGGGATGGATCGATCGCACGCCCCGGTTTGAGTGGACACTCGGTATTGATAGGGTCTCCCAGTTTTTGAGCCATTTCTTTGTTTTCATCGGGTTTCTTCATCGATGCCCCTGGTTGAAGACCGGCTCTTTTCATCGTTAATGCAAATAGTTCCTCACCTGACATTTGAAGGTAAGATTCGTAGGTGCTGTAATTATCTCTTTTCTTGATCTGACGGGTGTCCACATCATCGTAGTTGAGAGTCACTAAAGAGTCCCAAATTTGCTCCCCGCTCATTCTTTCCATCAGAGGGCCTTGGTAAAAGTAGGGTATACTGCCGCGGGTAGGTGTTTCTATATTGGGACCCGCCAAAACCCACTTTACTTCCGGGGGCATAATGTTGTCTTTTGCATCGCGAGCCATCATGTCGGGTTTGGGGGCTTCACGTTGAAAGGCTTGGGTGTTGTAAATTATTCGTAAAAATTCTTTGATATCATAATTCAGGGCAACCATAACCTTTTCCAAATGCAATTGGAGCTCTTTGTCGGTGGGCATGGTGTCATCGATCATGTTGTCGAGAGGTTCAATGAAGGCCAAACCAAAGGCTTCTTTCCAAAGTCGGTTCACAATAACAGCGGTAAACCTTGGGTTTGACTCAGATGCAACCCAGTTGGCATAAGAAGATCTGGATCCAGTGGATTGAAGGTTTTCATCCAATTCTACAGCGAGGCCAAAAATGGTGCTGGCCTTGATCTCCTGGTTGGGTTTGGCGTTATCGTACTGATAATCACCGGGAAGTTTTATTTTTCCATTCCCCATAGTAGTAAGACCAATGTTCATCAAATCAGTAATGCCCAAACTGGCACGCCTGATTTTGTCAGAAGCGATAGCATCGTCCTCTCGGTTGAGCCTATTTCGTTCTTCCCTGACAAGTTTGTTGAAGAGGCTCATGTTTTCACCTGAATTGTAGCGAGAATTTCCCGCCCCTTGAGTGAACGCAGCCATTTCATAAAACTGTTTTTGGGACCAACGGTCAAAAGGGTGATCGTGGCACTGGGCACACTCTAAGCTTGTACCCAGGAAAATTCTGACGGTGTTGGACATGTTATCCAGCTGCATACCGGCGTCGCGAATGAAATAGCCGACGGCACCGTTACCTCGCTCCCACATGGGGCCCGAGGCAGATAGCATTTCTTTTACCCATACATCATAGGGTTTGTTGGTGGCGATTGATTCTCGGATGAAGTCAACATATGGTCTTCCTGAAACCCGATTTCCCAGGCTATCCTTAGCACGCAATATATCGGCCCAAAAATGAAACCAGTGGCTAACATAGCCGTGACTGCCGAGTAATTTGTCGATAAGGTCTGCCTTTTTTTGGGAACGATCCCGATTTTCGAGGAATTCTGTTGCTTCTGCGTGGGTGGGGATACGACCAATGATTTTGAGGTATGCTCGCCTGAGGAAAACTTCCTCACTTGCCACTTTATTGGGACGAAGCCTGTAAGATTGAAGCCTTTTCTCAATAAGGCTGTCGATATACCGGGCATTTGCTTTAAGTGCGGATGGCGAGAGGGGTTTTTGGAATTCTGGAAGGGCATCATGGTTCGGGGCAAAGTTATTTTTTACAAAGGCTTGGTCGTCCTCCGTAAAAATGTCCAAACTTATACGAAAAAGTTGATTATCAGTGCTGCGCCTTAGAAGAATATCTCCATCTTCAAAAAACTTTTCAACTTTACCTTTGATTTTTTGACCATTCTTAGAGTGGAAATCCCTTTCGGCTAACCCAAAAAGCAAAAAGTTTGAGAGTGTCAAAAAAGCAAAAAATACGAGAAGGAATTTCATAATATAAATTTGATCTGATAAAACTTTCTTGGCAAGATTTTTATAGTAGATTCTTCAGTAGATTTTAACTTGAATTAATTCATTAGTTTATTCCCTTCGGGGATAAAATCTTTTGTTTTATTTTAATTTAAATTCACCACGCCAAAAGCAGGGGAATTTAATCAGTTTTTTTATACAAGATAGTGTCGCAAAATCGAAAGAGAGCTTTTTCAAAGATCTGATTGGTGTTTAAGGTGTAATAAATTCTGTTCAGGGTGGTTGATCTGTCTGCCTGCAAGTGGATAAGTCAGTCTGGTTTTAGTGAAGGTTATTGACCTGCCAAGAAGGTCGTCTTCAGCTCGTTAATAAACCCTAAATCAATTTTTTGAATGCGAAGGAGAAGCTTATGTTATTTTTAAGGCAAAAGACATGGGGTTGCATCTTGAACATTGCTTCGGGTCGCTTTTTGTCATTAGTAAAGCTATTTCAATGACTCCAACCACGAAGATTGCGTTTTCCTTTATTGCTTTTTGGGTATGCGTTTCTTGTGAAAAAAAGAAAGAACCTGCAGAGGAAGCAAGTCGGGTGAACTCTGATAATATCCTGTATCGCTTGAATGACCATGTCGGAGCTGAAACCTGTGCGGAATGCCACCAGGAGGCTCATGGTAAATGGAAGGAGTCTCATCACTACCATGCGATGGAGTTACCGAGCGAACAGACGGTAAGGGCCGATTTCAATAACTCGATCTTTGAAAATTATGGAG
Source organism: Opitutales bacterium (assembly GCA_965661905.1). GTDB lineage: Bacteria > Verrucomicrobiota > Verrucomicrobiia > Opitutales > Seribacteraceae > Seribacter. The sequence goes on from CBFIFQ010000040.1 coordinate 9,365, forward strand.
TTACGACAAAATTTTTTAGAGATGGCGAAAAATATCTGGTTGAAACCGAGAACCAGGAGGGAGAAATGGAGGTTTTTGAAGTTGCTTACACCTTTGGGTGGGAGCCTCTCCAGCAATACTTGGTTAAATTTCCCGATGGTCGGATGCAGGTCTTGCCCACTTGTTGGGATGTTGAAAAAGAAGAATGGTATCATTTGTACCCGGATGAAAGGATTGCTCCATCCGATCCTTTATTTTGGACCCGATCTCTACAAAATTGGGACCATATGTGTGCGGATTGTCACTCCACCAACCTGAGGAAAAAATTTGATGATGCCACCCAAACTTTTTCCACCGCCTATTCTGAAATTAATGTTTCCTGTGAATCTTGTCATGGTCCAGGTCGTGAACATGTTGAGCATGCCAGGGCTGGAAATGGTTTTACAGGTATGCCGAATTTTGCTTTGGCCGATATTAACAGCAGCAATGTTGCCCAAATAGAGGCATGTGCAAAGTGTCATGCCAGGCGAAGTTTTGTCTACCCCGGTCACCATGCTGGAAACTCTTTTTTGGATCATTTTTTACCTGAGGTTGTAGAACCGTGGTCGCCAGACATGCAGGTTCCGACTTACCATGTGGATGGACAAATTGACGATGAAGTTTATGTCTATGGGTCTTACACTCAAAGCAAGATGTTTCATCAGGGGGTCAAGTGCAATGATTGCCATGATTCGCACACGGTAAAATTGCACTCCTATGACAACCAACTTTGCACCCGTTGTCATGTACCTACGGATAAAAACCCTCTTGGGTTTGATACACCGGCCCACCATTTTCATCCAATGGACACCGCAGGTGCAAAATGTGTGGAATGCCATATGCCGCATAAAACCTACATGGGGATCGATAAGCGTAGGGATCATAGTATTCGAATTCCTCGCCCTGACCTGTCTGTGAAGTTTGGTTCCCCCAATGCATGCAACCAGTGTCACCAAGACAAAGATGGGCAATGGGCGGCCGATGCTGTTACCAAGTTTAAAGGCCCCAATCGCCCCAAAGAGGCTCGTCACCCCCAGGCTTTTCACGCTTTTAGAACCGGTAGACCCGACGCCGAAAAACTGTTACTGGATACATGCCAGGATGCAGAGTCACCCGCTTTTACTCGAGCTGGTGCAATGCTTGCCCTGCGACAATTTATCAGCGATGTCAGCTTCGAGGAAGCCAAGAGAAGTCTCGATTCTAATCAATCTTTGATCCGGGTTGCGGCCTTATCAAAATTAGAAGGTTTACCGGTTTCAGAAGCCTTTCCAGAATTAGTGGAGATGTTGAAAGACCCCGTTCGTTCTGTCCGCACCGAAGCTGCCCGTTTACTTTCGCGGGCTTCACCCAGTTTATTTACGACTAAGGGTCGAAAACTTTTTGAGAGTGTTTTGGAAGAACTGAAGCTTCGCTATACCAGCAACCTGGACAGACCCGAATCTCATCTTTCCTTGGGGATTTTGGCTGAAAATCAAAATCTTCCTCAGGAAGCAGAGGATTATTACCGGCAAGCGATTCGGCGGGAGGATACCTATGTCCCCGCCCGGATGAACCTGGCTACTTTGTTAAATAAGAGAGGAAGGAATAAAGAAGCCGAAAAGTGGTTAAGGGAAGCCGCCCGCCTGCAACCAACTTGGGGCCAAATTCACTATTCCCTTGGGTTATTACTGGCGGAGAATCCGCAACGAATTCCAGAATCCATACGATCCCTGGAAAGAGCGGCTGCCTATTGGCAGGATAATCCCCGGGTGCACAACAACTTAGCCATCGCTTACTGGCAGAATGGGCAATTCGATCAAGCCATTCATTCTTTTCGATCCGCCATTCAGCTTCACCCCTCAAACCCAGAGTATTTACAAAACCTGGTTCAGTTACTCTCTCAACAGCAAAGGTGGGCGGAGGCAGTGCCCTATGCCGAAAACATGGTACAACTACTACCTGAAAACCAAGAAGTTATATCATCATTATCCCTGATTAAACAGCGAGCGTTAGAGACCGGGGAATGAGAGTGGAGCCACCTGTCAGATTCGAACTGACGACCGTTCGCTTACAAGGCGAGTGCTCTACCAACTGAGCTAAGGTGGCGAAGTTAGATTACCCTTAGATTACTTTCATCGAAAAGGCAACCTGAGAATCTGTGGTTCCTTTACTTGGCGGGAGAGTTTATTTCGCAGTCAAAAAGTTTTTCAGGGGGTACTTTATCAAGCAGCAGTGACTTGCATGTACCTAACCGGGCTGACTCGATATCCTTAGCATAGGAAACAGACTGCTTGTCATGCACAAGTTTACCCGCAAATAGAGGCTCTTCGGGGTATAGTTTTTTCACCCTTCGGAAAAAGGCATTGGGCATCCTGAAAGCACCCAGAGATACCGAGTGAAGGGCATCCATGGGTAAACCAGTAAGCAACTCGTCAAAAAGCTTCCTGTAGCGTTCTTCGAAATCTAGACAGTCCATTACCGGGTCAATCCGAATCCCTACCTGCCAGCCAAGTTTGGCGAGTTGATGCATTGCCTTCATTCGTGCATGGACGGACGGCACTCCGTGCTCGAGTTGTTTACTTATTTCTTCCGGTGTAAAACTAAAAGCGGTTATAACATTTTCCAAAGGTTTCATTTTTTTCAACACCCCAATGTTCAAACTTTTAGTACGCAATTCAAGGCATGCCTTGGGGTGTTGGGCAAAAAGTGGAAGAAAGAATTCAGCAAATTGAGTGACAGATTCCATTCCGAGGCTATCACAATCATAGCCCGAAAAAAACCAACTGGGCTCATGGTCTGTCTGTTTTACTTGGGTAAGGATATCCTCCCAGAAATCTTCATAATTAACAAACAGTACATAGTGAGCGGATGGAAACATACCCTGCAAAAAACAATACCGGCAATCGTAGAGACAGTTTAGAAGGTGAGAGAAATAAAAATTTTTCCTCCCACCAATCCCATAACTCGGAGGGATGGAATGAATTTTCTTTCCATTTTGTTTGGCGAGGATAAGGGCCGGTTTTTTCTTTTGCAGCCTAAAGCTTTGCCCGTTGGGGTTGAATACTTCCTTGTAATGATTGCAGGGAATTTTTCTGGCCTTGGGGAAGCGGAGAAAGAATTGCTGGGTCCGGGGGTGCCCTTCAATGTCTCTTTCGTAATAAATGTAATCAATCATGGGAGCACCCGGTGGGGTTCGATTAGTGCAGCTATAGATTTTAAGGCATTTTTGGCGTTTTTTTCACGCTCCAAGGATTGCAATATTTCCGCATCTTGGAATTTCAAAGAATGAGCTTGGTTGAGTAATCGTTCAAGTAAATGGGTTTGGGTCTGGGAAAATTTTTGGGTCAGCAAAGCTTGTCTCTTGCATGCTGTTACTTTTGGACTTGTCCTAATTTCGGAAGCCAATGCTTCCAGTTCCTCGACTATCGATAAAATGGTGGCGAGGTTCTTCTCAATCCCTTTAGTTACACTGCTGGGGTTGACTGCATGAATGGGGTTTTGCAAATTATCGGAAACAATTTTTACCACTTGCACCAGTTCACGGGTAATCCATTTTGAGGCTGTGATATAAAAACTATGGGCTTCCATATCAGAGCCCATATCAGGTTCATACTTTTGACTGGGTTGATTACAGGTTAGGAGAGAAGACCGGATTATCTTTGGATCGATGAGTTGCGGAGGGTAAAATGTTTGCTTGTCTTTTTCTGCCAAGATTCGATCCGCAATAAAAAGAGATTCTAGGTCGAGGGATTGATGACCGGCAATGCCAAGGTTTAAGAATGGGGAAGCCAGGTCATCTGTAAAATTTCGACCGAGCAAAAATCCTGTGGCTCCTGCGGAAGCAATTTTTCCAATCCCAGAGACTACAAGCTGATCCCTGTCATTTTGAAAGGTAGGAAAGGGTGGGGAACCTGATACCTTTTTCATTTTCAGGGCATCAATCAATGGTTTGGCTTCTGCCTGTAAGGCGATGACGAAATTCATGAGTTTAAACCGATTCGAACGAAGGCAATAAATTTTTATATTGGAGGGATTTTTGAAGGTACATTTCGGCCTCTTTTTCTTTATGATGTTTCCTGAAACCTACTGAGAGTACCTTACATTTTTGCACAAGATTACACAAGATAGCTTCTTGATGACGGGATGAAATACCGGTTGTTTTAACAAGTTTCTCCAGAGATTGAACCCGGAAGCGGTCCATGCCCCAGACCTGTCTTGATAGTTGGTCCTTGTGCCCCCCGTTTTTGGTAACCAATTTTTTATCAATGTAGCCAAAGGGTTTTTGTACTAAAATGCGCAACCATAAGTCATAGTCTTCACAAACAGGAAGACTTTCGTCAAAGCCTTCAAATTGTTCAAAAATAGAGCGATGGAGAATAACAGAGGATGGGCAAATTAAGCATCTTACCAAAGATCTTTGAAAAAGCTGTTCAGGAGATTTATCGAGGTATTTGGGGGGGATCACCTGGTTCCCATTTCGCACCCAAATCTCATCGGTGTGGGAGGCAAGAATATCGGGGTTTTCTTGGTGGAAACGGCTTTGTTTCTCCAACTTATCCGGTTGCCATTGGTCATCCGAGTCAAGAAAGGCAATCCACGGATATTGGGCTTTTTGAGCCCCCAAGTTTCTGGCCGCAGATACTCCTCTGTTTTCTTGACGGTACCATCGGACCGAAGGAAATATATTGGCTAGTTTTTCCTGGAGGGAAGAGGCAGAGCCGTCATCAACGACGATGACTTCAGCAGGTGGAATGCTTTGCTTGTATACCGATGACAGCGCATCACGAAGGAAAGCAACCCGGTTCAAGCAAGGAATGACGACCGAGACTTCAAAAGCGTACGCTTGAGCGGACGCAGTCACCGCAAAGAAGGTGGGGAGGTTAAAATACCTTTACAGGGATTTCAACGGGCTCGTAGCCAGATGCCGTGATTATCATTTTACCTTCTCCAGGTTCACCACCCCGGACAGGGATGTTGACTGTTTTATCCCCTTCGGCAATAAAAGCCTCTGGCATGATAATAGACTTGGGAATATTGGTTTTAATATCGATAGGAATCCCACCGGCAGGGGCTTCGTAATCAATTTTGAATAAAACCGTTACAGAATCTCCCGATTGGATTTCAAGGGAATTGGGGACAACGCTGAGCACGCTTTCATCGATTCTAAAGTTTCCTATGTCCAAAGCACCGTGGGGACCACCAATAAGCTGAACCGGGTAATCAACCCCAGCCGGTAAGGATGGAACTGTAAACCTGAGTTCATTTTCCGAAAGGTATCGGGTGCTTGCTTTTTCTTTTCCAATGCTAATGGAGTCATATTTGGTAAGACCCCGCCCTTGAACCGCGATTTCTACACCAACTGGGCCACGGTAGGAAGCGAGATTACCAACATATCGGTTTTCCAGACGAAAAACTTGAAGCTCACTTTTGAGGGATCTTTGTGTCTGTGCTCCACTGTCTTTTTCTTTAATGTACTTGGCTTCAAAGTAATAGGTGGCTTCGTCAAACCCTGCAGGTAATTTATAATCACAACTCCAAAGAGTCGGATTTACCGGGTCTTGGCTCATTGCAAACTTTTCACCACCGACGACGAGGGCAACTTCAATTGAATCGGACAAAATTTTTCTGTCCTGTAAATCAACTTCTGTTTGCAGGGTATAGATACCGGAGGGGTTTTGGCTGATGTTTGTAGAAGTCAAGTTAATGAAGCTTGGTCTCTTGCAGCTCGAAAAAATGAACAAGCTTAGTGACAAGCCAATAAAAGGGATTAGTTTGGGTTTTAATTTCATGATTATTTAAAAGGTAACTTCTTATAGATTACACAATGCATAAAAAAAGTAAAGAGGCAGGCAAAATTTCGAGCCTGGGTATGTACATTCATGTTCCATTTTGTTCCACTACCTGTGACTTTTGCGCATTTTACCAGGAGAGACCAAGCAAAAAGGGATTTGATTTATTTTTTAAGGGGTTAAAGAGGGAGATGGATTACTTTTCGACCGATTCTTCTTTTTCAACTATTTTTATTGGAGGTGGAACACCAGGTCTTCTCGGACCCGAGCAGATCATGCGTCTGGGTGAAATTATCCACACCCAGCAGCTAGAAAAATCAATTGAATGGAGTGTGGAAATTGCGCCATCGGAAATAACCGCTGAAAAACTCAAGAATTTAAAGGAAATTGGGGTCAATCGTATCTCTCTTGGGGTTCAGACTTTTGATCCCCAGCTAATGAAAGAGTTGGGCAGGGACCACGAGGTCGACCGGGCCCTGAAGGCTTATCAGCTTATCCGGGAAGCCGGGTTTTTATCGGTAAATATTGATTTGCTCTTTGGTGCCCCCGGGCAAAGCCTGGGAATGTGGGAAGAAGATTTAATGAAAGCGGTTCAGCTTGATCCAGACCACATTTCCACTTACTGCTTAACCTTTGAGGAAGATACCGCGCTGTTTGTAAAACTTTCGGAGGGGAAGGTGAAAATTGATCCAGAAAAAGAGGCTGCATTCTATGAGAGAGCCTGGGGATTCCTGCCCCAGCATGGCTTTCCACAGTACGAAGTATCCAATTTTGCAAAACCTGGGAAAACTTGTCTGCATAACCTAAACACCTGGGCCATGAATGATTGGCTTGGTTATGGGCCATCCGCTGCTTCACAAGTGGGAGGAGTCCGGCGCAAGAATCTTGCCAATTTGGAAGAGTGGTCCGGGCAGTGGGAACGATCTGGTAAAGCTAAATTTGCCGAATTTGAAAAACTGCAAGCCTATGATTTAGCCTGTGATGCAATCCTCTTCGGTCTCCGGATGAATCAAGGCATCAATTTACAGGAGATTGGTCGGAAATTTCAAATAGAGGAAGTGTACTTTAGGGAAACCGAAAACTTTTTTCAAAGCCTAGAGAAAGAAAAAATGATGGAAAAAAATGATCATTGGCAATTAACCACAAAAGGGAGAATTTTGGCAGATGCGATAGCCAAAGAAATACCTTTTGAGCAAAGTTTTTCTAAGTAGCTACTAGTGCTTGTTCCAAAAGTTTACTGCTTTCTTCCAGCCCCCCTGTTCTTGCCCTAAGAATCCAGTTACTTTCAAATCGTGCAACAATTTCTGTCGATTGGTAGTTTGTCTTGGAGGGGGAACCCAACATTGACAATCCTTTGTTCAGGCTGATGAGGTTTAAGTCGATGGCCAAAGAAAGTTCGCGATGAAACTTACCGTCACTCTCAAATCCCTGGGTTTTATCGAGGTCATGCTGCAAAGATTTTAGAAATTCAACCCCCTGGAATAATTTCGGCTTGGGGAAATTTTCCTTGAGGAATTGAGGCATTTTCTCGGGTTGCGGGCTGAACAGGATATTCCATGCAAGACTGGCATTAGGGATATTTGCCCCAATGATTTGATCAAGCTTTCCCAGCTCCATGAGCAGACTTGCCGGGTCAGCCATGGAGGATGGCCATAGGCTTTTATTCAGTTCCTGGGCAAGTGATTGATCATCAATTTCTTGATTATTCCATCCCCATTGGGCGGCTAAAAATAAGGAGGGGTAAAAAATGGGCCACGCCTGGTGATTCCCGCAATCCCCCCAGCTCGTGAGGAGAATACCATCGGCTTTGTGCTTGAATGCATGGGTGAATGCATTGGCTAAGTTTAGTCGTGCGGTTGGCCATCTTCCCGAAAAACTTCGCCAGGTAGCGGTTCCGGGGGCGAGGCAAAAGGACAGACCGCATGCAGATATGGCTTTGGCTTGCTCCGCAAAAGGGTGATCCGCTTCGTATCCCCAAATGATCGGTTTTGCGGATGGCGGGACAAGCTTTGCATTTTCAGGTTCCTCGAGAAGGACATCGGCCCAAAACTGCATACACCTCCCATGTTTTTCCACCAGCCTGCGGATACCATCAAGGTGTTGCAGGTATACCTTCGCTTTCCCCTGGCTTTTTACCTGATCAGCACTCCATCCTTGACCGAGTTCCCAAGGCTCATCCAGGCCGACATTGAAATGGCGGGAGCTGAAGTTTGGGAGGTATTCCTGGTATAAGCGGTCCATGAAATCCAAACTTGCCTGGTTTGGTTTAAGGGTACTGCCGTGGTCTCTTTCCATGAAAGGCTCTTCTCTGCGGAAACCAGTGGGGCACTCAGCGAGATGGTGATAGGCTTCGTGTCTTAGCCACCTTTCAAAGTGCCCGAAGGAATTGAGGTTGGGTACAAGTTCGATAAATCTTGCTTTGCAATATTGATCGATTTTTTTGATTTCAGCGCCGGTTAACGGAGATGAATTTTCCCAGACAATTGCATGGTCAGCGAAAGCGAATGTATGTTCTACATAGAGTTGTAATTCATTGTAACCTACCTTTGCCATTAGATCAATAAGTTCAAAAATACTTTCCATGGTCGGAACTTTACAGCGGCTTACATCGAGCATGAAACCACGCTGTTTAAAAACCGGGAAGTCCTCAATTTTCATGCAGGGAATTTCCCGCTCAAAGGTCTTGTTATGCAGGATTTTATCAAGGGTATTGAGTGCCCGGAAAACCCCTGCCTCTTGCCCTGCTTCGATGCATATCTTATCTGGGGTTATTTCCAAAAAATATCCTTCTAGGTGAATAAGTTTTCTTTTTTTTACCAGGAGATTAGCTGAAGAAATGGTCTCAGTAAATGGATAGGCATTGGAAATAAAAAAATCGCGGGAAACTTCTTCGAATCGAGGCTCTAGAATTTGAAGACTCCAGCCTTTGGGCCTCTTGAAAAAGCCCGAAGTAAAAGATACATTTTGAGGCTTTGGGAAAATGGGAAGGGTGTTGCTCAACTTATCTTTTCTTTTTTGGAATGATTATGCCCATACCCCAGGTAATGAAAACGGTGATGGGCCATGCCCAAACCGTATTAATCGTAATTCCAAGTTCCCCCTGGTTGTCTTTTAGGAAGCTCCAATCTAGTGCACCCTGGAATGAAATTATATCATAATTGATCAGGATTTGATAAAAGTCCGGTCGCAGGCTTGCCACCAATAAAAAGGAGAGAGCAAAGCCAATGGATAGGCCTTGGACACTGGCCTTTGGGGTGAGAAGGGAGGCGAGAAACATCCCCAGCATGGGTCCGGTTGTGTAGGAAATCATGCCAAAGGCCAATTTGACCACATCCACATTGCCTCGGAGAGAATCAAGTTCAATGGCAAAGGCAGATAACAATATGCCCCAGAAAAGAACAAGAGCCCGTGACAAGAAAAGTTTTTTCCTTTCCTCTCCATTCCCTAACCGGTCTTTAAATAAGCTTAAAGTTGTCTGGGACAAGGCCGCCAGGATGGAATCCAGGCTGGATATAGCCGCGGCAAATACTCCGGCTAGAATAAGCCCCTTCAACCCAACAGGCAATTCCGTTACAATCCAAACCGGGTAGATAGAGTCTGAGTCTTTGGCAAAGATTCCGGGTTCCATACCGTTTATCCTCATAGGTTGGTAGTAAGCAAAGAGGGCAGCCCCAACAAAAAGCATGAGCAAGGTCAGGATGAGGGCTCCTGAACTGGCAATCATTGCTTTTCGGGCATCTTGAGCATCCCGGCAGCAAAACATTCGTTGGGCATTGAGTTGGTCCACACCAAAGGCGCTTAAGTTTTGAAAAGGCACTGCGATGATAGCTACCCACAGGGTAAACCCGACAGCTGGGTCTGTCGTCAGGTTTAGCAGGGTGAACTTCCCAGCACTATTCCCGATATCAATCATTTCTGCCCAGCCTCCATCCAGAGTGGAGATAATCCAGCCGAGAGAAAAGAGGCCGGCTCCCACAAAGAGGAAAAACTGCATGACATCAGTCCATATAACCGTCCTCATCCCTCCCATCAGGGTCCACCCAATGGCAAACAACCCAATGATCCAGATACAATGGTCAAACTCGAGGGGAGTGACAATTTTAAGGGCCAGGGCAGCCACCAAAACCCGAACACTTTGGCCCAAAATACCTCCAATTTGAAAGATAAGCGTGGCCAGGCGTTTAGCTCCTTCCCCTAACTGGTTGCCCATGTAGTCGTAGGGGCTAAAAATTTCTCTTTCGTAGAAAACTTTGACAAAATAAACGCCCACGATTACCCGGGCTATGATGGAACCTATTCCCCATTGCAGGTAAGTGAAGTCACCTCCAGCGGCGTAAACCATACCGGGCACTCCGATAAAGGTGACACCGCTTATTTCTGTTGCAATAATTGAGCCGGATACTGCCGGCCAGGGTAAAGATCTTCCTCCAAGAAAAAAGTCTTTAATCGTGGATTGTTTTCCCCTCAACTGATGGCCCACCCATGTAGTTATGGCTAGGTACGCACCCACCACTAACCAATCAATATTCGTAAAAAAATCGTGATAATCCATCCGCCCCTTATCAAAGGGTTTTCAAGCCAGTGTGGAAACGGAAAAGATTATTTCGTGAATAAGTAATGCTATTGGGAATAAGTTCTTGTTTTCAGCTTATAGTTAATCTGAGAAAAAGATGTATGAAGCCGTTTACCTTGGTCATTGGTGCATCTGCCCTTTTCATCGCCGGGTGTGCTGCTTATTTCAGTGTGCGAGGTATCGCTCTTACTTTTGGTGCGGTTAGTTCTTTCACTATTCCCATCATTATTATGGCTTCGAGCCTGGAGTTTGGGAAACTGGTTGCCGCCTCTTTCCTCTATCGTCATTGGAAGACTTGTAATCGAAGCTTGCGCACCTATTTGCTCCTAGCAGTTGCCTTGCTTATTTTTATTACCTCTGCCGGGATTTACGGCTATCTTTCCCAAGCTTTTGAGGAAACCCTCAGTCAGGTTGATGGGTATGAAAAAGAGATTGTAAGTTTAAAGAGGCAACAAGGAGAGTTTGACCGCCTGATCCAGGCCTATCAGGCATCGGGACAGCGCGGGTCCGTGCTTCGTGAAGAAAAGCAGGGGGAAGAAAGAATCCGCTTGGAAAAATATATCGAGGAAAGAAGGAAGGATATTGCCTCCGCTGAGCAGTCAAAAACCCGCCTGGCTGAAGAGACCGATCAAATCATTGTTGGAGAACGTCAAAAACGAGAAGAGGAAAAGAAGAGGCTGGAAGAAGTTATCAGGATTCGTAGGGCCGATATTTCCAAATTGGAGGAGAGCCGAAAGGAATTTAAATCTGAAATTGACCAAAGGATTACCAAAGAACTTTCCAAGGAAGAAAAAATTAATCAAAGACTCGGGGAGTTGGATTCTGCAGTTAAGGTATATCGAGATCAGGGCCCGGGGGGATTTCTTAAAGAAAATGGTTTTAAGAAAGCCGCTGACTTGCTGAAGACACAGGCTGAGGAGAGGGAAGCTCTGCGGGCCTCAATTTCTGAAATTAATGGTGCCATTGAAAGCGCACGGGGGGACCTCAACAAGCGTTATGCTTCCCTGGATGTGAGGATTGAAACCATTCAAAATGAAATATCAGATGCGAACCAAAAAATTACGGACCTGACCACCGGAAGTGCGGAGCAAGCAGGCAATGTGAAAACAGCCCTGGAAAACCTCCAGGAAGCCCGGGCATCCGTGGATGATAGAATTAAGTCTTTGGAGTCAGAAATTGCCGAAGCCAGTAAGAAAATAACCGCAATGAGTGAAGCTTCTTCCGCCTTTGGCCCGGATAGTTCCGCTGAATTAGAAGAGAAGAAAAGCGAACTTCAAACAAAAAAGGAGGATGCTGAAAGGCGAATATTAGAATTGGAGGGAAAAATCCGTTCCACGGATATTGGGTCTTTTAAATTTGTTGCCCGTGCTTTTGACCCAGAGGTGGCCGCGGCAGAAGCGACAGAAAATCCAATTTTGATTGAAGAGGCTATGAACCGGGCGGTTAACCGGGTGGTTAAGTGGTTTATCCTCATCCTCGTTCTGGTGTTTGACCCTTTGGCGGTCACGCTGGTGATTGCATTCAATGCCACGCTGTTGCGTAAGAATTCGGATGACACAAAGCAGGAGCAGCTTCCCGCAAATTCTACGGGTAGTAATCAAGCCAAGGGTCCAGGTCCTGTGATTGTTCTTTTACTTGTGGGTGCATTGATTTATGGGATCTATTCTTGGTTGCCGGACGGGAAGCCCACCCATCCTGGTGCTGATACCTGGCAAAGCAGTGCCACGATGGATGATCTTGCAGCAAGCAGGCTTGATGACCGTGCTTTGGCTTATGTGCCCGATAAAGCTTTCGGGGTATGCAGCTTTTCGAGTTTAAGGATGGTGGAGGAGGTGGGGGTTCCCAAAATATTACCGATGGATTTACTTACCCGTGCTCCCTTTTTTAAGGATATGCTTTGGGATCCACAATCTTGTGGAATTCAGCCAAACGGCCGGACTCTTTATTTTTTGCAGTTGCCGAGTGATCTTTACCGAGAAAAGCGGGCAGGGGATGTATTGTTTGGCTTGGTTTTACCGATCGGTGATGACCTGAAAGTGAAGAAGTTTATTCTCGATCAATTGGGCCTGAAAACGCAAAGCCCCAGTTGGAAGATCCATGAAAACTCACTTCCTTCTTTTTATTCACTGCACCATAAATCAGCTCATGTATCGATTGGCTTAGACCAAAACTGTTTAGTTTTGCTTACTTCCTGGTGGTCTGATCAGCCGGATTCTCTTTTTTTGGAAAATGAAATGAAAAATATTTTTCAATTTGGGCAGACTTCCAACAAACTTCCCCCCAAGCTTGCCACGAGGTTACGGGGCAATGACTATGATGTCGCTGCTTTTCTCTTGGCGGAAAACTTTTTCAGTCCTTTCAAGAAAACAGCTGAAGAAACAGAATTATTGAATACATTTCGTGAGTTCTTAACTTTTGATGCAACCCTCAAGGCGAAGGCCTCTCTGGATGGATTATTGATTCAGGGAGAATATGACTATGGAAGTGAGATATTGAATGCTGGGTTTGGTTTTACTGTGGCAAGCTTGATGGAAAAATTTCGGGAGAGCCCAAACTCTTCGAGCTTATCCAGTGTATTTGGTGAATTTGTGGAAATTTTCATTCAAAGATTAGATTACCAAAGTGTGGTTCGGCTATTGGAAAGAATAGACCTAAGGAAATCAGAAGGTTTCGGGGCTTTCTCCGGATTGGAATTTAGCAGTTATATTCAAGGGACACAAAAGGGGACCTTTATGCTAAAAATGAGTTCGACTGAATCTGTCGGGGCTTCTTTGGGACTGGCCATGGACTTATTTGTT
>CBFIFQ010000041.1:0-21355 GCA_965661905.1 Opitutales bacterium
TTGGTGCCAATTCTCATGGATCTACCCAATTCCTTGCACCTCGACACCAGGGGGGTGAATTCTTCATGGAGTCGATCCAATTCTTCTTCGTATTGGGAGTCGGTATACTCCCGGATTTGAAATTTCTTTCGGTCCACATAGTTGCCCGGATTAATCCTCACTTTTTCAACATGCTTGGCCGCCTCCATTGCTGCATTAGGCATGAAATGGATATCTGCCACTAAGGGGGTGCTAATTTTAGCAGACCGGACTTTCTTTGAAATCTCACCAAGGGCCTCGGCTGCTCTCACATTCGGGGCAGTAATACGAACCACTTCACAACCAGCTTCAGCGAGTTCGATGGTCTGTTTGACCGTTGCCTCGACATCGAGGGTGTTGGTTGTAGTCATCGACTGAACCCGAATGGGATGAGAACCACCGATGGACAAATCTCCAACCTGAACGACCCGAGTCTTTCTCCGAATTGAGTGGAAGCGGGAATCGCAGTAAGGGGGAAGTTTTCCCATAAATCCTAGAGTCAGAACGGCACAATTCTCTGTACATCAAAAAAGGTGACATACAGCATGAAGGAAAATAACAGCAAAACGAAAAGAGTCTGGGCTCTTTCGAGAAAAGCAAGAGGAAGGGGCTGACCCCGGATTTTTTCAATGGTGGCAAAGAGCATATGCCCGCCGTCTAAGACTGGTATCGGTAAAAGGTTGAGAATGGCTAGGTTGACATTGATAAAGACAACAAACCATAGCAGCTTTTTGAATCCAATCTTTGCAAAGAGGCTGAGGTGGTTTACGATGCCAACAGGACCACTCATATTACGAAGTTTGACATCTGATTGAGGGCTGACCAAGCCGCTTAGTGTAAGATACATGTCCTTTACTCTGCGAATGATTAAGACAAAGGGGTTCGGGTAGGTGGTGGTGATTTTTGCTTGAGGGCGAAACCCGATGAGTTTACGGGGCACTGCCGTGGCCCCCATCACAACTTCTTTCTCTACAGGCATTATATCGTATGTCTGCTCCACTCCCTTTTCACCACCTTTGCGTACGGTAAAGGCAACGCTTTTGTTGGCTTCCACATTGCTTAAGTAGGTTACGAGTTGAGAGAAGGAGTAAATTTTTTGCCCATCGATTCGAATGGGTTGATCGCCTGCTTCAAGACCGGCCTCGATGGCAGGCATATCGGGCTGTAAGGATTCGATAAAGAAAGATTCTTCAGGGCCAATACCAATAATACGAATCTCCTCGCTCCCGACGACCTCGGGATAGACCTCAAGTTTCCTCTCGGTTCCATTTCGTAAAACAGTGAGGTTTACCAGCCTGCGTCCCTGGGCAGTTTGCTGCTTGCCGGTTACAATCCTGTTTTGGATGTCCATGAAATTCTCTACCGGCGCTCCGTCAACCTGAAGGATTTCATCTCCCAGTAATAGCCCTGCTTTATGGGCAGGTCCGGTGACTTCTTCACCTTCTTCAACCAGGGGATTCCATCGTTCAACCGTATCCGCCACATAACCCACTTTGGTGGTAAGCTGCGAATCAGGAACATCATAACCAAAAAAGGAAAGAACACAGGCAAGGGCAAAAGCAAGCAGGACATTGAAAACGGCACCCATTACGGATACAATCATCTTGTCTGAATAACTGATTTTAGGCAGAGGTTTTTCCTTATTATCCTCCTCTTCCTCCTCGTCCCAGGATGAAAAAGGCTTTCTTTCCTCTTCCTTTTCACTTTCTTCTTTCCCTTCCAGCCGGCCCATGTCAACCAATTGCGGCAGGGCCACATATCCACCAAAGGGAATGGCAGATAAGCGGTATTCCACACCATTCCGGGTCCAGCCGAAAATTTTGGGCCCAAAGCCAACAGAAAAACGGGTAATTACAAGACCACGACGGCGGGCTGCCAAAAAATGTCCAAGTTCGTGAATGAATATAGTGAAGCCCAGGGCAAACAAGGCGACAAAGATAAAAGCAAAATCAAGGAGAGCAGACATTTTAGTTTAGACTACCTACTAGATTTTCAGCGATTTCACGAATGTGAGAGTCGAGTGCGTTCAATTCTTCAATATTTGATGGTTCTGTAGCGTTTAATTTATTCAAGGTTGATTCTATTATGTTTGAAATTTGAACAAAGCCAATGCGATTCATCCTAAAAGCATCAACCGCTACCTCATTGGCTGCATTAAAAGCCAGAGGGAAAGAACCACCTTGGCTTAGTGATTCCCGGGCTAAGCGAAGGCAGGGATATCTTTTCTCGCATGGCGGGGTAAAGGAGAGATTGATAGCCTGTGAAAAGTCGAGAGACTTTTCAATGCCGCGGTGCCTGTGGGGGAATAGCAGCGCGTTTTGCAGGGCGAATGTCATGGATGGAGGACTTAGCTGAGCAAGGCAGCAACCATCAATAAAGCGAACCATTGCGTGAACGATACTGGTGGGATGAATGACCACCTCCATTTTTTCAGAAGGTAACCCGAACAACCAATGAGCTTCGATCAACTCCAGTCCTTTATTAGCCATGGTGGCGGAATCAATGGTGACCTTGGGACCCATAGACCAATTCGGGTGCTTGAGGGCTTGGGCGAGGGTGACATCTTTCATTTGGTCAAGAGGCAATTCCCTAAAGGCACCCCCGGAAGCGGTTAAAATGATGGAGTCCAAGGAACGATCCTCCTGTCCGAGAAGGCATTGATGGATGGCATTATGTTCACTGTCTGCAGGAATAATACGGGCCCCAGTTTTACGCGCAGCTTCTGTCACCAGCTTTCCTCCGACAACAAGGCTTTCTTTATTCGCCAAAACCACATCTTTCCCTGCATTTAAAGCGGCGAGGGTGGGGCCTAATCCAGCTGAGCCAACAATCGCAACCACCACCACATCGGCATCCTGATGGGAGGCGAGAGCATTGAGGTCTGAATGGGTCGAGTAGAGGCTAGTAAAAGATGGGAAGGCCTTGGGGGTTTCAGGTTGTCTGCCTAGATGCGCATGTGGTGCCTCAAATTCATTGACAATGGAAAGAAGCTTTTCTTCCTGCCGATGGGCGGAGGCTCCAAGAAGTTCAAGCTTGTCGGGATGCTTACGGAGTACCTGGAGTGTGCTATCTCCTATGGAACCTGTGGCCCCGAGCAGGACTACCTTCTTCCGGGAACTCACGATTTCAGGATAAGCAAAATAAAGTAGCCAGTAGGTGCCGCAAGAATCAAGCTATCCGTTAAATCCAGCAGCCCACCGATCCCAGGGATTGAACCACCTGAATCTTTCATCCCGGCCAGTCTCTTGAGCACAGAGGCAATCAGGTCTCCAATTACCGAAGTAATGGCAATCAGAAGCCCCCATACAGCACCTTGGGCAGGAGAGAAATCAAATGTGCCAAATTCAATGAGGGTAGGGGAATAATTTATAATCAACCAGGGAATCAGGGCACCGATTCCAGCAGACGCTCCAAGCCCACCGATAAGGCCTTCAATCGTCTTACCTGGAGAAATCGAGGGTGCCATTTTGTGCCGACCAATCGTCTTGCCGACAAGAAGAGCTCCAATATCACTGAACTTTGCCACCACCACTACCCAGAGGGCAAAGAATAAACCAAAGCCAAGGCTTGCGTCTGTGCTTTCAACTTCTGCCACTTGAATAATGCGGACGAAATAGTGAAGCAGGAAACTGACAAATAACAGTCCGAAAAAGGTGGGAAGGAGGCGTTTGACATACATCCCACGCTGGGCCTGTGGGAAAAGAACGCTGGCCGCGGAGGTAAGGAGGGCACCAATAGCGAGCACATCCACACCTGCTCCTGGAAAGTAAAAGGCAATCGGTATCATACAGCCTCCCGTCACCATGCCTGACATCCGGTTGGCGGCAAAGCCCAACCTGCCTAATATCGTGTAGATTTCAAAAAGAGTAAGCGTGGCACAGAGGTTGAGGATCCACATGGCCCCTGTTTCTTTGCTAGCAAAGACGATACCCCCCATGAGGGTCCAGAGAAAAAGGGTGGAAAAAGTACGGATGATCATAACTTGAATGTTTAGGTTACGGAAGCAATTTGTTCATGAGTTTTCCCGAACCGTCGTTCCCTGTGAACATAGTCTTTTAATGATCCGATAAAGGCTCCACGATTAAATTCCGGCCAATGAAGTGGAGAAACAAATATCTCTGCATAGGCAGCTTGAAGAAGTAAGAAATTGCTGAGGCGAAATTCCCCAGAGGTGCGGATGATCAGGTCAGGGTCCGGCAGGTCCTTGGTTTGAAGATGTTGGGAGAAGTCCTCCCACTTAAATCCCTCAGGATTAATGTCATTGCTCTCAATAATGGATTTTACCGCCGAGATTACTTCCTGACGACTTCCATAATTCAAGGCCAAAGTAAGGTTCCAGTCTTTGTTACTCCGGGTCTGCTCAATCGTTTCCTCAACCGCTTTTCTGGCAAAGGGGGGGAGCCCATCCAGGTCGCCAATCGCCCGCAAGCGAATGCCATCCTTCATCATGGACTTGAGTTCGAGCTTAAGGAATTCTTCAAGTAATTTCATTAAGCCAGATTTTTCTGCAACCGGCCGGCTTTGATTTTCCTGGCTAAAAGCGTAGAGGGTGACATAGGGGATGCCCAGTTCTCGGGCGGTGTTAACCACACTCCGCACATTTTCCACACCGTTCCGGTGGCCAAAAAGCCGGGGCTTTCCCCGAGCCTGTGCCCAGCGGCCATTCCCATCCATGATGATGGCAACATGCCTGGGTAGCTTTAAAGTTTCTTCCGCGGTGAATGGATTCATTAAAAATTACATATCAACCATTTCTCGGTAAATTGACAACGAGGAAAGCATCAGCTAAAAAACGACGCATGAATCAAGCCATGCTCGAAAATGAAATCCAACTGCAACTGAAGAATCTACCCTCCTGGAGTTGGGAGGATGATAAACTCTGCCGAGACCTGGAGTTCAAAAATTTTAAAGAATCCATTACATTTATAGTAAAATTATCATTTGAGGCTGAGCAGCTCGATCATCACCCCGAAATTTATAATTGTTACAATCAAGTGAAACTTTCCTTAACGACCCACGATGCAGGTGGCAAAGTGACGGGCAAAGATTTCCAACTTGCCCATGCAATTGAGGGGATTTGTTAATGAAGTCAGTTTTTGGATTTTGGAGTATTCTTTGTCCGGGTAATCTTTGGTATTTCCATTTTAAGAGTTCATCACCTTGGATATTGGCCTATTTGAATAGCTGATTTTAGCAGCATAGGCTGCATCCCAGGCAGCTTTCTGTGCCTTATTTAAATTATGTGGAGGGGTTTCAAGTCTTGTGCAGAAAGGTGAACTTCAATGGTCATTGCCTGCGTGGATGCAGGGTGTTTTGTTTCGGTTGGACCCATAAGCAGAAATGGCTTTGTATGCATGGTCATCCGTGAAGATAAACAATACATTTAAGGGCTTCCCTGGAACTTGGAGAGAAAAGAAGCCCACTAGAAACCAAGATAGTGGGAGAGGTTTGACCATAACTTTGGGATATCCGTAATCGATTTCTCTTGGCAATTCGAAAAGTGGGTGTGAGAAAATATCTAATGCGTGGAAAGGCTATATTTTGCAGGTGACTCAGGGTAAAAGTAGAAAACCTTCACCCGTGATTTGGCCGCTTTTGGTATCTCAAACTATAGGTGCCTTCAATGATAATGCCATGAAAGCGATGTTGCCCCTCATGGCCGCTGTTCAATTGGGAAAAGCCTCCATGGACACGGTCAATCAACAGGTTTCAATTCTGCTTATTCTCCCATTTGTGGTTTTTGCTCCGTTTGCCGGTTGGATAACCGATCGGTTTCCCAAGAAAAAAGTAATTAGCTATGCTTTACTTGGCCAACTCCTTGGGTTGGCTGTGATTGGGTATGCCTTTGTCATACAAAGTTTGACGCTATCCATGGCAGGCTTTTTTTTGCTTTCGGTGCAGTCGGCTTTCTTTTCTCCGGCTAAAAAGGGAATTTTGAAAGAACTTGTTGGAACCAACAGGTTGGGTAATGCCGTTGGGTTTATGGAGATGCTTGCCATGTTGGGAATTCTTGGGGGAGCTTTTTCTGGAGCTTTGCTTTTTGATTTTTTGGTTCAGGAACACGGTGGTTGGCAAGCTGCCACACTCGTCTGTGGCTTGATTGCTGCATTGGCTTTCGCTTCTTGGGTCATTGCCTGGCCCATACCGGAAACAGCATCGGTGAACCGGAGGAAATTTAAACCCAGGGTTTTGTTTTTTCACTTTCATGATTTGTTTTACCTATTAAAGAGAAAAGAGCTTCGTTACCCAGCTTTCGGCGATGCATGGTTTTGGGGAGTCGGGGGTTTTTTCTACTTGGTATTGGTAAAATTGTCCGGGGAAGTAGTTTCGGGTGATATTGGAATGGGCACTCTTTATGGTTACTGGTTTTTATTGCTGGGCTTGGGGATCATGGTGGGAAGTTTATTTGTTGCATATTTGAATCATGGCAGGATTGAACTAGGTTTGTCTGCCATAGGTGCCATGGGTATGCCACTTGTTTTTCTGGGACTTTATACCTTGAACCCATTGGCCACTGGGTTTGAGATTTGTTGTTTTGCCTTAGGTTTTTCTGGTGCTTTATTTTTTGTTCCCTTAAATGCTTATCTCCAGGATCAAGCCCAGGAGGGATACCGGGGGCGGGTTTTATCGGCTTCTAATTTACTGACTCAACTTTTCAGTATTGGCATGATTTTATTTCATACATACTTGTCCTCGGTGCTGCATTTAAGTGCGAAAGAGGAACTCGCCATAATCATGATCCCTGCTTTCATCATTGGGTGTGTGACGATCTTTTATCTGTTTGAAGATTTTTGCCGTGCTTGGTTCCATATGATTTTGCGGGTTTTTTACCGGATCAAATTTTCTGGAATGGAAAACTTTCCTGCACAAGGTGGCTGTCTTTTGGTATGCAATCACTTGTCCTTCGCAGATCCCGTGTTTATAGGGGCAGCTTTTCCGAGAAAAATTCGCTATCTCGCCTATTCTGGCTTAGCCCAGTCAAAGGTAATGCGTGCGGTTTTTAAGCTTACCCAAACTCTTACCGTGTCTACAGAGAAGTCTTTCAAGAGTATGAAAGAATCTGTTCATCAATTAAAAACAGGCACGCCCCTTTGTGTTTTTGCCGAAGGAGGAATTTCCAGGCTTGGACTGACCCTTTCCTTTATGCGTGGATCAATCTTGCTTGCCCAGAAGGCGAGGGTACCCATATTGCCAATTCACATAGATAATGCATGGGGTTCAGTCTTCAGTCCGGAAAGAGGCAAGTTTTTTACAAAAAAACCCTTATCATTTCCGTACAAAATCAAACTTTCTGTAGGGAAGCCTTTAAACCCATCCGTTGTATGCCTTAGCGATGTAAGGTCCGAGGTAATCGAGCTCGGAAGGCTTGCTTTTGCTGAACGTATTGCCAATGGGCCGGACCCATTAGGTTTTATCAAACAAAAGATTTTTTCCTCTCAAGACTCCGCTTTTTTTCAGGACCCTGATGGCTCAATTCTTAGGAAAGCAGAGTTTTTAAATCGTCTTCAAAAGGGAGGAGGGAGCTTGCCTGATTCCATCAAAAATTGGGGGAAGCCAGTAGAAAATATTTTGAATGGTGACCGTGAGCTGGCTTGTTTAGTTTATGTAAATTGGTGTCGGCTTAAGGATATGAATTTATGGGATCGACCGAGCCTCTTAATTGATAAGGTTGATGAGGCTTGGGCCTCTCAATGGTTCCCTTGGTTTCCTCTTTTGAATAATCGTGTGATTCGACAAGTCGGCCAGGGCTTCCTCGTCTGTAAGAGTCTGGCTCAGATGCAGCATCTACCCAAGGTCATGACGCAAGGGTTAGCCAGCAATAAAAATGGTCTCATTGCAATTAATGGGCCTGACCCATTTATCAACGGAATGGAAATCGGGGGGGCCGAACAACCAGGGTCTAAAGCAGGAACTTATGGCCGCATGCTGACCGGGTTGTCGTATGAGCATACGCCGGCGGGATTCCGGCTTCGGGGTGTTTTCTGTGAGGAAATGCTGGCAGAGGTAAAGGGTGTAGATAAGGATGGTTTTTTGGAACGACTGTGATCTCTTTCCATGCTTTTCCTTTTCCGTGGGTTCTGTTATGGTGAACCGTTTATTTTAATTTCATAGACATGACGCCCTTTCTCTCGGAATCTGCTTCCTTTTCTCAAACGCTTGATCAGCTTAAAGGTGAATCCGTGCTTGTGCTCGGTCACCGCAGACCTGATGGGGATTGTATTGGCTCTCAAGTTGCCCTTACCCGCGTACTCCAGTCTCTTGGCGTAAATGCCCGTGCGGTGAACGCTGATCCGGCACCGCGGACCTTACAGAAATTTTTGGGTGACACCTCACTCCTTAGGCCTGAGGATATAGAGGAGTCCGATGCCATCATCGTAACCGTTGACTGTGCTGATCACGCGAGAGTCGGAGAGCACTTAAAAGACCGCTTCCCTAAGGTTTTCTTAAATATTGATCACCATGTTTCTAATACTCATTTCGCGGAACATAATTTTGTGCTATCCGATGCATCCGCAACAGGGGAGATACTTTCCAAATTCTTTTTTGATTGTGAATACAAGGTGGATAAAACAACCGCGGAAGCATTATACTTGGGCATATGCACAGACACGGGTCAGTTTTGTTATGCGGGTACAAATGCTTCTGTTTTTGAAGTTTGCCGAAAGTTGTGTGATGCCGGTTGCTCACCTTCGCAGGTAGCTCATGAGTTATATGAGCGTGAAAAACCGGGTCGTATTCAGTTGTTGCAGCGCTTTCTTGCCAGTTTTCGTATGGAATTTAAGGACCGGGTATGTATCGGAAGTATTCATGAGAATTTTTACCAGGAAACCGGAACGAAGCCCGAGGATGCGGAGGATTTTGTCGATTATGCCCGGTCTCTGGAAGGAGTGGAGATAGGGGTGCTTGTTGAAAACAGAAATGGGAAATTGAAAGGCAGTTTTCGGGCGAAGGACAAAAGATTTCGCGTGGATATATTGGCGAAAGAATTTAACGGCGGAGGCCATGCCTGTGCTGCAGGCTTTAATGTGGATTGTTCATTTGACGATTTTTATCCAAAGCTTGTGACTGCCATCGGGCAACACCTGGAAGTTGTGAACGGAAAGGGGTTTTAAAAATGGCTAATGTTCAAGAACCAGTTTTTGAGGGGATTCTGCTCGTAGACAAGCCTTCCGGTATCACCTCTCATGACATTGTCGATCGACTTCGTCGCAAACTAAAGATGAAGAAAATCGGTCATGCTGGAACCTTGGATCCCCTGGCTACAGGTCTGATGATTATGTTGATTGGTAAGGCCACCAAGGTCTCCCAGTTTCTCATCAGTCTTGATAAAAGCTATGAAGGAGAGTTTATTCTCGGTCTAGAAACCGACAGTCAGGATGCAGATGGGGAGGTAGTTGAGGAAAAACCTGTGCCGGCAGATTTGACGGCTGAGCAGATTAAGAAAGAAATGGAAGGTTTTTTGGGCGATCAATACCAGACGCCTCCTATGTTTTCCGCTAAAAAAATTGATGGTGTCCCGCTTTACAAAATGGCCCGCAAGGGAAAAACCGTTGAAAGAGAGCCACGCTTTATCAGAATAAGTGAACTGAAGCTGACACAGTGGGATTCCCCAAAAGGGGGCTTTTTTATGTCCTGCAGCAAGGGTACCTATGTGCGTACCGTGCTCCATGATCTCGGGCAAAATTTAAATTGCGGTGCTCACATGAGTTCTTTGCGACGCACCCAAATTGATCAATTTTCAATTGATCAGGCAAAGCCTTTGCAAGAAATTCAAGATATGACCCTGGGTGATATTCAGAACCGATTGATTCCCATTCGTGAAGCGGTTCCCTCCCATGTCCTTTAACATGTGATGGAGATATTCCCCTCCATTAAAGAATTTGGAGAAAGCCAAAAGAGAAACCCGGTCGTACTATCGATTGGGATGTTTGACGGTGTCCACCTGGGTCATCAATCGGTGCTGGAGGAAACCACCAAAGTGGCAAGAGAAATGAAGGCAATTCCTGTGGCGTTTACTTTTCCCGAGCACCCCGGTTCTTTTCTAAGACCGGGAGAACAACCTCCTTTGATCATGGCTTCACAGACCAAGGCAGAGATGCTTCTTCGGTGCGGAATGCGTGCGGTGATTATGCAGATGTTTGACCATGAATTGGCAAATGTAGAAGCCAATGATTTTATATCATTCCTACAAAAATTCATTCCATCCCTCGTGGGGATTGGTGTTGGCCAGAATTTCAGGTTTGGCAAAAAAAGAGTGGGGGATAGCCAATACCTACTTAACTCGGGCAAACTTAAGGGAGTTCAAGTCCACATTATAGATTCAAAAATTTCGGGAATGAAACCGGTGAGCAGCTCAAGGATAAGGGTGGCTTTGTCTGAGGGAAAGATCGGGGAAGTGAATAAAATGCTAGGTTCGCCTTATCAAATAAAAGGCGTTGTGAAACTTGGCAAAGCCATGGGGCGGACCATTGGTTTTCCTACGCTGAATGTCGATTGGAACCCGGAGGCAAAACCTGCTTATGGGGTATATGCAGGCACTGTAAGCACAGAAGGTAAGGAGCTTTATGCCGTTGCCAACTATGGCCTTCGCCCAACCTTAGAGTCAGAAGCCTTGATACCAAAACTTGAAATTCATGCCTTGGATTCATTGGACCCTGAGACCTGGAAGGCAGGCATTGAAATCAGTATGCAACTTTTGGATTTCATCCGACCGGAAAAGAAATTTAAATCCTTGGAATTTCTGCGGGAGCAAATCACAAAAGATAAGCATACCGCGGAAGCATTAAGAGAGGTAGATTAGCTAAGTTTTTGAAAATACGGGCACCAGCAACTCGTTCGGCCTCCAATTTTTTCTCTTCGTAGATCTTTACCTGTTCGAGGGCAAACCCCACCATCTTTCCAACGGGCATGGAAAAGCCAACCCTTGGGCGGGTCTCCGCCCCTTTTCCCAACAGAATTCATCGCTCCTTTTGCGACAAATAAAATTTGTTTAAATAAATCATTGGCAGCGGTTTCTTTAATTTCTCCACACCGTGAGGCGGGGTGAATTCCAGTTCTCCAAAGAACCTCGTCCGCCATCCAATTACCCATCCCCTGGAAATATCTTTGGTCTAAGAGCAGTGCCTTGACGGGTCGTTTTGCATGCCTTGAAAGGGCGTTCACCACCATTTGTTTTTTAAACTCATTACTCAACATGGAAGGAGGTAAGTCATTCCACCATGAGGGAGATGTTTTTCCCAAGTGTAGTCGAACTTTTCCAAATTGGCGAGGGTCCTTGAAAATGAGGCTTGCTTTGGACTGATGTAAGACGAGAGCATCATGCTTAAGGGGTTCATAGGGTGAATGCCCGATGGAGAGACTTCCAGTCATGCCAAGGTGAAGACCGAGCCATTGATTGTCCGAAAATTGGAAAAGCATCTGTTTACCGTGAGTTGATGAATGCTTTAAAATAGAATCAGTAATTCTTCGGATAAGCTGTTCGGTATCACAATCCCTGAAAACCCGGGATGATTTATTGAGATAAACCTTTTCAATTTGCTTATTAATGCCGGGCTTCCAAAGAGAACAGGCATAAGCTACTTCCGCAAGTTCAGGCATGATTTACTAAATGTTTAAGAAGTAATTTCTCTTGCTAACGGAGTGTTCACGGTCAACTGGAAACTCCAGAATTCTGATTCCCTGGGGGAAGGGTACTTGGATTTGTTTCTCCAAATCCTGCCATGTTTGAATTAGGTGATGTTCCAATCCATGGGCTTCACATAATTTCGAGAAGTCACAACTTTGAGGCGTTAGAAAACATTTATCAAACTCTGGCTGTTGGGAGATTGGAAGATGGTGGAAGATACCTCCCCCGTGGTTGTTAATCAGAACCACAGTAAGACTTCCTTTGAAGTGATCTGAAAAGAGAAGGGCATTGGAGTCGTGTAAAAAGGCAAGCTCACCTGTGAGTAAAAAGGTTGGTTTCCCTGACTTGTGACCCAAACCAAGAGCGGCACCTAGGGTGCCATCAATTCCATTGACTCCACGATTTCCAAAAAGTTGGCGGTTGGTAGATGTTTTCCTCCAAAACCATTCAAGGTCTCGGATGGGCATACTGTTGGCTACATGGAGCACTGCATCATGGGGTAGGATATCTGAAAGTGTGCGGACTAGCTTTGCTTCATGAAGAGTACTTTCATTTTTAAACTGTTCCTGAAGTTTCTTTTCAATGTGTTCTTCCTCCTCCAGCCATGCCTGTACCCATGAAGCATTTTGTTCTGCAAGTTCTAATTCCTCAATAGAATGGTAATCCAGTTGGAAACAATGGCTTGGCGTGACCAAAGGGTCCACTTTTACCCCCCGAGGTTCGATTATGATGCGTTCTGCCTTTGTTTGCTCGATCCAGGATCTTAAATTTTTGGATGTGGGTAATGGTCCCAGGGTGATGATAAGCTCAGGTTGAAGTTTGGTCCGCAGAGACTGATTCCTAATGAGTTGCTCATATCTTAAAATTGAGGTCTTGAAGGAAGCATGCCGTAAGGGGCTGAGAGCATCACATAAGGTGGGCAACGGATATTTTTCAAGCAGGGATAGCACAGGACCTGAGGGTGCAAATTCACCAGCAATGATGAGGACTTTTGTATGTCCTTTGGTAAGAGCGGATACATCCCGGATTGAATCTTTGTAATCTGTATGCGGTACCTCCATGGGTTTTGCGTCGGTCTTGCTAAAACAGGGGGATTTATCTGGAGAAAAGAAAGGTTCCCGAAAAGGGAAATTTATCTGTACTGGACCAGGGTTTTGTCCAAGGGACTCAAGGTAGGCTGTTTGCAAAATTGTTTCCAGTTTTTTGATTGAATTTGCTTTTGAATCAGGAAGAGGGGCTTGATGAAAACCACGAACAAACTTCTCAAAGAGATTAACTTGGTCAATGGTTTGGCCCGCACCACAGTTTTGTAATTCAGGGGGTCGGTCTGCGGTCAGAAGAAGAAGGGGAATACTGGAATAATGAGCTTCGGTGACTGCGGGAAACCAATGGGTGGGTGCTGAACCTGATGTACAGAGTAAGGCAGTGGGTTTTCGAAGGAACTTACTTTTTCCTAAGGCGACAAATGCGGCCGTTCGTTCATCAAGAATGGGAACACATTCAATGCCTTTTTTTCGCTCGAGAGCAAGAATCAGAGGCGTTGATCGGGAACCTGGGGAAAAAAATACATGGTGGATTTTATTTTGATAAAAAAAGTCCGCCACCACCTCTCCCCATAAGTGGTTCTTACTCGCAATGAGGTTTTCGGCTTCGTTCATACAGAACCAGAAAAATCAGATTTTCCAGTAATGACATCAAGCATGGCCTGTAATTTCCAATCCGTTTCAATTTTTTCCTGCTGAGGGTTGGACCCAGCCACGACTCCGGCTCCGGCATAGAGAGTAATTTCAGAAGGAGATATTTTTCCACAACGTATGGGAACTACAAATTCTCCTCTTCCGCGATGGTCAAACCAACCAGTGACCCCTGAATACCATCCCCGATCCTCATTTTCTAATTTTCGAACCAGAGGAAGAGCATCCTCCCGTGGTGAACCTCCCATGGCAGGGGTGGGGTGAAGAGCCGCAACTGCATCAAGAGGGTGAGTTTTACCATCAGATTTTACCCGGAGCGGGGTGCGGATGTGCTGGAGGTTGGCAAGGCGAAGTAAGCGTGACTTGCCTTTAGTGCAATCGGCCAAGCCGATTGAATGTAAGCGCCTTAAAATACTGTCGATGACAACCCGGTGCTCGTGGACTTCTTTTTTTCGAGCGAGTAAGGTTTTTCCCCAGTGTGCATCTTTACCAGCAGAAGGCCCACGCGGTGCAGAGCCGGCAACAGCCTCTGTCTCCAGGTATTGACCTGAAGAACGCAGCAGGGTTTCCGGAGTCGCTCCGACCATCATCCCTGTATTTGGGGTAGAAAGGCAAAAGGAAAAACAGTCCGGGAATTTTTCCCTGAGAAGGTGAGCCAAAGAAAATGGAGGAAGTGTACCCTGGGTTTTAAAAGTCAGTTGTCGGGCAAGTACAATTTTTGAAAGTTTACCTGCCTCTATCTCTTTAAGCGCCTCCTCAACCGCATTTTCATAAGCGAAATTTTCAGATGGTTCTCCTAAGGCAAATTTTTGTAAATCGTTGCAACGCTCTGAATGGGCTTTCGATTTCGTGGTAGTCGAAATCCTGCTTGTAACCTTACGGAGTAATTTATCGGTTGATGAAAGAGGGGTAACCTGCAAGTTAACGATGAGAAAATGAGAGCCCCCTTTTCGAATGATCTGCCAATGGGGTAGAAAGATTTGCAGGGGAGGCGGTGTCTTAAGTGATGTGACGGTGGATTCAAAGTTGGCGGCAAGAAATAGGGTGGGGCCAGTCCCGGGGAGGGTGCAGTCACCAGATATCAGGGTTTGATCAAGTATAGCTTTCGACCATTCTCGGGCTTTTTTAAAGCGATGATCCCCATCAAATTCAGCGTGAGCTAAGAATTCTCCGCAAGCAATTGAAAATTCATGGCTGGGGCGCTCGAGGTAGCAGACGGCCTCGTTATGAATGTAATTTGCCTCTAAAATAGCCAGTGGGTCGACATAGCCAGTTTCTATTGTTAGAGACAGGTATGTGGGTTTGCCGGTTCGTTTTACCTCATTGACCGTCTGAGTCAGAAAAGGACGAAGATCGGTGTTTTCCTTACAAATATCGGGAGCAGGCTGGAGGGTTTTACTCATTTTTGACTTGGGCAGTGCCTGGAACTTTGTTTGTCAGGAAATAAAGGATCATACCCCCCGGGGTTGGTAGGATTACAGCGACCAATCCGATACAGGGATTTTCTAAGGGCAGTGTGGAAGGGTAAATACTTAAAGCAATCAACAGAGTACTCTGAGCAGGTGGGGTAAAACCTACACCTAGCGTATGGGCCGAGAAGAATCTGCTTGATGGGTGATAGTTTTTGGTAAACCCGGATGAATAAAATGCAAGAGGGAGCAAAAAGCAAAGTTAAGCAATTCGATATCCTGTAAATCACAATAACATTCCTATTTATTTGCAGGCTGTAGGCAAAACATAGAATCAAATAAGATAATTGGAGGAACAATACTTCTACTCAGGAATTCTTTTACTTGGCAGTGCTTTTTCTTGGATTTCGAATTTTATTTTATCGACACAATCCATCAAGTCACAGGCTCCGTCTAAGGAGGGATTGTTGCGGGACCGAACGGATACTTTACCCTCTTCCGCTTCTCTTTTTCCAAGAATGATCATGTGGGGGATTTTATCTGTTTCGGCTTTTCTGATTTTTGCTCCTAACTTGCCAGACTGGCGGTCAACAGAAGCACGAATGCCATTGTTTTTGAACTTGGCCAGGCATTGATCTGCATGATCGAGTAAGTCATCATTCATGGGAAGGATTCGAACTTGCTCAGGGGCAAGCCAGGTGGGGAAATTGCCGGCAAAATGCTCAATCAAAACACCGCAAAATCTTTCCATCGAACCAAAAGGAGCACGGTGAATCATTACGGGTCGGTGGTCTTGGTTGTCTGACCCCACATAAGAAAGCTTAAACCTCTCGGGTAAATTGTAATCAACCTGCACAGTACCGAGTTGCCACTCGCGACCAATTACATCTTTTACCACGAAATCTATTTTCGGGCCATAAAATGCAGCTTCTCCGATCTCTTCTTCAAACTCCACCCCTAAGGTTTTAACGGCTTGGCGGAGCGCGGTCTCTGCTTTGTCCCAGGCATCTGAATGACCAACGTATTTATCTGATTCCGGGTCTCGGAGGCTTACCCTTACCCGATAGCTTTCCATGCCCAGGATGGAAAATACAAGTTTTACTAGCCCCAGGCAGCCCTGGATCTCATCTTGTAGCTGGTCTTCCCGGATGAACAGGTGTGCGTCGTCTTGGGTGAACCCCCGAACACGGGTCATTCCATTTAATTCCCCGGATTGCTCCCATCTGTAAACCGTACCAAATTCCGCGAGACGAATGGGCAGGTCTCGATAGGATCGCTGTTCCGAATTGAAAATACGGATATGCATCGGGCAATTCATTGGCTTGAGTAAATATCCCTCAATTTCTCCATCTTCCAATTTATTAGACAAGTCGGAGCATGAACATCCTTCCGAGGCAAGTTCACTGAGACATTCCCGGTGAATGATAGGGGGATACTGAGAGTCCTGATAATAAGGGAAGTGACCAGATGTTCGATAAAGGTCAAGTTTCCCAAT
This sequence comes from Opitutales bacterium, assembly GCA_965661905.1. Lineage (GTDB taxonomy): Bacteria > Verrucomicrobiota > Verrucomicrobiia > Opitutales > Seribacteraceae > Seribacter. The sequence goes on from CBFIFQ010000041.1 coordinate 16,243, forward strand.
GTGGGGAGTGTATACCTGAGAGTATCCTTGCTTGGCTAATTCTTTGGATATGAAGTTTTCCAACTCCTGACGGATGATTGCCCCGTTGGGTTTCCATAACACCAAGCCTTGCCCAACCATATCATCGATATGAAAAAGACCTAGATCTCGACCAAGGTTTCGGTGATCTCGTTTTTTCGCTTCCTCGAGTTGCGTTAAATATTCACTAAGTTCGTCTTTGGTGGCAAAAGCAGTTCCGTAAATTCGTTGCAGTTGTTTGTTAGCTGAATCTCCTCTGTGATAGGATCCGGCCACATGTAAGAGTTTAAACGCTTTTATTTTCTTGGTGTAGCCAACATGAGAACCGGCACAGAGGTCTTTGAATTCACCATTTTGGTAAAAAGAGATAGTTTCCCCTTCAGGAATATCATCCAGACGGCCAAGTTTATAAGTTTCCTGTTCCATCTCGCGGATGATGGCAATGGCTTCATCACGGGACACTTCCAACCTTTGAAAACGCTGGTTTTCCTTGATGACTTTCTTCATCTCACCTTCGATTTCCTCGAGAATCTCAGGGGTGAAGGGGATTTCTGAATCAAAGTCATAATAGAAGCCTGATTCAGTGGGAGGACCAATATCAAGCTTGGTATTGGGGTACAACCGAAGAACTGCGGTTGCGAGTACATGAGCAGCTGAGTGTCGAATTTCCTCCAAGGGAGACATTACCTTCATGTCGCTATATCTAGTTTTGAGGAAGGCATCCTGCAATGCCAAAGGAGCGAAAGCTTATTCCTCGAATCCTAAATTAGGTCGTAACCACTTCATCGCCTCGTTTTTACTCCAGCCTTTTCGCAAGGCATAGTCCTCGACTTGATCTCTTCCCAGGCTGCCCACATTAAAATAGGAAGCCTGCGGGTTTGAGAAATAAAGACCGGATACAGAGCATCCAGGGTTCATTGCCCGGGATTCTGTTAATTCCAAACCAATTTTGCTTTCCACGGAAAGGAGGTCCCAGATTGTATCCTTTTCAGTATGGTCTGGTTGACTTGGGTAGCCGCAGGCAGGTCTAATTCCCTGATATTTTTCCTGAATTAGTTCTTCATTACTAAGGTTCTCTTTCATCCCGTAGGACCACCATTCCCGAACTTTCTTATGAGCAAGCTCCGCCATTGCCTCGGCAAAACGGTCACCCAACGCTTTGACCATAATCGAAGAATAATCATCGTTTTGCTCTTCAAAGGACCGTGCCATTTTTTCGACGCCTGACCCAGCGCACACCGCAAAGGCACCAAGATAGTCAACTTTACCTGAACCCCGAGGTGCAATGTAGTCAGAGAGACATATATGAGGCTTTTTCGCCATAGGTTGCTGCCTTCTCAGGAAATGAAAAGTACCCAGCTTTTTGGTTTTTTCACTATCCTCAAAAACTTCCACATCATCACCCACAGAGTGGGCGGGCCATAGACCGACAACAGCTTTACACTGGAAGGCTTGATCTCGAATAATATCTTTTAGTAAGTCCTGAGCATTATCAAAAAGTTTTTTCGCCTCCTCGCCCACTGCTTTGCGTTCAAAAATATCAGGATATTTACCTTTCAGCTCCCACGACCAAAAGAAGGGGGACCAATCAAAATATTCGATGACTTCTTCTAAATCAGCTTCGAAACTGTGTACGCCAAGTTTTTCGGGAAAGGGTTGTGCAATCTCTTGCTTTCCCCAGTCGATAATTGGAGCTTTTTTTCGGGAATCCAAAAGAGAGATAAGTTTTCTGTCACCTCGTTTTTCATATTCTTCTTTGGTCCTCTTTTGGTCTTTTTGGAGTTTGGCGACAAATTCTTCTTTTTTATCTTCCTGCGTTAAGTCATTACACACATTGACCACAAGGGACGCATCCGGTACTTGGACCACAGCGTTATCATAATGGTGAGCAATTTTGATAGCAGTATGTGCCCGGCTTGTGGTAGCTCCACCAATCAAAAGTGGTATGGTCAGCCCCACTTTTTGCATTTCCTTGGCGTTGTGAATCATTTCATCGAGTGAAGGGGTGATGAGACCGCTCAGGCCAAGGATATCAGCATTATGTTTGCGTACAGCTTCAAGGATTTTATCGCAGGAAACCATGACTCCCAAATCAATCACATCCCAGTTGTTACATGCCAGCACAACACCCACAATGTTTTTGCCAATGTCATGGACATCTCCCTTCACCGTAGCAATCACCATGGTGCCTCTTTTCCCGGACCCTGAACTATCTTTCTCTGCTTCCATGAAAGGCTCGAGGTAGGCCACAGCTTTTTTCATCACTCTTGCACTTTTTACCACCTGAGGTAAAAACATCTTACCTTCTCCAAAAAGCCCGCCTACGACTTTCATGCCGTCCATCAAGGGGCCTTCAATTACATCAAGAGGTCGGCCCAGCAGTGACCTGGCCTCTTCTGCATCCTCTTCAGCATAATCTCCAATTCCTTTAACAAGAGAGTAGGTTAGTCTGTCCGCAACAGGCTTGTCTCTCCATGAAAGATCGGGGCCCTCAGAGGTGCGACTCGCATTTTTATCTTTAATTTTCTCGGCATACTCCAATAGGTTTTCGCCGGCCTCTTTTGCCTGGTTCAAAACGACGGCTTCCACCCTGGATCGAAGCCCTTCTTCAACTTCGTCATACACGGCAAGCATACCTGCATTGACAATACCCATATCCAAACCAGCCTGGCAGGCATGGTAAAGAAAGCTCGCATGCATGGCTTCACGAACCAGGTTATTTCCGCGGAATGAGAAGGAAACATTACTGATTCCTCCACTGGTGCGGGCATGAGGGCAGCGTTTTTTGATTTCCCTGACCGCATCAATAAAGTCCAAACCGTAGGCGTTGTGCTCATCCATGCCAGTCGCAAGGGTTAATACATTGGGGTCAAAAATAATATCGGTTGGAGGGAAGCCTACATCTTTTACCAGAATATTGTAGGCACGTTCGCAAATCCGAACTTTTTCGTCGTAGGTGGCGGCTTGTCCATTTTCGTCAAAGGCCATCACCACGACCGCGGCACCATACCTCATTGCAAGGCGGGCATGTTGTTTAAATGTTTCCTCTCCTTCTTTTAAGCTAATGGAGTTGATAATACATTTCCCCTGTATGACCTTGAGGCCTGCCTCAATGACTGACCACTTGGAACTATCGATCATGATGGGAACCCTTGAAATATCCGGTTCGGACACCACCAGGTTAAGAAATTTGCTCATGCAGGCTTCTCCGTCCAGGAGAGCCGCATCAAAATTTACATCCAAAATATTTGCACCATTTTCTACCTGTTGTTTAGCCACTTTCAGGGCAGAATCATAGTCCTCGTTCTCAATGAGTTTTCGAAAGCGAGGAGAACCGGTTACATTCGTTCGCTCACCAACCATGGTAAGGGATGTAACTTCACCTTTTAATTCAAAAGGTTCCAATCCACTAAGTCGGAGGGCCGGGTCAGTGACAATTGGTTTCCGGGGCTCTGCTTGGGAAAGTTTTTCAGCAATGGCATGGATATGGTCCGGGGTTGTTCCACAGCAACCGCCTGCCATATTAAGCAGTTTTTCGTCTGCAAATGTAAAAAGTGAACCTGCTGTATCCTCAGGCTTTTCGTCGTATCCGGTTGGGGCGAGGGGGTTGGGTAGGCCTGCGTTGGGATAGCAGTGCACATAGCAATCTGCATTTTTGGCCAATGCTTGAAGATATGGCCGCATGGCATCAGCCCCGAGGGCACAATTCAGTCCGACGCCGAGCGGTTTTGCATGGGCAATAGAATTCCAACATGCTTCGGTTGTCTGCCCCGAAAGGGTACGCCCTGAAGCGTCAGTTATAGTAATCGACATGATCACGGGAAGCCTTTTGCCCAGGTGGTCAAAAAAGTTTTCAATCGCGAAAATGGCTGCCTTCAGGTTGAGGGTGTCAAAGGTTGTTTCAGGCATTAAAATATCAACGCCACCTTCAACCAGTGCTTCAATCTGGTTGTAATAAGCTATAACCAATTCATCAAAAGTAACATTCCGTAGGGATGGATCATTTACATCAGGAGATAAAGAGGCGGTACGATTAGTGGGACCTATTGCACCTGCTACAAATCTTGGTCTTGAGGGATCTTTTTGCATCGCCTGATCTGCGGCTTCCCGGGCAAGTTTCGCTGATGCAATGTTTACATCCTTTACTATTTCTTCCAAGTTGTAGTCAGCCATCGCAATACTGGTGCCACTGAAGGTGTTTGTTTCCACCAAGTCACTACCGGCATCAAAGTAGGATTTATGAATGTTACGGATAATATCAGGTCTCGTAAGACTGAGTAAGTCATTGTTACCCTTTAATTCCCCGGGATGCTTTTTGAATAAGTCACCCCGGAAGTCCTGCTCCTCAAGTTTTTCTTGCTGGATCATGGTGCCCATGGCCCCGTCCAAAATTAAAATTCTTTGGTCAAGAAGGGATGTAAGGTCAGTTTCAGTTGGTCTTTGCTTGGAGAAATCTTTCATAAACGCATCAACATATCATGATATGTTGATATGAGATTTGGGCAATCTGAAAAAAGACAAAATCTTTGAATTCAAAATTAAAAACAATTTTCTTTGCCAATGTTAAATTTCAACTTTATGAATAATATCTTTTTACGGGACGTAGCGTAGTCTGGTTAGCGCGCCTGCTTTGGGAGCAGGAGGCCGAGAGTTCGAATCTCTCCGTCCCGACCATTTTTTTGGTTGGAGTAGTCTGCAAGAAAAGGGCTAAATTGATCCATACATTCTTAGAGTAAGATGAATGATAGAGGCGTGAAACTTATTGATTCTAAAAGTTGTTTTGCTTGAATGATCTATTTTCAATTTCATCCATGACTCCTGAAAAACATTATGTTGGAGACGATCCGGTCTTTGTTATGGATGTTCCCAATCAAGAATCCTGGATTGGTCAGTTAGGGGAAGAGATTTCTAAACATCGATCGAGGTTTAGAAATTCTCATAAAATTAATGGAAGATGGGAGAATTCATATCTTGATATTGATGTCGTCCCGAGTGCAAAAATACCTATGAGGTTTGCTCGTACTGCTGCCATTGAAATACTGGGTATCCATTCCGTTTTGTTATTTGAGCCTCTGCCTGGAAGCAAAGAGTCATT
>CBFIFQ010000042.1:0-20781 GCA_965661905.1 Opitutales bacterium
ATCTATTGCTTCCATTGGAAAATTTGCCCAATCAAAAAAAGCACCAGATCCCGCATTATTAATGAGCAGGTCCGGCACTCCATTTGTTTCGATGAAATTATCAACAAATGACTCCGAAGCAGATACAGAAGAAAGATCACATCTATGAAAGTGAATATTTTGGCTAAACGGATGATCTGGGGTGGATCGTGAAACTGCATGAACTTCATAAGCTTGTTTTTGCAAAAGCTTGATCAAAGACAATCCTATCCCCTTAGATCCACCTGTAATTAAAACTTTTTGAAATCTCATTAAAAAGAGTGTAAAGAAAATTTTGTTGGCGGCGAAGTAAAAGATAAGAATGATATATCCTTATTGAAAATAAATAGAATTATCTTACTAACCCATGAATACCCCCCCACAAAAGGAGGTGCAGGCATATATTGTAAAGAGATTGCAGAAAGTGCGTATAAGCAAAATATAAATATTGAGATTTGGGCACCAATGGGTTCTGTAAACCAATCAGATATTCGTTTTAAAAATCTGCCCTGGAAGGGATCGCAAAGCTGGTTATCTTCATTTCTATTAATTTTTCACCTCAGAGCATTTCTTATTCGTGCAAACAAAATTATCACCATTCACATTGCAGACCCAGGAGTATCCAGAGCCTTTATAAGATTAGGTTGGTTATTGCCAAAAAATCACCGTAAAATCATCACCTTACATGGCTCGGAACTTTTAAAGTTTACCCGCAACCCATTAGAGCGGTTTTTATTTCGCAAACTATTAAATAAAACAAGTTTAATTCATGTCTTATCTAGGTTCAATGCGGACAGATGCGAAAGATTTAGCAAGCAAGTTAAAAGTAAGATTAGATTAATCCCAGGGGCACCATCAAGCGTGGTCTTAAGCCACCCATCCCCCAAATCAAAAAATAGAGATACGGAAGGTATTCAAATTCTTTGTGTAGGAAGAATACACCGTAGGAAAGGCCAACTTGAATTGCTCCAAGCATTACTTTCTTTGCCTGCAAATTTACAAAACTCGATAACTATCATTTTCGCTGGACCAGTAAATCAAACAACATACATGAAAAAGTTAAAAAGAATGGCTGTTAACTTCACTGGTAAAATTACATTTGCTGGCGAAGTTTCCATTGAAGACTTACACTTATTTTACCGCGAGTCAGACATCTTTTCTCTTACTCCCATCATAACGAAAAAAAGTGTCGAGGGGTTTGGATTTGTCTACCTCGAGGCATCTTATTTTGGCTTACCAATCATGGCAACTAAGGTAGGCGGTGTGGAAGATGCTGTTTTGGATCGAGAAACCGGACTTTTATCTGACCCTAACAACCAAGAGGAACTAAAAAGTAATCTTACTAAATTAGTAGAAAACCGAAGCCTTCGAAAGAAACTTGGAGAAAACGGCAAGCTTTGGGCTAAGCAACATTCGTGGGAAAATATAGCCCGAAAGCTCTATCTTGAAAATTAAAGCACATCCGCAAATGCAGGCCGCAGTCGGTTAAAAAACCACGCTCCTATCCCAAGGCAAGCAAAACCAAAGATCCAGCAATAAGCAATTGACCCCCAATTCGGTATCCCACCCCACAAGACAACTTGTCTCAGGGAATCAATGATTTGAAGCAAGGGATTCCATTGAAGAAAAGCCCATATGCCAGGAGCGGTACTCTTTGCTTTCTCGGCCGAGTAAAAAACACCACTCGAATAAAGTAAGGCAAGTCCGAGGAAGGAACCCAATTGACTGATATCTCGAATAAAAACTCCCAGTGCCGCAAAAAACCATCCTAATCCTAAGCCAATTAAAAAAACAGGACCGAGTATCACTATGGTATACAGTGAGGAAAAACTTAAACCAGGACCAAAGAAGGCAATTCCCCCAAAGCATAAAGCAAGACCGATAATTAAATCATAAGCAAGTGCTCCAACACTCGCAGCAGGAAGAATCTCTAGGGGGAAAACAACTTTCTTCACAAAATTGGGTTGGGATACAATAATTCCAGGAGCTGAGCCTATTGTCCCGGATATCAAGCCTAACACACTTAAGCCTAAAAAGACCCCAAGTGCATAATCAAGAGTGGATTCGTCGGCAGAATCCGTGAAGCGCCCCCCAAATACAACGCCAAAAGCGAAAACATACAGGGCTAACATTAACAAGGGGTTCGCTAAGAGCCAAAAAGCACCCAAAATACTTCCTCGGTGTCTGGATTTTATATTTCTGACTAAGAATTGCCATAGCAATTCTCGCTTAATAAACAGGGTAATTAGTGGCTTCACGCAAATTTTAGAAACTGTTTATCTTACCAAAAACTCTGATGAGTGGACATCATTAAAATTTATTGGAATATATCTTCCAAGAATTCAAATAATAATCAAATATTTGGTGTTCTGTGTAGTTACTCATCTCAATATCCAAATACAGCCAATATTGACTGCTAAATGAATATAGATTTGGAAAAGTTGGAGCCGAAGTCCAAACCCAGCCCAATTCTTTGTGCCATAACCACATTGAATTACCCGTTTGGGTAGAGGCGTAAAACCAACCAAGCTTGGAGTGAAAAACCCAACCACTTTCAAAAGGGAGAAATACCCCAAACCATTCTAACTCCCGCCATTCCCCTCCTTGCAGAATCTTGGCCTCTGCCCAAGGAGGAAGAAACTGCAGAATCCAATTTGAGTGACTTGCGAGGCGTGTAAACACAGTGATATCTCCATAGAGTGAATAATTGGTTCCATAGGAAACCACTCCGTTTATTTTCCATTGACCATCGGCTCGTATCAATGCTGGACCCCCACTATCACCAACGGCCGTACTTACCTCAAGTGGCAAAGGAACGGGATCACTATCACCATCGCCCAGATAATCAACGGCAGGGTATGAAGAACCCAATAGATTGGCATTTCCCTGTGGTGAATCAAAATCTACGGCAAGCAGCCCTCCCCATTGGGTCTCTGGTAATGATGAAATTTTAACTTTGTCAACCACTCGGTCTAAGATGTTTTCCCCTGCCAACCTTCGAGAATTATTTGAACTAATCACGCCATCTAAACCATCAATCTGGGTTCCAAAACCAGCAATAACCACTCGCTCACCCACAGATTCAATCTTAGAGGATGCAAGAGGAAGGGGGTAAACCTCATCAATATCCTCCTGCAAAAATCCTAAGCAGAGATCTACTCCTATACGGTCACCATCACCTAACCCATTCTTGAAACCATCTGTCTGCCGGGTAATCCATGCTGGATGTATTTCAAATTTTAAAATCGAATGAATCTGCGAGTTAGTGGCTTTGTCAAAATCATCTGCAAGAATGAATTTCCAATTACCACCCTGTGGTAATGGATCGCGGACTGAATTTCTCACAACATGGGCAGCTGTTACAAAGATATTGGGTGCAATCAAAGTAGCGGTTCCAATGATACCACTACTCGATTCCAATAGGCCTACTGCGCTTAAGTCTGGATAAGCAGAAGAAACGGGAAAGCTGCGTACATTCGATCCGAAATCTTGATGAGCCACCCAACTCTGGGAATTTAATTTACCAATTCTTCGGGAGCAGTCCCCACTTGTAAGGCATACAAAATAGATTAACAGCAAAAAGTATCCACATTTATTCATCTCGCGATGGTTGTATATCTGGTGGCGGACTGGGTGGTACAATATTTGGAGGAGGAGGTGGTGGAGGCAAATTTTCTAATAAAATACGATCATCACTTTCATTCATTATTGCCGACTCGTTCAAAGCATTTCCGGCAGGAGCGGATTCAGCTGTATTACCATTGATCGAAGGGGCCGATTGTACACTAGGACTTGAAACAGGAGATGACGAGACACTAGTGCTTACTTGAGGAGAACCTGCAGAAACAGAACCCGAAGGATTTTGAGATTGGCCTGAATTAGGGAGACTTCTAATGAAGGGAACAGGATCAATTCTCCTTGGTATCGCACCTGGGTAGGTGCCTGAAAAAGCTTGAGAAGTTGGTGTTCTTACCGAAGTTTTTTTCCTTGAAAGCCAATCCGGTAAACTAGGAGTGGATTTAGGCCGAGGAGGCATAAAGCGTGTAACCTGCTTAGATGGGTTTGGGCTTGTAGCATTATTTGTGTTTTCAGTCTTGGTAACTTTACTGGATGATCCCTGTGTTCCACCCGATTTTGAATCCATCAAAGAAAGAGAAAATGACTGACCATCAAATGATAAAGTTAGCTTCTCATTCTCAAGGTCAAACTCTTTAATCAAATAGGATTCAAAGGTAGATTCTGAAACAGCTAGCCATTCTGCATGACCCGACTTTTTATTAAATATACAAAAAAAAGGGTCACCGTTCAGAATAAAATAACCTCTAAATTCAACTTCTTTTTCGGCATTAGTTATTTTGACTGGTGGCGGTGGAACAGATTTAGGCGGGGGCGGTGGTTGCTTGGAAGACCCAGGACGTAAAAATGGGTTACTAGAGACCCCAGCCATTAAAAAAAATGGACATAGCAGAAAAATATAGATGATAGCAAAAGGCTTCATTTGACTACCTAATCTTTTACAACTTGTAAATTTTGGCAAGGTACAAGGTCAGGACTGGAAAAAGGAGAAAAAGCGGAAAGCGATGAGAATAGCAAAAACGGAACCCGATACATGAAGAAAAAGGTAAACAGAACTCATAGTCCACTGAGATGATTTGAGCATTTCAACAATTTCTAAACCAAAGGCAGAAAAGGTAGTAAACCCGCCACATACTCCGATAATCCAAAAATTTCTAAAAGACTCAGGATTAGCCGTGCCTTCCATTTGCTTCACCAGAAGCCCAATAATAAATGCTCCAAATACATTAACAAATAAAGTGGGCCAAGGTGATAAAAACGAAAAGAACAGAGAAGTAAAGCCACGAAGCATGGAGCCCAATGCTCCCCCCAGACCAATAAGCAGGAAACCAGTAAAAGACATTAAATTGTGGAAGGGGAAGTCTTATTTATCAGCGTCTTGCAAATCGACTTCATCATCTGAAAATTCTTCCTCATTTTCATCATCACTTTCCTCCACTTCAGCCTCCTCCTCGGAATTATAGCGAAGAACTCGTTGGTTTTGAGGAAGGGGAGAAAGGTTCACCATGATAAATCGACCGCTTAATTTCGGCTGATCATCCGCTTTACCTACGCCTTCCAGGTCTTTTATGGCTTGCTTTACCAAGGTCATACCAAGGTTTATGTGCTCCATTTCACGACCTCTAAACATTAAGGTAATTTTTAATTTATTGCCTTGATGTAAAAACTTTTCGGAGCGACGAATTTTGGTGACATAATCATGCTCCTCGATACGCGGGCGAAATTTAGCTTCTTTTACCCGCTTCGAAGTTTTCTCCTTGTTTCTCTTGTTTTTGCTTAACTCATATTTGTATTTTCCAAATTCGAGTATCCTGCAAACAGGGGGGTTCGCAGAAGAAGCAACTTCAACGAGGTCAAGGCCATGAGACTTCGCAATTTTTAAGGCTTCTTCAGGAGGCATGACTCCGAGCATTTCCCCATCGTGTCCTATAACCCGTACCTCACGTGCACGAATTTTATCGTTTTTCCTAATGAAGTTACGGTTATTGTGCCGTCTTTTATTTCCACTTGGTTTCTTTACCATGTGGTTAGTTTCGTATTATGTTGTATATCAAAAAGCTCAATAATTTATCATTAACAATCGATAAAAACCCCATTCTGGCAAGCCTAAATTCCTTTCAAAGTTTCAAATTACAGATTAAAACTCTCACCACAGCTACAGCTCGCCTTTGCATTGGGGTTAGAAAATTTAAAGCCCCCAGCCACCAATTTATTTGAATAATCCAAAGTGGTACCCCGAAGATAAAGGGTTGTTTTTGAGTCTACCAAGACTTGAATTCCCTCAGAATTAACCAAAATGTCACCTTTTTTTCCCTGCTCGACGAACTTCATGTGGTAGGATAATCCATTACAACCACCCCCTGTAATACGGATTCGTAAAAACTCGCCATTTGCCTCCCTTACCTTCAACTCATTTATTTTAACAGAGGCATCCTTGGTTACCCGCACCAGTTTCTCATTTCCAATCCTGTAATCAATCTGTTCTGTTTGTGGCGATTTCATGGCTTGGGGGCTCGATAAAAATTAATCTTCAAATTGCTTCAAACTCTTCGCAAAATTTCGACGACCAGCAAGAAAAAACCGGACAAAATCGATCGCTATTTTCGATTGCGGGGTATTTTTGGAACCGAGCACTTCCTCCGCTCTTTGCTTGAGATTTCCCCTTCGACACAAAAACTGGGAGTAGAGATGCTTTAACTCTGAAATCTCCTCCAGTGGCACCCCTCTTCTCTTTAAACCAATTAAATTCAATCCACTTGCCTGATTCCTTCCTGCCAATGTAATTTGAGGAGGAACATCAGCAGATACTTGAGCCATACCTCCGACCATAGCCCCATCTCCTACTCTTACAAATTGATGAAAGGCAGCTCCCCCCCCCACAAAAACATCCTTCCCTATTTCTACATGGCCACCCAATAACACACCGTTGGCCAATATTGCATTTTCGGCAACGACACAATCATGAGCCACATGAGCATTGCCCATAAGAAAAACTTTATTCTTAACGATTGTTGACTGATTTTCATCAATTGAACGATGAACTGTCACGCCTTCACTGATTCGCACATCCATACCAAGCTGAACAAAAGAAACCGTACACGGGTCAAAATCAAGGTGCTGGGGATCTCCTCCTATTACAGAAAAATGCCCAATCTTAACTCTCTCCCCAACCTTTGCGGCCCCCTTTATTATCGCCTGTGCAGCCACTTCAGTATCCCTGCCAACTTCAGCCCCCTTTTCAATAATTGCGTAAGGACCAACCACAACGCCGGAATCAAGCTCAGACTTAGGGTCTACAATTGCTGTTGGATGAATTTCGGTGGCCATAATTATTCCTCAAAAATATCAAGCTGCGGTTCTTTGACGAGGTCATATGCTTTTAAAAGCTTTAGGATATGCAAGATGTCTTGATTTATAAAATTCCTTGCAGGGGAAGCCTGCCGAAGTAAATTCTCAAAAATCGACCGAATAGTTAAAACTCCATCAACTCCAGCTTCTTTCAAAGATTCTGTGAGTACTTTTGCTTTCTGTTCGTTTCGTGGAAAATGAGGAATTACAAGAATGCGTAAAAAATCTCCCAAACCACTTTCAGCAAGAACGGGGCTTGGGTTAAAATTTAGATTCAATTGCTCGGCAGAAGCTTCTCCTTTGAAGAACTTCATAAGCCTAGCATCACTGGTAAGGCAGTCATAGGTTAAACAAGAATTACCCCAGCCTAATAATGACACAAGTGCTGACTTTACTCCCACAAGGTCACCCGTAAACATACGAAAGTTCAAATCTATCCCGTTATCAGATCCATTAGGATTGAAAACCGCAATAGTGGGCAAGGGTACCACCTTCTTCTTTGCTGTTTCTTGAGGATGAGTGCCCGCTTGCCTGACCAAAAAACCATTACTCTCGAAATAGGCCTTGGCTAAGTCGATTTCCATACTCATGCGGTCGATGCTTAAACTGCCCCAACACTAGCCCAGACTTTTTCGACTTCTGGAATTTGGATGTCGTCCTGAACAAAAGCTTGGCCAACCGCATGCAAGAGGACAAAACGAAGTTTTCCCTGAAATACTTTTTTATCGGACTGCATACTGCTCATAAGAGCGGAAATTGGCAGCTCTTTCTTAAGCCGAACAGGTAAGTTGTAAGCTGATAAAGTGCCGGTCAGAATACCCTCCTTGTCCTGCTCACACAACCCGAGTGCCTTCGAAAGCCGGAATGCACAAACAAGACCCACACTGACTGCTTCGCCATGCAAATAATCCCCGTAACCGGCAACTGCTTCGATTGCATGAGCAAAGGTATGGCCAAGATTCAACAAAGCCCTTCCTCCTGCTCCACTTGTAGTTTCTTTCTCATCTCCTTCCACCACCTTTGCTTTTTCCGAGCAACATGAATGAATTAATTCCTGTAATTCAGGTGTAGACACATCAAACGCGATATCTCGTTCAGTAATGGTTTGGTACAAAGAAGCATTCCCTATCATCCCATATTTGATTACTTCTGCCATACCGGCAGAAAATTCACGGATTGGAAGCGTTACCAATACATCTAAATCAATAAAAACCGCTTTGGGTTGGTGAAATGAACCGACAAGGTTTTTGCCTGCCTTAAGGTTAATCCCCGTTTTCCCCCCTACAGAACTATCAACCATGGAAAGCAGGGTTGTGGGAACTTGATATAAAGAAACACCACGCAAGAAGGTTGCTGCAGCAAAGCCAACCAAGTCACCGGTTACTCCACCTCCCACCGCAAATACAGCACTTGACCGGTCGATTCGCCGGGAAGCCAAGAAGTCCCAAACCTTAATGAGATGTTCCGAGGATTTCGTTTTCTCCCCGGATGGCAGAATTAAGTGATCGGTGCACTCAAAAAAGGATTTAAGAAAAGGTGAGTTGGATCCCCGTAAGCCCTGATCGGAGACAATAACCACTTTTTCACCTCGGCTCACTAAATCAGACTTCAGCTGGAGAATACGGGACTCTAAACCTCTTCCAATTTCGATATTGTAGGATCGATCTCCCAAACTTACCTCCACCTGGCTATTAGTATTTAAATTCATGACTGAAAGTGTGATTTTTACCTATTGACTTTCTAGGGTTTGAGAAAGAGGCAGAATCGAGTCTAGATAATATTCAATTGAAAATGGCTGCAAGTCATCAGCTGACTCCCCTAAACCCAGAAAGTATATGGGAAGCTTTAGCTCCCGGTAGATTGACACAAGAACACCTCCTTTTGATGAACCATCCAATTTGGTGACAACAAGTCCGGTTAATCCAAATTTCTTATTAAAAACTTTTGCCTGCTCCAAGCCATTGGTACCGGTAGAACCGTCTATTACGAGCCAGGAGTGATGCGGTGCCCTCTCATCTCTTTTGCTCAAAACTCTCTTCATTTTAAAGAGCTCATCCATTAAATTATCTTTCACATGAAGCCTGCCAGCGGTGTCGATAATGGCAAGATTGCAATGACGAGCAGAGGCTGCGGAAAAAGTATCAAAGGCAACCGCGGCCGAATCAGCCCCATGATGGCCAAAGACACATTCCAAACCCAAGCGATCCGCCCAGGCTTTTAACTGCTCCGTCGCGGCGGCACGGAAAGTGTCGCAGGCACCAAGCAAAACTTTATCCCCCCGCTCTTTGAGAAGATGAGCCAGTTTCGCACAAGTGGTGGTCTTGCCGGAACCATTCACTCCAATCATGCAAAGCACTTGAAGGTTGTCTTCGGGGGGTAGTATAAATGATTTTTCGGCCCCGGATAAAGTACGCCTTAGAACTTCCCTGGCTACATGTAAGGCATCCTGGCCCTTAAACTCTTTGTCTTTTTTAAAAGCTTCATGAATATTCTGAATAATTTCCTCTGTTGTCTCCACCCCAAAATCCGCGGAGTAAAGTGCTTCCTCAATGGATGCCATGTCATTGGCATCCAATTTTTTGCCCCCGAGGACTTTGGAAAATGAACCTTGCAGGGCTTCTGCCCCTTTCTGGAAACCCTTTTTAAATTTAGAAAATATACCCATTACAAATGATGCTCAAAAGTGAACTTCAACTAATCAAACCTACTTTGGCTGGATTAATAAAGTTGAGCAAGAATACTCAAGCATTTGCTCGGTGCAACAGTCCTTTACCCTAAATAATTGGACCGTAATAATCAGGGTACGATCGCTCAGGTTCCAGGTATCAGTTATATACCCCCCCATATCATCCAAGGGTACCTGGTCCAATGTGGGAAATTTTGTATTCTTTCGATCCTCTCCATAATTTTTGATCAATCTTTTCCTCAGCATTTCCCATTGGGGGCGAACCACATCGTCGTAAAAAAAGTCCTGCCACCCCCTCTGACTTTCAATAAGGCAAAGTGTGAGCTTATTGTTCACTAATTTACAAACCAGTTCGTAACGCATACCATCCCACTTGATGGTGCATCTAACCAACCCCTTGTCCCTTTCTTCATAAATTTGAATAAAACCACCCGCTCTAAGCTTCTGTAGTACTTCTTCACGGGAATCACCTTTCCTCAAGTCTGCGTAAATAAAGGGGTCACCTACTGGAGTTAACTCCGGAGATTCTGCCCCCAACAAGGGAAATGCCAGAAAAACTCCAACTAAGATATTGAAAAGTCTCATCTCTTGATTTTGATCTAGGTATTACAATGCATAAAAGATACGTTCCAAAGATAACAGAGCGTAACAGCTTACAAGAATGGGGTCTTTTTCCCACCATCTACCGTTTTCATTGACCCAAAAGCCATCACTCGTTTGCTGATTTATAAGCTCCAATGCTAATTCTTGACGCCAATCCCTAAGCTTCCCTTGGCTGTCCTTGATTTGATCAACTCCAGACAAGGAAAGAGCTTTTGACATAGTATGGTAATAATAGAAAAGCCCTTGGGGGCCCATTCCCGGGTTTTCACTGATGCTGTAGTTTTTCGAAAGCCAGGTCCTCACCGCAAGTACCCGTTCGTCATTTGGTTCCATCTCCGCATAAATAAAACTCAGCAAACCCGCATAACTCATGCTTCCATAAGACCGGAGTGCGACTTCTCCGTTCGATTGCTTTCTTTCACCCGCCATACTTTTACCAGGGAAATAAACAAATCCACCTCGATCCCTCTCATCTTTACTCACCCAAGGTTCCTGATTGGAAGTCGCTAAATTCTGGCACTTGGAAACAAATGCGATGGCCGCATCCCAGTCGAGGTCAAATGCTTCCTCCTTGGATTTCAAAGTCTTCTTGGCATAGTAAAGGGCTTCCATGGCAAGATGGGTATTCGACAAATCAGAATGAGCCCAGGTTGAACCATAACCAACACCACCATCAAATGTATTGTCTGACTCTCCTTTTTTATCAAAGTCAGACTGCTGGTTAATTAAAAACCTTCGGGCATTATTTATGGTTTCCTTAAACCCTTGATTTTTCGCCTGAAGTAAGGCCATTAGGCAAATGGATGTGTTGTAAGAAGCTAACCCTTTTGAGTAAATTCCTCCATCTGATTGGACTTTTGACAGAATAAAGTCAAAACCCCGCTTCAGCTCTTTATCACTATTTTTAATTTCATCATAGCCGGGTGCTCCTAGATTTGCACGCAAAGCCAGTCCAGTAAGAGCGGGATATTGAGGATCCCCCCAATGCCCGCCAGTTCTATTTTGCTCAGAATTCAGCCAAGATATCCCCTTCTCGATCGCACGCTTAACTTCAAGTTTTATCGACAGGTCTTCGGGGTTTCCAGCTGTAGCAAATAAAGGAAAAAAACAAAGGCAAATGACTACATTTATCTTATAATAAATCATACATCCTTCTTTTATGGTCGCAATCGTGGCAATTGCAATACACAGGTGACTTCTTTTTCAAGTGGGGGCATGGTCAACTTATTTGCCAGCCAAAGATCATCGTTATCACTTTCACTTTCAATGCTGTTAAGAATAGCGTCCGGATCCAAATAAACCGCTAGAATTGAACCTGTATGCTCTGCCATAAAGGTGGCTTCCACCAACCTGGATCCAGTAAAAAGAAAAAAGGGGGGTTCTGGATGTTCTCCTTGTGAGTTTTGGTTATAGTAGAGCTTTCTGAGATTTAATTTTTGCAATGATTGATTAGATTCCCAGGCAACATGCACATCGACACAGCTTGCAGAATAATCGTTCGAGTGATTGTTTTCACTTTGGAAATAATCTTCCACCGCTTTGGCTTTCAGTAATAAAAGGGAAGCATGTATAATCTCAGGTCTGGTCTTGGTTCTAAAAAGCGATTCGTGAATTTTGCCACTTTCATGGACAATCCCATATTCAATGAGACCGCTTCTTTGGTTAGAGATCACTTCGAATTTTATTTGTAAATTTTTTTTATCAATGATGACACCGTCAAATTGATAGCATCCATTTTCTAGCTTTGTTATTTTCGGCCAATCCCCGTTAGCAAAAAGGGAACTGGTAGATCCAAGCAAGCCTAGCATGAGGAAATAAAGTCTAGATATTTTCATGGGATGAATCATTTTGCCATGCGGTTCGTAAATTCGATTCTACGATCTTACGCAAAGATCTACATATATTGAACGGCTCGACTTGACCAATGCAATAATTGTTTTGTAGTGTAATAAAAATTTGAATTGTATGTAACATCATGGACGAAGCAGAACTACCACCCGATCAAATTATGGACCAAGCAGATTTACCGCCTGATATGACGGTGGCC
This sequence comes from Opitutales bacterium, assembly GCA_965661905.1. Classification (GTDB taxonomy): domain Bacteria; phylum Verrucomicrobiota; class Verrucomicrobiia; order Opitutales; family Seribacteraceae; genus Seribacter. The sequence continues at coordinate 12,279 of CBFIFQ010000042.1, forward strand.
CCACCAGTGGAAAGTGCTTTCGGGAAATACATGCGAGAATATCGGCTTTTGAATAGTCTGTTGGTTTCTCTTTTTATTTTGGTAGGCTCTTTTGCTGCCCTTTGGAATATTGTGGTCTATGTGGCTGCAGCCGGTGAAGGAAGCTCTGACTTTTCGGATGCGGGTACTGCCCCTGCTGAACAGCAGCAAGAAAAGCAAAAAGTGGTAAAGCTGATGCAAAGGCAGCAAAAATCCCAACCAAGCACACAACAACAATTTCGTACCACAGCGGTTTCCGATATTTCCCTGCCAGACCTCAATGAATTGGATGTCAAAGATTTAGCACCGGTGGTGGAAGCGGCTGCACCTACCATGGCTGAAGTGGGAATGAATAATGACCAAATGAAGAAGGCGATGGCGGGGATTGGGTTATCCCTGCCTAAAAGCATGCAGCAACGTTGTGATCCAAAGAAAAGAATGGCTCGGCTGCGTTCTGGTGGCGGTAAGGAAATTACAGAAAATGCAATCATCAAGGGCCTCACTTGGCTTAAGAACAACCAAGACAGTGATGGGGGTTGGGGTGACAAAGACAAAACACCAGAAGGTAATAAACCCCGGTATGGTAAGGACTCTCATAAACAATCCATGACCAGTATGGCTTTGCTTGCTTTTTTAGGGCATTGCGAGCTTCAAGATTCACCACAATTTGGCCCAACCGTTCAAAAAGCCATCGACTACCTTACCAGTTTCGCACCTGATAAAATGACAGGGTCGAGTAACTCAGGGGCCTATGCCCATGGCATTCGCACCTATGCCCTTTGTGAAGCCTACACCATGACTAAAATCCCCAAGCTCAAAGAGTATGCTAAACGGGCCGCAATTTTTACCATCAAAGGTCAAAATGAAAACGGGGGGTGGGCTTATGGATTTGGTAAAGGCCCTGTTGCTCACACCGACCTTTCGGTAACAGGTTGGTGCATTCAGGGATTAAAGGCGGCGGCTCTTACCGGTATCCCCATTGAAGGGCTTGATGAATCCATGGACAAGGCGATCGCATATGTCAAAAAGTGCCAAGACAGTGCTGGGAGATTTCAGTACAGAATGACCGGGCATGGCGGACAGTCCGGGGGGGGATCCTTAACAGGAACGGGAGTTCTCTCTCTCCAAATTTGGAAAAATGCGAAATCAGCGGAGGCCAAAAAGGGACTGGAGTGGATTCAAAAAAACATGAGTGAGAGTCAGGCACAGAAAGAATGGAAAAATATCAATATTTATGGTTGGTATTACCACGCACAAGCCTGCTTTCAGGCGACAGGTGCGGGTGGTGCTAACTTTTGGCGTGCCTGGAATAAGGACTTTCAACAAATTGTCACCAAAGCACAATCGGAAGACGGACATTGGCCTCATGGTTATCACTTTCATGGCGACACCGACATCTATCGTACCACCATGACAATCTTGATGCTTGAAGTCTATTACCGTTACATGCCATCCACGAAAGTTTAACATCATCCTTTAACTCTACGACCCTTCACCAACTATGAAATTCTTTTTCCCAACCGCCCTCCTTTTATTAGCGTCATCTCTTTTTGCATCTGCCAGTGAAATTGTAATCAGCGGAAACGATACCATGCAATTTGATGTCAAAACCTTTGAGGTTAAATCGGGTGAACCCGTTACCCTCACCCTCAAAAATACCGGAAAGCTTCCTAAAATTGCCATGGGTCATAATCTGGTTGTTTTAAAGAAAGGGATAAGTGCCATTGCATTTGGCCAAAAAGCAATGGGTGCCGGTGCCAACGCCACCAACGCCCTCCCCGATTCCGTTAAAGAAGATGTGCTTGCAAGCACCAAGTTATTGGGTCCAGGAGAGTCGGATACTGTTAAATTCACCGCTCCAACCGAGCCTGGTTCCTATGAGTATGTTTGTACCTTCCCCGGGCATTTTGCCATGATGCGAGGAACCATGACGGTAAAGTAATCGGGCTTATCCCGCCCTCACTGACCTCATCATTGCAAATTTTGACTTCTTGACTTTTCTCTCAGGAAATTAGATTTACACCTGTATGGCATCAATTGAGGAACAGGGAAGGTATTTACAAGAAGCAGAAGCGAAAGGTATAGGTTCCCGACTTTGGGCCTACTCTAAACTTTCAGGCCCGGGCTGGTTACAATCAGCAATTACCCTCGGAGGAGGATCACTAGCTTCCAGTCTATTCTTAGGTGTCTTAGCCGGTTACAGCCTTTTGTGGCTCCAACCTGTAGCGATTGTCCTTGGAATCATAATGCTTAGTGCCGTGACTCATGTAACACTTTCGACTGGTCAGAGCCCTTTTGCTTCCATTAACAACGAAATCAATCCTGTTCTTGGTTGGGGCTGGGCGATTGCCACCATTATGGCAAACATTGTTTGGTGCTTGCCCCAGTTTTCACTTGGAACCGCCGCCCTCACCCAAAACTTACTTCCCTCTCTCAATCATACATGGGGCAAAGCTTTAGCCTGCTTTCTCATCCTCGCCATTGCCCTAGCAGTAGTTTGGTCCTATGACCGGGGCAGTAAAGGCGTGAAAATTTTTGATTGGGTCCTGAAGATTATGGTGGGTATCGTGGTAATTTCATTTTTTGGAGTTGTTCTCAAGTTAGGTTCGAATGGTGAGCTTGACTGGGGGAATATTGCTGGGGGGTTCATACCTAACTTATCCCTACTCAATGAGGCGGCGGCAGTTTACGAGCCCTTTCTTCAGGAAACGGGTAAATTCCGTATATTTTGGGAGACACAAATTATTGGTATGCAAAGAGATGTAATGATTTCAGCAGCTGCTACTGCCGTTGGCATCAATATGACTTTCTTTATGCCCTTTGTTTTGCTTCGCCGAAAATGGGGTCGTGCGCACCGTGGACTTGCAAAATTTGACCTCTGGACTGCCTTGCTTATCCCTTATGTAATCGCCACCACTTGCGTTGTCATTGCAGCAGGCTCACGATTCAATGGAAAACCTGAATCAGCTTACAGCAATTTTGAGGATAGAACTTTACAAGCAAACCTAGAACAAGGGTTTACAAACTTGACAACAGCACGGGCCAAGGCCGAAATGGGCGAAAAACACTTCGCTTCGCTGGCACCCGTGCAACAAGATCAGGTGCTTGCCTCATTGCCTGAAGTTGACAAGCAACTTGCCGCTATGCTTGTAAAGAGAGATTCTTTCAACTTAGCGGCTTCCCTAGAAGGGTTATTTGGCAATAAAGCTTTCTCCCATTACATATTTGGGGTCGGTGTTCTAGGCATGGCCATCTCTACAATCATTATCTTAATGACCATCAATGGTCATGCCGTTTGTGAAATTATGGGCAAGGCACATCAAGGCCCTCCTTTTCTCTTTGGTGCCGCAATTGCCGGCCTAGGAGTACTTGGTCCTTTTGTATGGAGTGATGCGGCTTTTTGGTTGGCAGTCCCAACATCAATCCTTGGTTTCACCTTGATTCCCGTGGCCTACCTGAGCTTTTTCCTGCTCATTAACAGCAAAAGCATCTTAGGACGGGAGCGTCCTGAAGGTATAAAACGCATGACCGGAAATATATTTATGCTATCAGCACTCCTGATTATGGGCTCTGCTGCCTTCTATGTTGCCTGGCAGAAAACCTGGGATGGGTTTCCCGTCGGTAAAATCATTCTCATCACATTTGGGATTATGCTTCTCATTGGCCACTTCTCGCTACGGAATAAAAAGTTATCCAAGAAAATAGAAGGACTGGAAATGAGACTTCAACGAATCAATTCCAAATTGGACAATACCTAATATCTTTCTTTCCCGACCCGATAAGACAAATAGTATCCTTTATTTGTTGGTAAGTGGCACCCAACTCCTTTTCTCCCCTTCAGAAGTCAGCTTTGATTCTAACACCCAAGCTTCGCCTGTTGTGCTATCATATTTCACGAGCCGTTTGTACAAATAAGCTTTTTCATCTTGTGAATAATACTCTGCACTAATGATTTGGTACTTACCCGCCTTTGACCCCATCGAGGCAAAGTTTGGAGGGGGAGGTATATTCATGGGCAATCTAGGTGGAGAAGCACTTGAGCCTGTCTTGGTTTGAGAAAAGCCACCAGACGCGCAAATTAGATTGATTACGACACAAAGGAAGGGAATGATTTTTTTTATTTTCATATCACAATTAGGTAAATGTTTCGTACTAGTTGTAAAGTAATGGCTATCTATTGTTTGTTTTATTTATTAATGTCAAATTTTAGTCGACTGATAAAATTAAAAAGCCGGCGACTTTGCCCAAATCGCCGGCTTATAAATTCCACGCAAAATTACTTGCAATAGAAAACAATAAATTAATTTAAAAAATGAATTTTGCAATACTAAATTTACTAAATCTTCAATTTTATAATAGTAAACACTTACCCATTAAGCGTCTTCCTCCTGGATAAATACCATAGACTGAACCCACATGGCATCCTTCTCGCAATAAACTACTCCGCCTAAGCACTGCCACCTTCCGGAAGAATGAAAGAGAAACCCTTCCTTATCTTTATACTCATGCTGAATCAAACGATTTACATCTTCCGCCATTTCTTTAGTAGTCCGGTGCTTTAAAACCTTGTATTTACGCTGTACTCTGATCATGAAAGAAAGTTCACTTTTTATGATTTTTTTCTGCCTATTTGCAAGGATTTCCAAAATAACTTTTTGATTAATTTCACATGACTCTCAAATCCCCTAACCAAGCGAAGTTTGGAAATCCCACATCCACATCATCTTTTAATGACAAAGAAATTGAACGGGTTGAGTCATTAAAGGATATCTTCCAAGATATTAAAGTTGAGCTGAGTAAAGCGATTATTGGGCAGGATGACGCTATTGAGAAACTTTTTATTTGTATGTTATCTCAAGGTCATGGTTTGTTAATGGGGGTTCCAGGGCTTGCTAAGACTTTACTTGTAAACTCGTTGGCTCAAACAACATCCTTATCATTTGGTCGAATACAGTTTACTCCAGACCTTATGCCGTCTGATGTGACCGGAACTGACATATTGCAACCGAAAGAAAATGGAGACGGTAAAGAATTCACTTTTATCAAAGGACCCATCTTTGCCAATGTTATCCTTGCGGATGAGATTAACCGGACTCCACCGAAAACGCAGTCCGCCTTACTGGAAGCGATGCAGGAACAGCATGTTACCGTCGCGGGTAAAAACCACACCCTTGCAAAGCCTTTCTTTGTGCTAGCCACCCAGAACCCTATTGAACAGGAAGGTACCTACCCCCTTCCTGAAGCTCAACTTGACCGCTTTATGTTCATTGTCCGCATGGAATACCCGGAAAGAGAACATGAGCTCACCATTGCCCGGCAGACCACCATTGGTCAGTCCCCAAAGTTAAGAAAAGTAATTTCCGGAAAAGCTTTGAAGGAATACCAGCAATTAACAGAAAAAATTCCTGTACCTGACCACATTTTTGACCTGGCGGTGGATCTTGTTCGAAAAACAAGACCTAAGTCAGAAGAGGCTCCCTCCTGGATCAAAGAGTTGGTGGATTGGGGCGCTGGCCCCCGGGCCGTTCAATTCCTTGTAAGGGGAGCCAAAGCCCGTGCCATTATTCACGGAAATTACATGGTGTCCTCTCAAGACCTCGAGGCCGTGGCAGAACCTGTATTAAGCCACAGAATTATTACTAATTTCCATGCACGTTCCCAAGGTATAACCAGTTCCAAGGTAATCCAGAGACTAATCGAGGAATTACTCAACGAACATAAGTAGGCGATGAAGCCACCAACACCGGAAGTAAATCATTATATTGACCGGGCCGCGATCAAGACCCTGATGGGAACCCCTCAGGTAAGCACGACGGCAATGGAAGGGACCATCAGCGGTTACCATAGAAATAGCCTGAAAGGCTCGAGTGTAGAGTTTTCTGAATACCGGGAGTACACCCCCGGAGATGACCTCAAAAGACTGGATTGGCGGGTCCTCGGAAGAACGGAAAGGTTTTATCTAAAAGAATTTGAAGCGGATACAAACTTACATTGTCATTTCCTCCTCGATTCCAGTTCATCTATGAAGTTTGGCAATGAAATCTCCAAATTTGAATATGGAAAAAAAATAATCGGTACCCTCTCCTATTTATTCCTCCAGCAAGGAGATGCAGTGGGTATGCATTTAAGCGGGGAAATTTCATCCGCCACCTCAATCGCCAAAAGAAACCCAGCCCAATTACATACTGTACTGCAGGCATTGCTTTATGGAAATGCGGAAGGTGACGAGAAAATCTCATCAAGTATGCATGAAATTGCAGAATCAAGTGGAGTGAGATCCCTTATCATTATTGTTTCCGATTTCTTGGATGATGCTGATGCTATCATGCACGCGATTCATCATTGCAAAGAGCGCAAGCAGCAGCTCGTGCTTTTTCATTTGCTGGATGAACAGGAAGAGGATTTTGACTTTAGGCAACCAACCCGGTTTGTTGACCTGGAAAATGAAAATGTGGTGATAAGTGATCCCAAAACCGTGAGAGAAGAATATCTTCATGCTTTAAAAAGCCATATCTCAAGCATTCGAAAAGGGTGCATGGAAACACAAAGCTCCTACCATAAAATAACGACTAAACTTTGTTTATCAGATGGTCTTAGGCCATTTGCGACTGATCCTAATTTCAGTAGTAAACGGTGAGCTTCCTTCAACCTTTAGCCCTTTTGGGACTTTGTCTCATCCTCGCACCCGTAGTTATACACTTACTGAATTTGCTAAGGTATAAGAAGCAAGACTGGGCAGCCACGCAATTCCTGCTGAAGGCAGAGAAAAAGTCTTCGAAATTTTCCAAATTGCGGCATTGGTTGCCCTTGCTCTTGCGGATCTTGGCTTTACTTGCCCTCACATTTCTAGCAGCCAGGCCAATTCTTCACGAAGGAACAGGCTGGTGGTCGCTTTCGGCCTATCAGCCCGGCACTGTCGTCTGCCTACTTGACCGGTCAAGCAGCATGGGAAGACCATCCGCTCAAGCCACCCAAAGCCTGCAAAATATGGCCCAAAAACAAATTCTTTCTCTCCTGCGTGACCACCCAAAACAAGAGATCATTCTTTTTGACACCGTTGGAAGGGAACCCCTCATCATCAATGACACCATGGTAAAAAACCAGGTAATCCTTGATAAATTCTTTTCCCCTACAGATACCTCCGCCCACCTTCCAAACTCTATCATCCATGTAATGAAATGGCTGGAAAGGGAATCAATTGGAAAAGCGAAAATTAAAGTTTATTCCGATATGCAAAATAACAGTTGGAAATTACAGAACAGTGCCGAAACATTGGCAACGATCCGGCAAGCACTCAGCAGGAATGATAAGTTGTGGGAATTGCAAATTCACCCTCTGCAATCATCAACTTCCATGAATCGGTCCATTGCGATAGAAAAAATTTTCAAGGGGATTGGGTACATCCAGCCCCACCTTGCCATAGATCGTTCCAAGAACATTCAGGAAATCATCACTCTTGAAATTGATGTAGGTGAAAGGACTCAAACTCTCGATTTAAATCTCAGTGCCAGCAAGAATCTATTGAGTCCGAAAATCAGGCTGCCCGCAAATAATGACTCCCCTTGGGTGCGTTTGCGTATCCCCTTAGATTCAGCACCTTTTGACAACACCGCATACTTTACAACGGACTCTCAGGAGCCAAAGAAAATACTTGTTTATGCAGAGGATAAAAAGGTCGAGGAAATAATAGTTGCGGCCGCGCAGGTTAAGCAAGATCTGGCCATATCACTCATCGATCTCACCGCTACAAAGCCTGCAAATCTTTCAGCAGTCGACCTCATCATTGCCCAAGGTGTAAACTTTGAATCACATTCTGCATCCCTTGAAAATTTTGTAAAAAAAGGAGGAACGCTTATCGAATTTCCTCCCTCAGCTCTTATCAACCCCAGCCAAAGGCAAGTTTCCTGGCTCTTCGCGGAGTTTGAAAATATAAGTAGGGTTTTTAAGGTTCAGCAATGGAACCAAGAGACTGGCATTTTGGCAAATACTAGCGGGGGGCAGCCCCTTCCTTTCTCCTACTTTGAAACCAGAAAACGGGTCCTTCCCGTGCATGGGGAAACACTTGCCTATTACAATGACGGAAAACCATTTTTGACCAGAGAGAAAAAAGGGAAAGGTTTCCATTTTTATTTCTCAACTCTTCCGTTGACCTCCTGGTCAAACCTCGAGGAAGGTTTTTTACTTGTCCCCATTATTCAGAGAATTTTTCAGACTACAGCATCGCCCAACCAGGAGTTTTTTAAAGTTTGTGGAAGGTATGAAAGCTTAGAGTATCAAGGCGCTTTTCCGGTTACCGGCAACCCTCAGGACTCCCCCATTGAAAATTCCGGTATCTACCAGATTAATCAATCAACCATTGCCTGCAACAGACCGCTTGAAGAAAATGATTTAACCTATGTGACCAAACAAGAAGTCATTGAATCTCTTTCTTCCAATAACATTCAGTGGCTGGCACAAAGTTCTCCAGAAGATGTGGTAGAAGATG
>CBFIFQ010000043.1:0-20124 GCA_965661905.1 Opitutales bacterium
AAGAATATTGGAGTGAAGGAAAATTTTACGGAAGAAGGCTATGGGATGAGTCGGGCAGGATGATCCGTGAGGAAATGGTTTCTAATTAGCAACTATTTGGTATTTTTATAACTTACGATGACAGTATGGCAAAGATGGCTCGCTTGCTTGGTTCTGTTTGGACTTTCTTTCACCTCCTATACTTTTGCCAGTGATACCAACGCCAGTGATAATAAAAACGAAATTATTCGGGTTATTAAACCTGGCATTGTTGATATCCAAATGTCTCAATACCTCTTACGAATTAGGGCTTGGGGGGTAAGCTTCCCAAGCCGTGGCCAACCTGGATATGAAGCCGCTCTTGCTTTCACGGAAAAAAAATTATTATCCAGGACACCGAGTCTTAGAATAAAGCGAGAGTTTGATGAACTAAACCTTAAGGTTGTTGATATTGAAATGGAGGGCAGCCAAACAAGCTTCAGTAAGGAGGCGATAAGCTATGGAATTGGTTGGCATAATGAAGAAGAAACCAACCGCTTCGGACCCTTTCTCATGGCTCAATTAAAAGCCAAACGATTGAAGTCAGGAATTTGGGGTACTGAATTTGATTATAAAATTTCTTCCCTGCCTCAGGTTCCCATCCCAAAATTACCGAGGTTATATGACCAACGGCAGGGATTTGTGCCAAGTTTGAGTTACTGGGTCACATCTTTTGGTAAAATCCATCGGCCTGGTTGTAGTTTCTATGAGAGAGGTCGTGGGATGCTGTCAACCAAACCCAAGGGAAACGATTGTCGGATATGCGGTGGACGCAAACCCAAGAACAGATAAATTTAAATCAAGATTGAATTATCGAGATTAAATCTTCCTTGGACTTCACGCCAACGAGTGTCTCAGAAAGACTCCCTCCTTTGTATACAAGAATGGTAGGGATGGAGTTAACCCCGTGTTCCTGAGCAAGTTCCGTGTTATCGTCGACGTTTACTTTATAAATCGATACGGCATCCCCAAGTTCCGCAGCAATCTCGTCAAGAATAGGTGCAATCGCTTTGCAAGGGCCACACCAAGGTGCCCAAAAATCTACAAGGACAGTCTTGTCTTCACTGACAGCTTTTTCGAAACTTTCTTTGTTCAAATTAATGAGTTCGCTCATTTGTAATTTATTGGATTGTTAGGATAGGTAATTAAGGCTGAAGGAAAAGTAATACGGTAAGGGCCACAGCTCCAGCAAAGACAAGGAAGTCGAGAGCCATAAAAAATAGGCTAGGCCGAGGTGCTTTTTGAGGTGCAGGGGGTGATACCTTATCGGTTGGCGACGCTGGAGTGCCAATGGGGGGGACCGCTGGAGAGGGAGGGTTTTTTAATGTGCCCTCAGGGGTGGGAGGGCTTGGCAGTGAAGGCGGTTGTGGTAAGGCAGGTGCTAAACTTGGTCCCGGAGCAGGTGTTGGGGCAAGCGATGGCCCTGATCCTGGTGTGGGGACAGAAGGAGCGATGGATGGCTTTGCTGAGGAGGGCGAAAGAGATGGCACAGTCGGGGTGGCCGAAGGGATGACTGAAGGCGTTAAGCCTGATGCAGCCGGCGAAGCGGGGGCTGCTGGCATGGGGACAGGGCTTGGTGCTTTCGGTGAAGCGGGAGGAGGGGTATTTCCAGATGGTGATACATTTGGGGGGGGCATTCCCGGCGGTAACGGAGCTGGGGCTGGTCCACCAGGTTGGGTAACCGTAGGTGCAGGAATACCGGGTTGGGAAAAGGGCGATTTAGTTACTTTAAATTTTGGAGCAGATTGAGCGGGTGTGGTGCCTTTTGGTGTCAGTTTGAGACCCTGTGCTCCTCCGACAGGAGGGGGAGGGGGAGGTGGAGGTGGTGTAGGCATCGAAGTTTGCGGGTGGCAATAAAATCAGGAAGGGCTGTTTTTACGAATTAGATCAGAAATCTCGTCCATGGATGCTTCTTCTAGGGATTTGCCTCTGATCTTCAGGTCTTCAAATGTTTTGCAAAGTGTTTCTGTCATTTTGTCATGCGTATTCTCCGACCCCCCCATAATCGAGAATTTGTCTGCTTGGGTAATTCTTTTGTGGCCGTCAGTGCAATCCAAACCAAGGCCGAAAAGGTGAGCCATAACTTTCGGGTCTTTGACTGGAAATCCGTGATTATTTAAGCGATTGGACATGTAGATAATTTATTTACGTAAACATCAAATAGTCAACCCCTCATAATTAGATTTTCTTGATCAGAAGGAAAACACTCGGAGTCCAAAATTAACAGCAAGTTCGTCTTCTTTTGCAGTACCATTTCTTTCAGAGAGGGAAATCGTGTAATCGATGCTATGTGCGGTTTGTATCTCCATGGCAATTCTCCAGTATGGAAACATACGATTTTTAGAGTCGTACCGAGTTATGCATTCTACTCTCTTGCTGTGATCAATCCAGCGGGATAGGGAAAAGATCCATTGGTTGTTTGCCTCGGGATACTTGACACGGGATATCTGGTAGTTTGATTGAAATCCATCTTGAATGAAAGCTGAGAAGACATTGAGTTTCTTTGAATCTTGATTATTTTGTTTAGTAAGAGTTCTTAGTTGTAACCATCTTGCCGGATGAAGATCGGCTTGGGCATAGAAAGATTTTGCTTTCATGGAAGGAGAATTTGCTTCCTTCCATAAATCCTGTGATAACCTTAGTGAAAGTAGTTCACGCATGTTGTTATCGAAATCTGTTACCACTTGATGGTTCCAATCCAGGCGTACTATATCACTCTCTTCCAACCGGTCTGCCTCGATAGTATTCATCAGGTTTACAGGTTCCAGGTTGAGCATAAAGGGAGAAAAATCTTGGGAATTTATTAGGCTTCGATCTTCTTCGTCGGAAAGATTAAGATGAGCATGTCGCAATGTAAAATCCATGGAATGACGGAGGTCATGAATCTCCCAAAGTTCATTAGTCAACGAGTAATCTGCATACATGTGCAACTTTAGTTCTTGCGAGCCTTCAATCCAGGTGCACTTTGGGCGTGCATTATCTGTTTGATAGAGTTGGTTTCTAAGTGTCACCATCGGCGTATAAGTAAGCCCTTTCGTGACTCTAATTGGCCGAAATGTTTGCAGGGTCGTATCAAGCTTCGTGGACTGTGAATTGACCCGTCCCCATGCATCTCGTTCGACAAGATCTGAGTACTCCATACTCAAACTATGAAATAATGACTCATGGAAAAAGTCGCTGGGGGATAACTCAAGTCTCAAGTTTGGTCTTCTTTCGATGATACCCTCGTGTTCATTTATTTGCCACCTGTGAAGAGTGGAAAGACCACCCCATTCAGGTTCGTAAGCTAATTCTAAAAAGTGGTCGCCTGATTGAGATCGGCTGAATTCTTCGATGTAGAAGTCACGATTTATTTCCGAGTCACTTTCATAGTTGAGCTCACTGGCAAGTCTTAACGATTCACGATCATGCACGATAACTTCTGAATTAAAAAAATTACGCTGTTTTGAAAAAGCAAGACCCCGCTGGTCCAAGCCGATGTTTTCCCCTTGATCCCTAATCCACCCAAAAGTAATAAATGACTGAACCCAAGGTGAACCCTCAGGCTTGTATGTAGATTCATATGAAAGCTTTGGGGTGAGTAATACACCTCTTTTGGTAAGACCCACTATCTCTAAGTTTGTTTCTATCCCCGCTACTTCCCACTCAATTTCTTTGCCCACATACCAGCCAAGGTTAGACCGCTTTCCTGCTTTAAGGTTTGCAGAAAAAGACTTTTGGTTTTTACCGGTTTTAAATTTCAGGGGAGGAATCGGGCTGAGTGGAAGTTTTCCAACTTTAACCAAACCGCTGGAGGTTGTGACTAAACTTTTATTTTCATCGAAAGTGATGTTTTGGATGAAGAAAGAGGGGCGGGTACTTCCTTCAAAATAACCAGGGTCACTCATAACGGCATGGTTACCTTTGATTTTGTTCCCCCTTTTTTTTATTTGATCGGTCTGCAGGACGACTGATGAAAATCCGGCTTTTACCCCTTGGGCTTCATAATTGCCGTTTTGCAGGTTAAGCACGAGTTTATCGCATAGTAATCGAATTCCACGGGCTGAAACGATAGTGTTACCTGTAGCCTTCACCTTAGAGTTGTTGCGGTCCCATAATATCTCATCGGCATGTACGAGGAATTCATTTGACCGTAAAATTGCATTTTTTTGGGCACATACTGTTTGAGCCAAATCGTCGTAAACCAGTGGTTTTTCTGCAGTAAGGGTTGGTCCACTCAAAGTGGTTGCTTGAAGTAAGCCAGAGATTTCAAGCAGGGCAAGAATTGGTAAAAGGGAAAAAATATGGATTCGCACATATGCCAAAATGCTCAGCTACGAATTTAGAACAAGAAAGAAATAATGTATGATCGCATGTTTACGCTTTCTCTGTAACTTTTTGATGACTATAGATCATGGAGATGATAATTTCAGAATCGGAGATGTTGACTTGCCTGTCGGGTCTTACGGCAAGTCCTCATACATGGTTGGGGATTAATCCAGTAAAAGGAAAAAGAGGATGGGTTGTTCGGGCCATGGATAGTCACGCCTGTAGCGTTCAACTCGTGAGTAAAGACAAGCAAACCCGGGTGCCTCTTACCAGGATTCATGAGAAAGGTTTTTTTGAAACAGAGATTGATGAAATTGAACCTTTTTCCTCCTACACCTTTCTGTCGCAGTATGAGGATTCGAGTCATGAGTGGGTCGACCCATACGCTTTTGAGCCTTATGTGAAAAATCAAGACCTTGAGTTATTCAACCAAGGCATCGACCGGAGACCTTACGAGAAATTAGGGGCGATTCCTGTTTCTCACCAAGGGGTGCCTGGAGTTTCCTTTGTGGTCTGGGCACCTTCTGCTAAGAGTGTTCATTTGACCGGAGATTTTAATCTGTGGAACCCAGTAAACCTTCCCATGCGCTCTCTTGGGTCCAGTGGTTGCCGGGAGCTGTTTGTGCCGTTTGCAACCATGGGTCAGAAGTACAAGTATCGAGTCTTGGGGGCAGATAACATTTTACGGGAAAAGACTGACCCCTTCGCTTTTAGCTTTGAACCTCCCACCGGTAATGCATCCATTATAGCAGACCGGTCCCCGTTGAACTCATTCCGTGAGATAAGCGACGGTGCAGCAGTAAACCAGCCGGTTTCTATTTATGAAATGCACCTAGGGTCGTGGCAATACCACACCAAAGAGAACCGTCCACTTTCTTATTTTGAACTTTCACAAACTTTACCGGCTTACCTTAGGGAAATGAACTTTACTCATGTAGAGTTCCTCCCCCCAAGTGAGTATCCTTATGGAGCGTCCTGGGGATACCAGGTCACAGGTTACTACGCTCCCACCCATAGGTATGGAAGCCCGGAGGATTTCGCCAGGCTGGTAAAGGCAATTCAGGATGCTGGAGTAGGGGTGCTCATCGACTGGGTTCCGGCTCATTTTCCTGCGGATGAATTCTCCCTCGCCAAGTTTGATGGGACTTGCCTCTTTGAGCATCAGGACCCCAGGCAGGGTGAACATGCTGAATGGGGAACTTTGTGTTACAACTATGGCAGGGCAGAGGTGAAGAGTTTTCTGATTGGAAGCGCAATATCATGGCTCGAAAGATTCGGGGTGGACGGTTACCGGGTCGATGCAGTGGCTTCGATGCTCTACTTGGATTATGGTCGAAAAGAGGGTGAATGGATTCCCAATAAATACGGGGGGAACCATAACTTGGAAGCGGTAGACTTTATCCGACAATTCAACCAGTCTATTCACGAGGAATTTCCTTCCGTTTTGAGTATTGCCGAAGAATCCACAGCTTTTCCGCAGATTACCCAACCGCCGAGCGTCGGGGGTCTCGGGTTTGATTTTAAATGGAATATGGGATGGATGCACGATACTTTGGATTACTTTTCAACCTCCCCATTCCATCGTTCGAATTGCCATGATAAATTGACTTTTGGTGCCATGTACCAATTTTCGGAAAACTTTATTCAGGCATTTTCCCATGATGAGGTAGTCCATGGCAAAGGTTCGCTTGCCAATAAGATGAACCTGGGTGATCCAGCTCACCGTCTGGCAAATCTTCGCTCCTTGTATGCTCTGCAATGGTCTTGGCCGGGCAAAAAAACCTTATTCATGGGTTCTGAATTTGGGCAATGGAAAGAATGGGATTTCGAGTCACCTCTAGATTGGGCTTTGTTAGAATTTCCTTTTCATGCTGGTCTTAAGCGTCTGGTAAGTGATCTAAATAAGCTTTATTCAGATCACCCGACTTGGGCCTCATCGGATCATAAGCCGGATAAGTTTCAGTGGATTGATTGTAATGATTATAATGGTCAAACTCTTTCATTCCTCAAATATGGGGAACTCCCCAAAGACACTTTGTTGGTGGCCTGTAATTTTTCCGATCAAAATTGTCACCGTGACTGGGGCTGTCCCCACCCAGGGAATTGGCAAGTTATTTTGGATACGGATGCACCGGATTATGGTGGGCATGGGGATGCGGGTGCTTCCGGTTTTGAAAGCTTCAAGGAAGGTCTCAACGGACAGCCCTTTGGTCTTTCCTTTTCAGTCAGCCGTTGGAGTGTGCGAATTTTAAGCTTGGTTGAATAAGCTTATTTTTCTCAGGGTATAAGACCAGAGTCTGAAAAACTATAGTACCCCAATTGATTTGGGCAATTCTCCGGCTCTCCAAGAATTACATGATCAATCATTTCAATATCCACCGCTCTTGATGCTTCGAGTATTTTTTGAGTAACTTTCATATCAGCTTTGCTCGGGCTTGGGTCACCGGAAGGGTGGTTGTGGGCTAAAATAATTGCCGATGCTGCACACCGAATGGCCGGTCTGAAAATTTCCCGGGGGTGAATCAGACTGCTTGAGGCTGTGCCTGAGGTAACAGGTTCGGCCTGAATCAGTTTATTTTTTCTGTCCAAGCACAAAACCCAGACCTTTTCCACAGAATCAGCCCGGACTTCTGGGAATAAATAATTCCAAACCTGTTGAGGCTCATCGAGGACAACTCCCCGGTTTCTTTGTCCCCGAATCATCCTTTTCGCAATTTCAACCTGGGTGGATAGCTGCAAAGCTTTGATTTTACCAATCCCTTTAACTCTCTGAAAATCACTTGTGTCCCAACGGAGTAACCCCGGGAGAGAGCCTGCTTGTTTAAGCAACTGGTCCGCCAGGGCGAGGACATCTGACTGCCTCGTGCCAGAGCGGATAATCATGGCCAAAAGTTCGCGGTCCGCAAGGGCGTGTGCCCCCAGTCTTTCCAGTCTCTCTTGGGGGCGTTCTTCGGGAGGGAGGTCTTTGAGAGATACACCAGCCACAGCTCAGTTGAGCAAAACAGTCTATTTTTCTAAAGTTTTGCCTGCAGGAAGGCTAACTTCAATAAAGGCATCTCTTTTAAGCCGGTTAAGCCATTGTCGTTGGCTTTGTGCTTCTATCTTGGTGGCTAAAATTTTCTCAATTTCTAAACGCACATCATCCAGGCTTTTTCTTCCTGCAGCTTTTACATCATCTGCCTTGAGGATATAAACTGCAATTTTTCCAGATTTTCCAATATCGCCATTCGGTTTGCGTTCCAATAAATCAATAGTGAAAGGCTGGGAAACTTCGCCCTTTTTCAGAGCAAAGGCTTGCTTGCGAATAGCTGCACTTCTGATTTCTCTTGCAGAGACCATGACACCCCAGTCTCCCCCCTTGTCCCGAAAGGGACTTTGGCCATGCTGTGTAGCTAAAACCTCAAAGGGTGAGCCGCTGGCTAATAAATCCTGTATTTGTTTGGCTTGTTGCATAAGGATAGCTTCTGGTTCACCAGCAATTTGGGAAAACACAATTTCACTGAGCTTTACTTTTGCATCTGTCTTAAACATGTTTCCATTTTCCCGGTAAAACCGTTCCACTTTCTCAGGACTAATTTCTGCCTTCAAGCGCTTCCGGGTAGAGAGCATATGGCTGTAAATTATATCCTCCCTGAGTTCGTCCCTGTACTCGAGTTGGGATTGTCCGTTGCTCCGTAATACATCCCGGAAAAGTTTACGGTCACCATTAAATTCCTTGATCAGTCTTTTGTTGTATTCCTGCTCAATAATGGATTCGGGAATGCCCATACCTTTATTTTCAAAAGCGTAAATTGAAAGCAGACGGTCAATTTTACCCCCAACAAATTCCGATGCCCTTTTTTTCTTTTCCTCTTCTGTGAAATTTAAACGGTCCATGGCCCGCTCAATTTCTCCCCAGGTGACAATTCGATCATTTACCTTGGCGGTAACTCGGTTGATTTCAATAAGTTCAGCATGAGCCGTAATACTAAAGACCGCCATCGATAGCAGAGACCACCCCATTATTATAATTTTTTTAACCATTTTTGCTCCCATGGATAACCATCTTGAGAAATCGAATGATTTCCTTCAACTTCAAAAGAGGTTCTTTTGAAGAAATTCGCGGAATTTTTCCAAGTACCCTGTGGTATTTCTTACTTCCATCAGGGTTTTTTCCTAAATAGCGTAGCCATAATTCCTTTTCTTTGGTCTCGATTTGATCAAACCCAGCTTCCTCGCCAAGGCATCGAACCCGTGCTTCCTCAAGTAACGCCTTTCCTTCGTCGGGTAAAGGCCCAAATCGGTCAAGTAATTCTTCCTCAAAGTCATTGATTTCCTGAACAGTCCGGAGCCTTGCCAGCTTTCTGTAACATTCGATCCTTAATCTTGGCTCACTTGTGAAGCTCTCCGGTAGGTAAGAGGGAAGAATGGGGATTTCACTTCCTTCCTCCTCTTGAGCGGGACCCGCTGCAAGAAAATCAAGTCGTACCGTGGCCGATGGCCGAAGACTGATTTCGTCTCCTTTGAGCCGACTGACACTTTCCCTCAGTAACCTGCAATAGAGCTCAAAGCCAATCCCGGCTACATGTCCACTTTGCTCACTTCCCAAAAGGTTACCCGCGCCCCTTAATTCCAAGTCCCTTAGGGCAATTTGTAAACCCGCCCCAAAATGGTTGACTTGTTTAATTGCCGAAAGTCGTTTCCTTGCCTGGTCAGATACGGTGAGGTGGCGATTGAGCAAAAGATAGGCATAAGCTTGTTTGTCAAACCGGCCCACCCGCCCGCGCAGTTGATAGAGCTGAGATAATCCGAACTTGTCGGCTCCCTCAATGATGATGGTGTTGCAGTTTGGGAGATCAAGCCCGCTTTCAATGATGGTGGTGCAAACCAGGATATCATATTCTCCAGCAACAAATTCTGTCATCACTTTTTCCAAGTCCTCTTCATTCATTTGTCCGTGACCCACGGCAATTCTAAGCTTGGGAAATTGCTCACGGATTTTGCGGGCTACCGAGTTGATAGTTTTCACGCGGTTATGGAGATAGAAGATCTGACCGCCTCTTTTAATTTCAGTTTGCACCGCCCGTTCCAAAAGTTGAGGCGAGTATTTCATCACCTCAGTCCGGATGGGGCGACGGGTGACGGGGGGTGTTTCAATCGAACTTAAGTCCCGGGCACCAACCATGGCAAAGTAAAGGGTGCGAGGTATGGGAGTCGCACTAAGGGTAAGCACATCCACATTCTCCCGGATTTTTTTGATGGCTTCCTTATGCTGAACACCAAACCGTTGTTCCTCATCCACAACTAGCAGACCCAGATCTTTATACTTCAAATCTGAACTTAAGATTCGGTGGGTTCCAATAAGGAGATCGATCCGGCCTTCACTAAGATCGTGGATGATTTTCTTTTGCTTTGCTGGAGTCCTGAAGCGACTTAACATTTCGACCGCAATCGGGTAATCCGCCATGCGATCTTTAAAATGATTATAATGCTGCTGGCATAAAATCGTGGTCGGGGCAAGCACCGCCACCTGCTTGCCATCCATCACCGCCTTAAAAGCTGCACGCAGAGCAACCTCTGTCTTTCCAAAGCCGACATCGCCACATACCAGGCGGTCCATGGGTTCTTCTTTTTCCATATCTTCCTTGACCTGATCGATCGCTTTTTGCTGGTCCACGGTCTCGGTGTAGGGAAATGAGTCTTCAAATTCTTTTTGCCACTTGTCATCTGGCGGGAAAGCATGTCCGGACTGACTTTCCCGGGTTGCCTGAAGGCGAAGCAAATCTGCGGCAAGGTCAATGGCTGCATGTTCCGCGGCTTGCTTGGTTTTTGCCCAGAGTTTTCCACCGAGCCTGGCAAGTTTGGGCTTGGCTTTTTGGAGGCCAACATAACGGGAAAGCAGGTGCGACTCCTGGAGTGGCACATGAAGGTTCAAGCCGTCCGCAAATTCCAGGGTGATCGCTTCCTCCTGGCTTTGCTCATTTTGTATTTTACCCAAAGTTTTAAACCGGCAAATCCCATGCTGGTGGTGCACAAGGTAGTCTCCGCTGACCAACTCACTGAAGTCCAGGGCCTGATCTACATTTTTTCTCTGAACCCGAGCTTTTTGGGCACGAATTGGTCGCCGGCTTCTTTCCCGCCCTAAAATTTCTCGTGCAGTGGCTACAGTCAGTCCGCTGGCTTTCGACTCAAGAAGAAAAGAAGCATAAGTTCCAGCATCTCCGTGATCTATGCTAAACCCGTCTCGCAGACCAATCTCCAGGAAGCGTGGCTTAAGGCGTTGAAGGGAAGATTCTCCGCCGATAAGTTCGAGGATTCTTTTCTTTTCGGAAGTTGCACCCGCCGCAATTAACACTTCATAACCCGCGTCTTGCTTAGCAAGTAATTCAAAGAGATAGCTAATGCGGTGCCTACCTTCCTGGCGGGTTATCTGGTCATGAGCGAGCTGACCAATGGATTGACTGGAAGCAGAGGCGGACAGCTTGGCAGCCTTCAGTTTTTCCAGTATGCCAGCACCATCGTCGATTTCACTGAAGCCAAGATATGTATTCCTAATGCTGGGGTTCGCCCAAGCCAGTTCCATACATACTTTCTTAAACTTTTCTTTTTCACTCTGGTGGAAGGCAAGAGGGTAGTCTGCGATTAATTGTTCGGGCTCAATGAAGGCCCAGGTTGTATCACAGGTAATGTAGGAAAAAAAACCACCTTCCATCGAATAATCATCAACCAGATGTGCAGAAGACAGGGTTATCTTTTGTATGGCTTCAATGGTTCTCTGGGTCGTGGGGTCAAAAGACCGGATCTCATCCACTTCATTTCCAAAAAAATCAATCCTGTAGGGAATACTTGCGTTGACCGGGTAGACATCAATCAATCCACCGCGCAGGGAATATTGACCCGGCTCTTCACATAAAATCTCGGAAGAATAGTCGAGGTCCCCGGACAGTTTTTCTTGAAATGCCTCAAAGTTCATTTCCATCCCACAGCTAATGGACAGCTCTTGCTTTTCTTTATTCTCTCTCGGGGTGCATGCTGAAAGTAAAGTTTCAGGGGTGGCTGCGATAATCATTCTTTTACCCTGGGATGACTCCAAGCTCATTAAAGAAGAAAGCAGGCTGAGCTTGTTGCAGTTTTTTTCAAAAAAATCAGGGTGCGATTCGGCTGGATCCTGTTCAAGAAGATGAAATTCCAGGTTTTTATCCTCTGTCTGATCCTGTATCTCTAGGAGTTTGGCCACATCCTCAGCCAGGTTTTCTGTTTCGGTCAGAGAACTGCCCACTACCAGTAAGATTCTTTTTTCTGATTTCAGCCATTGGTCACATAAAATGACTGAATGGGAAGCGGCGGGGAGGGATGAGAAAATAAATCCGTTGTTTCCCCGGGGCAGTTGAATTCTTTTCACGATGAAGAAAAGGCTATTCTTTGCTCAGAATAATCAGGGCTTTTTCCGCAGCCTCAGATTCCGCTTCTTTTTTGGATTTCCCTTGGCCCTGGGCAATGGACTCCTCTCCAATTATGACAGAAACTAAAAAAGTTTTTTGATGATCCGGTCCATTGTCCTGGAGCAGTTCATAACGAATTTTTTTCTTGGTATCCTGGGCTTGTATGAATTCCTGCAGTTTACCCTTGGGGTTCATCATGGCAGTCCGTCCTTCGAGTTTTTTTCGCAGATCTCCAATCCACTGAATGATGCAACATTCGGCATGCCTGAAGCCACCATCCAGGTAAATGGCGCCCACAAGAGCCTCCACCGCATCTTCCAGTGTGGAAGGCCTAAGGTTGCCTTCATTTTTTAATTCTGCCGGGCTCATTTTTATCACTCTATTTAGACCAATAGATAGTCCCAATTCGGCAAGAAATGCCCCCTGGGCAAAGTAGGCTTTTTTGCGGCTCAGGGATCCTTCGTTTTCCTCGGGATAAATCCGGTAGAGTTCGTTGGATAATACGGCTCCAAGAATAGAGTCTCCAAGAAATTCCAGTCTCTGGTTATTGGGCTTGGCTGCGTCCTTTAGGTTATAAGAAGGATGAGTGAGAGCTAGGTGGAGAAGGGCAGGGTCACGAAAAGCATACCCTGTGTTTTTTTCAACAAGGAGAACATCAGAATTCGAATCTTTTCTATCCTTTAATTGATTCCTGTTCGCTCGAAGTCGGTTTCTTAGCTTCGAGAAAAAGTTCATGGACCTTGGGTTTGGTCAAGTAATTGACTTTTAACTTCCCGGGCAAAAGAGCCGTAGGCAATCGAGCCTGGGCCGTTAAAGTCATATTCAAAGATGGTCTTACCAAAACTGGGACATTCACTGAGTCTGATGGTCCGGGGGATGACGGTTCGGAACACTTTTTCCTGGTAGTGTTTGGTTGCTTCCTGCCAGACTTCATAGGACAGCTTGGTGCGGTTGTCATACATGGTCATTACGATTCCGCCGATTTCTAGGCCAGGGTTTACGCCTGATGTTCTGAGCTGCTCAACGACTCCAACAATCTGATCAAGCCCTTCCAGGGCAAGGTACTCAGACTGCAAGGTGACAATCAGGTAATCAGCCGCACAGAGTGAGTTCATGGAAAGCAGGCCAAGGGTGGGTGGGCAATCTACAAGGATAACTTGCAAGGCCCGGTTCGCCTTGAGTGAGAGCAGGGATTCCTGGAGTTTTTGTAAATAGTTTTCCTGACCGCTGAGTTCTAATTCAGCAGCCGCCAAGTCGAGTTCAGAAGGGATGAGCCACAAATTTTTCCTCGCCCCAATGACTCTCCCGGAGAGATCATCCCCTGAAAGCAATGGTTCATAAACGCCGGCCCCCGGTTTTTTTTCAAAGCCGAGTGAACTGGTGGCGTTGGCCTGAGGATCCATGTCAACAATTAGGGTGGGAATACCCATTCTAGCCAGGGCATCGCCAAGGTTTACAGTGGTCGTTGTTTTTCCGACACCTCCCTTTTGGTTTGCGATGGCAATGGTTTTAGCTGGCATATAAGCTTTAGCTTAATCTTCGCTTTTCTTCTGTCGAGATGGAAAAGGGTCGATGATTCTCACTGCACCATCTTCTTTCAAAAGCCTGGTCCCGAAATGGATTTCTGGAACTTTGGGGATTTTATCCGCCAAGCCGGAAGATTCTTCCAGGAACCAACGAATTGAGTGGATCCCTGCATGAAGACTTAGAGGTGAGGCTCCACCGAACCTTGGGTTAATTTCTATGACATAGGGCACCCCATCCCTGTCAATTAGAACTTGGGTGAGACAGTGTCCGTAGAGACCAGGTATATTATGCAGGCATTGTCTTAGTTTACTTTCCAGAGATGGGTCCTCGAATACCTCGGACTCCCAGGCCTCCCCGTTCACCACTTTTTGACGCCAACGCAAAAGCATACCATGGCATTTACCATCCTGGTCAATCCATGTCTCTGCGCTTAATTCTTTCCCTGAAATATAAGGCTGGAAGATTGGGTTTTTTAATTTCTGCCCCCAATTCTTGGCATCTTCTGCTTGAAGAGAAATCTTCATTTTGTGGGACCCCGACCCATATCTTTCTTTTACCACAATACGATTATCTGAAAACATGTGAGGCGTCAGGCTCCCAGGTATGGCTTGTAAAGGTGATTCTTGAGGCCATGATTCAGAAAAACTCAATTTATCCAGGCAGGTCGTGATGCTTGGAGGGTCGGAAACCATGATATCAATACCAACAGAAGAGAGCGAGGCAGCATGACAAGACCAAAACTTTAATTCACCATCACGGGTGGGAATAATGTGGGTAATCTTATGCTTTTGACAAAAGGAAATCATTGCCTGCTCCTGCCATGAAGCCGTCTTAGGTGATTGCACGAAGAAATCCACCTTATTTGCAGCTGGGCAGTCCGCTTGGGAGTCTGTGGCGATTACAAATGAGTCAGGGTGAAATTGCTTCGCCTGCTTTTTGACTGCACAGTAAAGGGCATACTTATTTGAAAGACTGGTGAAAAGAAGCACAGGGGGGATCATAAGCTAACCCATCTCCTTTAAGTCATATTCTGATTGAAGACACGAACAGACCACAGCATTCACCCATCTCCCCTCCACCCGGGTTTGGTCTCTCAGGACACCGTCTCTGGTAAACCCACAGTTTTCGATAATTTTTACATGTTTCTTTCGGTGGGCAAAAGATTCGGTTGTGATTTTATGAAAACCTAAATGTGCAAAAGCTAGCTTTTTAATCAGTGCCAAAAAGTGTCTAAAATGAGTTTCATATTGTTGAGGATCTTTAGCAATCTCGGTTTCCAGCAGGAAAGAAACTTCAGCTCTCTTATCTTTCCAGTCAATATGAACAAGTCCACCATACCCGATCAGTCTGCCTTCATGAGTAAAACGTACGAGAATCTGAGCGGGTAAGCGGGATGGCAGTACTTCCTCAATTAGGTTTTTAAAATAAGAAAGCTGTTTTTCTTCCGAAAGTGATTCTTTTTGGCGCAATGCATCCATTTGTGCATTTCTCCACTGCATCACTGGGATAGCATCTTCTAAACGAATCGATTCTATTAGGTAGGACTTTTTAGTGAAGCACAGCCCCGCGAGGACTTTGTATCCATTTGGTTGATTCATCCCAATATTTTACTTTTCCAATTCTATGAAATTCTTTAATTCAAGAACCACTCGGTCTTGATCCTTGGTACTGAGGTCAGGAAACATGGGGATACTTAAACAACCCTCAAAATATGTTTCGGCACCGGAGAGGCATAAATCTCCCACATTCTTTTGATAATAGGGGTGTTTATAAACGGGAATATAATGTACCTGAGAATGAATACCTTTTGATTTTAAAAACTTGTAAGCTCGGTTGCGACTGCCTTTCTGTTTAAAGCGAATGACAAACAAGTGCCACGCGTGTCCTGCTTGAAAATCGGGCAGGAAAAGGCTACCTGAAAACACTTGATTCGAGAGTAACTCTTGATACCTCCTTGCGATGTTCCTCCGGGATTCGATTGAGCTTTTGATCCTGGAAAGCTGACTTAAACCCAGGGCTGCCTGGAGGTCGGTCATCCGATAATTCCATCCCAAGTCAACTTGTTCATAATACCATGGAGTTTCATGGTTCTCATCATATGGCCGCTCGATGCCATGGGATCTTAACTTTTGAGCCGCTTCTGCAATTTTTCGACAATTTGTAAGCACCACTCCACCTTCTCCGCAGCATACATGCTTAACCGGATGAAAACTGACGCAAGAAATATCAGAATGAGTGCATGACCCCGAACGGATTTTTTTCTGGTTCTCAGGATTTATGTCCCATGCACCCACGGCATGAGAGGCATCTTCAATAACTTTAAATCCATACCTGCAGGCCAGTTGAGAGCACTCCACCAAAGGAGCGGTTCTTCCTGCAAAAGACACAGGTGCAATAAACCCCTTCTGTCCTTCTTTGAGTGAAGGTAATGTCGATAAAAGATGTTCAAGGTGTCCAGTGCAGATCAGGCCAGTCTCTGGCACGATATCGCAAAATATAACCTTGCACCCAAGATACCTGAAGGCGTTGGAAGTTGCAGCAAAAGTGATGGCAGGCACGATCGCGATGCTATCGGTATTTACACCTAGGGCTGCATAGGCAAGATGCAATGCAGCCGTTCCGCTTGAGCAGCATACGGCATAGCTGGTTCCAAAATAATCAGCAAGGGCCGATTCAAATGCAGGAACTTTCGGCCCTTGGGTTAGAAAGGGAGATTCCAGCACACTCTTTACTGAATGTATATCTTCAACTGAAATAGATTGCCTGGAGTAGGGGATTATGCTCACAACGAAAAAAGAATTATATCATTCCAATATCTTTAAACTGGGGCAATCGAATAACTTGCCCTTATCAATGCAATAGTCTAGCAAGAAGATATTTGAAGATCATCGGTTCAGTTATCGCAAGAATTGGAAGTAAGCGTCTTCCTTACAAAAACCTGCTTCCCTACAGAGGAGTTCCATTGGTACTACGGGCAGTCCAGCAATTGATTCAGTCTAAGCGTTTTGACCAGGTTGTTTTATCCACGGACAGTGAACTCATAGCCAGGACCTGTATGCAGGAGGATGTATCAATTATAAGACGGCCCGATGAACTATCCGATGATAGTACGCCTTCGATTCCTGTTTTTAAGCATATATTGGATCATTTTCCCTGCGATATTCATTTGAATTACAACTGCAACTTCCCCGAGTGCCCTTATTCGGTGTTTGATGAAGCAATTGATGTTTGCAAGGAGCATGGAGAGTCCCTGTCGGACCCATATGCCGTATGGGCTCAAACCAGTGATTGCCTTGCATCTTACGGGGATCCTCTTGCGATAACGGCGGTACAATTTAGGGCTGACGGGGTCCAGGCCATCGATATCCACGAAGTGGATGACCTGCTCCATACTCATCAATTTTATCAAGAAAAGAAGCCTTGGTGAAATAAAGTTCGTAATTTGAGTAAAGTTTTTAAATTAATGTACGACTATAAGGGTGTACAACCATCAATATGAGCTCACATATCTTACATTTACTCCGTAAAGCTTTTGCTATTGCGGCACTTTTCTTTTTACCCCTTCTGTCTTGGGGGATAGACCTCAAGAAATTTGATACTCCTCCACCCGAGCGGGACAGGTATCTTACTTTTAAATCCCCCCCGTCTTTGCGTTTTACCCCTGTGCCGCTTGCGGTTGATCGCATGCTTTTAATCTCACCATCTACCCCCGACCCTAAACCATCGCCCAAAAAAGAAGACAACGCATCAGCAGAACCTGATTTTCCAATCGTCACTTACAGCACGGAACCCGAAAGCAATGTCCCAGCTTTCATTCCTCAAGCACCATCAAATTCTCTTCCTATGGCTGATCCATTTGAAGGTGTTTCCGGTACAAAGGTTGGGTCCACAGACGAACTCTTAAATGTTTTTGAGGACATGAAGTTCGATTCCAGAACAGTTCGCGTGAATGCAATTCCATTTATCCCCCCCTACACAGTTGCCCCGGATAATTTGAAAATCGGAACAAAATCTACTTACCGGAGGGTTCCAAGGTGAAGCATTTCATATTTCCTGCTCTTTTTTCTACAACTCTTGCCTTCTTCTGTTTCGGGCAGGCCGGCGGTGGCTCTCAATTAAAGTCCATAGATGAAGTTATACAGGGTATCGATTCCCTGTTGGACGATCTTGACCGTGGCGATGATCCCGCTCCGTTTAATGACTCCTTGTTGGATTCTCAGTCCGATATTAATGAAGCTCCCATAGACCGCTCCTTTCGAGTGGGTAATGAACTTATGCCGGAGTACTTACTCAATGAGAAGGTGGAAGATACAAATTTGCTACTTCCAAGCGTCAATGAGGATGACCTTGGAGAGCTTCCCGAGAAAGAGGGGGCAACGGGACAGTCTATGCCTATTTCAGGGCAGGCTGCTAAGATTTCAACCTCCTCCAAAGCTCGGGCACTTCCGCGCCTTGATTATCAAAAAGCAAGCCTGGAGGACTTACTTCGGGAAGTCGAACTCCTCGAACTTCCTGAGTTTCAAGTTCCACTTCAGTCTCCAATTGAGTCTGCAGTTTCTCCTTTATCTTCGCCTTCGTCCGCAAAACCTGTGGAAGTCATTGACCGGGGCGATATTGTAAACACTCCAATTTTATCTACCCCCGCACCGAGTCCTGAAATTTCGGATGATGTCGAATCCTACATCGTTCTTGGTAACCAAATTGATGAAGAGATGAAGGAAAAAATACGCGAAGCCATCATGGAAACAAGAATGGCTTCTGGCGGCTCGGGGAATCCTTTTGTTACCCGCTCGGTACATAAAGCCACAGCCTATTGCAATCGGGTGCTGGGCAGACTCAATGCACCCCATCATAAAAGGTACAGGCGTGACATTCTTTTGGCGATTATCTCCATGCACGAAAAAAACCAGCAATGGGTGGATGCAGCCAAGTCTTATGAAAGATTCCTCGAGGAGTTTGCCTCCGATGACAGGTATCCTTTTGAGGAACATGAGGATGCTCCAGGTATCCCAGACCTCTACGCTCGTGTCGGGGGGTCCGTGGTGAAGTGGGTAGAAAGTAAGAAAAGAGGGGCTCCCTCCGTGCCAGAGTCTCACATAAGGTTAGGCAAAATTTATCGTACCTTAGGTGCTTACCGTATGGCACTGAACAAGTTTTACGATGCCATTAATGCCACTTTGACCTTGCCCAAAAGCAATGCCTTTGAACTCGCTGAAAGGCGGAAAGGCAGAACTTTGGAGAGGAGAAGGGATGTGGAGTCAAATCGTGCGATGTATGAAATTGCCGAGACCTTTATGGATTCTGAAGATTATGATAATGCGATCAAGTTTTTCGACCGGCTTCGCCGGCTTGAGGATTTGGAAGATACAGACCGTGCTGTCGTTCGCTTCAAGCAGGGATTGGCTCATTACCGCAGGGCGAGCGAAAACCTTCGTAAGCAAGAAAGTGTGGACCGACTGCCACCCGAACAACGCAGTCAGCAGGAATTAGGTTTTGATCAGACACCTCGGGCGGATTTTGCCAAAGTGAAGGAAGTATTGCGTGGATATGGCACACTTTTTCCGCAAAGCCCCTATGTTCCAGAGTCTCACTACTTACTTGCCCTCACATACGAACAATTAAACCAGGATGAGGAATCGATTTCAGAATTGCTTCTTTTGTTGAAGGAAGCCGACTTTAACCCTGACCTTATCGCGGATCTTGAACAGGGTAATGCGGTTCGGGATCGAGACATGGCTGCCATCAGTAAGATGAAAGCAATTTGGGCATTTTGGAAAAAGAAAACAGGCAATTACCTAGCCAATAAGTTCTTCGAAGAAGCCGAGTTTTTCAATGCTTACCGAATTTACTCTGCTTTGCGCGAGATCGATCCTTCTCCTTCCTGGCAAATTCCCGTACTTTACCAAATCGCACTTTGCCAGGAAAAATTGGGCAATTATGTACAAGCCATGGAAACCTACTCAGCGATCGAAGAATTTGTCAATTCGGATGGAGCCCGGGAAGGGTTGGCAAACAGTAAGTACCTTGAGTTTGTCTTTGGTATGGCCAAGTGGAGGAGAGAGCAGCTGGAGGATACCCGGGCAATTAGGCAGGCAGTAAACCGTTATGGCATCTACACACTGCCCAGCAATCAGGCGAATTAAGGCTTCGGCTTTTTCTTTCTTTTCGTAAACATGGAACCTCGGGATATCATCGCCAGTCATTTGGATTTATGTGCTCGGGTGCATGAATTGCTCTTGGAGGAAAATACCTGGCTTAAAACCCAGAATTCTCCCCCGACCCATGAATTTCTATCCAAGAAGCAGGAAGTTTTGCCTCAGCTTGAAAATTCTTTGTTGAATTTGCGGAAGTTAAAACCTGAATATTTTTCTCCCTTTGATGATTCCAAGAAGTTAGTGGGCCAGTCCCATGCCAAATTATTGCAAATTTTTTATTTGGATCGGGAAAACGAAGAACTGTTGCTCAAGCTTACCCAGTCAAGTGAAAGGCAATCCTTTAACCGTTTTTCATCATCCCCAGAGGAGATAAATGAAATTCATAACTCACTGCCTGGCGAAGAGAATCCGCCACAGCAGGGAGAGGAAGAAGAACCAAACAATTCCAACTGAGCGCAGGCTGGAATAAGTGGCGGAAGGAGAGGGATTCGAACCCCCGGAACCGTTTCCGGTTCAGCGGTTTTCAAGACCGCCGCATTCGACCACTCTGCCATCCTTCCAGTCGTTGTGTAAGTAACTGTATGATAGTTACTTAGTATTGATTAATGCATTCAGGCTTGAAGATGGGCTATTATCAATGCTTGATTTTCGCTAAATTCATGCCGAGTTTTAAAGCATCTTACTGTTTTAAAACA
>CBFIFQ010000044.1:0-18578 GCA_965661905.1 Opitutales bacterium
GAAATAGTAAATAGATCATTCATCATTTCACCTCTCAACATTAGCGTACCACCCGGGCACCACCCCCGCTCATCATTTTTTCCACTTCCGCCAAAGTTGCCATGGATGTATCCCCGGGCGTTGTCATCGCTAAGGCTCCGTGGGCGGCACCATAATTCACCGCCTTATCCCCATTATGCCCCTGAAGGAATCCATAAATCAGGCCCGAGGCAAAGCTGTCGCCCCCTCCCACCCGGTCTAAAATCTCAAGGTCAGGCCGGTGCAAGGCTTCATAAAAGTTTCCATTCTCCCAACAGATGGCACCCCAGTCATTAACCGTTGCTGTTTTCACGCTTCGCAAAGTCGTTGCCGTCGCTTTAAAATTTGGAAATTCAGCGATGACCTGCGTTATCATCTTTTTGAATTGATTTACCTCGATATTGGAAATGTTCTCATCCACCCCTTCTACCTCAAAGCCTAGACACGCGGTAAAATCCTCTTCATTGCCGATCATCACATCAACATTTCGGGCGATGGCACGATTTACCTCCTGGGCTTTCTCAATTCCTCCTATTGATTTCCACAGGGAAGGCCGATAATTTAAGTCATATGAGACAATCGTTCCATATTTTTGGGCAGACTGCACAGCTTCGGCCGTGACCTCCGCTGTAGACTCAGAAAGGGCTGCAAAAATTCCTCCGGTATGAAACCAGCGGACTCCCAGGTTTCCAAAAATATCATCCCAATCAAAATCTCCAGGCCTTAATTGGCTGGACGCCGTGATACCCCGGTCAGGCACCCCTACCGCTCCCCTGATACCAAAACCTCTTTCTGTAAAGTTCAGCCCATTGCGCACATCTCTTCCCAACCCGTCATAGGGAACCCATTTGACCAAAGAAGAATCCACCCCCCCCTGCAGAATAAAGTCCTCGATAAGACGACCAATTTCATTATCGGCAAAAGCGGTGGCCACGGCGGTTCTAAGGCCAAAGCATCGCCGTAGCCCGCGGGCTACATTGTACTCTCCTCCACCTTCCCATGCTTGAAAAGTACGGGCGGTACGGATTCTGCCTTCGCCTGGATCGAGACGAAGCATAATCTCACCAAGGGAAAGAAGGTCATATTTACATTCAGATTGAGGACGGATTGATAAGCTCATAATGATAAAAACTAGGCTGATTCTAGAGGAAAATCGCTCACTGACCATGGAGAGGCCCCACATTCCATGGCAATTTGGTTGAACGCATGGATTTCATTCCCTGAAAAAAGAAGCCCCCCGGCTTTCCGGGTTCTTTCTGCAAATTCTGCCTCAAATTGCCCCGGTACGATACAAGCTTGGTTACCTCCGGCTAAAATGTCATCAAGGACTACTTTGAGGTTTTCAGGTTGCGACCGGCCAAATGCAAAATCCCCAGAACTTAAAGCTTCCGGGTGAATAACCTGAAAATAAAAGTTGGGGGTATGCTTATCCCCGTCATCCAAATGATGGCTTCGTATTGTCGGCTTCGATGCCCCAATGTAACCGGCCATAATTTCATTAATCAAGGCTAGGCCGTAGCCCTTGTGCGCCCCAAAAGGCTTGAGTGCGGCTACCTCGGAAGGATCTGTGGTTTCGTTGCCATCCTTATCAACGGCCGCTCCCGGCGGTAAAGGTTTGCCTTCCCGCTTGAGCTGCTGAACCCGTCCCATTGCAATGACCGAGGTCGCCCAGTCGATAACGACCGGAAAACCAATCGCATCCACTGTGGGAAAGCCCCATGAGTGCGGGTTGGTACCCAGGGTCGGCTCATTGCCCATAAAAGGAACAACCTCTGTAACCGATGCAGTACAGTTGGTGTAGGCGATGTAGCCTTTCTGGGCCGCATCCATTACATACCCACCACCCCAGAGATAGTGAAAGGCGTGATCGACAGAGACTTGGCCAATCCCGTATTTGTCGGCTAACTCAATACATCGGTCCATCGCTTCATAAGCAGTAGCTTGGCCAAGTTTGTACTGGCAGTCCCAAACCTCGGAGGCGGCAAAACGGCCTTGTTTTTTAAGAATCTGAGCGGAGGGCTTACAGCCTCCTTTTTTGGAGCCGAAAAGATCATCTAGATGCAGTGCTTTTAAGGCATTGTGCGTACGAATTCCATGGGTGGTGGCATAGGCCGCAAACTTCGCTGCGGACTTACACTCAGATTCATCAAAGCCCCGATGCCTGTATGCCTGGGCAACCAAGTCTGCATGGGTTTTCTCGGGGACAATAAAAAAAGAATCTTCGTTGGACATCTTCTGCTTAGGTATGAGCGGTAAGGGGAACTTCATTGGCCTGAGCTAAGGGAGGTTTCCCCTGGAGGGCCAAAATCAAATTATTGGCGGCCATCGCTGCCTGCCTTTGAACCGATTCATGGGTACGGGAGCCAATGTGAGGGGTAATCACCACATTGGGGGCGGTAAGAAGGGGGTGATTTGAAGGTGGAGGTTCCTGATCCAGGACATCCGCCCCATACCCCCCGACCTGACCCGACTCTAAAGCCTGGACCATATCCAGGGTGTTTACAATCTCCCCTCTGGCACAATTCAGAACCACCACGCCTTGCTTCATCTCACAAATACTGGATTGGTTAATCAAATCTCTGGTTTCCTCCGAAAGGTTGACATGCAAACTCACAACATCGCCAGAATTGAGGCAATCGTGAATGGATTCACACCGTTGAATATCATGCTTTTGGGCAAACTCGTCATCCCAATATAGGTCAAAACCTGTCACTTTCATCCCAAAAGCTTTGGCCCGAATCGCTACTTCCTTTCCAATTCGCCCCAGCCCCACAATCGAAATAGTTTTTCCCATTATTTCATTTCCGGTGAGCCGTACCCACTCCCCCGAAGTAACATGATTGGCCTCCGTCACCAGTTTGCGGAAAAGGGCAAGCATGAGGGCAAAGGTGTGCTCAGCCACAGTCGTATGATTAACCCCGGGACAAAAAGTAATCGGAATTCCCTGATTAGTAACGTAAGCGGTGTCGATTTTATCCAAGCCGATCCCGTACTTGGAGATCACTTTTAATCGGGGCAAGGCTTGGTCAACAACCCTCTTGGTAATTTCATCATCCCCACAAAGGAACGCATCCACATCACCCACCAGTTCAAGCATGCGGGATTCGGGTAAAGGGCCCCGTGCCGTCACAACTTCAAAGCCTGCCTCTTTAAGTAGGTCATGGTGAGGTCCTGGAATATCCTGAAAGGAGGTAGTTGTAAGTAAGACTCTCATAACAAAACGATTATTCAGTAAAGGCTTTACACGAGTTAAGCCAAACGTCAAATTACTTATTAACCACCCATTTTTATCACCAAAATGAAAGAGCAAATCCCATTAAAAAAACACTCCCTTTTAGCCATATTCTTCCTTACCTCCTTTGGTATTCCAGGAGTTCAAGCCAAAGAGGCAGAGTGGATCCGCTTATTTAACGGAAAAGATTTGGATGGTTGGCACAACCCCTACCCTCACGGAACTGCCAGTGTGAAAAATGGTGTCATCGAGCTGGTGGCGGACAGGAAATTCTTTTTTGCCTACAATGAGAAGTTTTCAGATTTTATCATGACTGCTGAAATTAAGCTGCCCAAAGGCAAAGCCAACTCCGGTATTCTTTTTCGGTCCCAGAAAAAGGAAAACGGCTCCATGTTTGGCTACCAGGCCGAAGTGGACGGCTCCGACAGGAGGTGGTCTGGCGGTCTTTATGATGAAGGCAGAAGAGGTTGGATCCACCCAAAAAAACCTGAACGCAACCCCTACAACGAAAAAAATTGGAAAGATACCCAGAAAAATGCTCTTAAACGGGATGACTGGAACAAATATAAGATTAAGTGCCTGGGAGATCACCTGCAGATTTGGGTAAACGGGGTTCAAACCACGGATTTAAAGGACAGTACCGATTCAACGGGCTTTATTGCCATACAACACCACGGAGAAAAGGGACAAGTTTACCGCTTTCGCAATCTCCGCCTCCTAAAATTATAACCTTTGTACGACTTTTCTCTTTCCATGTCCCAGCAGACCTATCAAGTCGGAATCATTGGAGCCGGTGTTATTGCCGATTTTCATGCCCAGGCTTTGCGGGCAATGGATGGGGTTAACCTGGTCGCAGCCTTCGCCAGAAACCAAGCCAAAGCGGATTCTTTTTCGAGCAAATACAACTGCTCTGGCTACGCTGACCTCGATCATTTCCTTGCCCATGAGAATATGGATATTGTCACCATAGGCTCGGTCAGTGGAGTGCACCTAGAACATGCCAGTGCCGCGGCCAGAGCCGGTAAACATATTATTTGTGAAAAACCCCTGGAGGTCACCCCAGATAGAATCGATCAGATGATCAGGGTCTGCCAGGAAAACAAGGTTTCACTATCCGGCATTTTCCCCCGCCGTTTCAATGATTCAACCGCTATTTTCAAGAAAACCATCGACGATGGCAGGCTTGGAAAAATTGTCCTTTGCGACACCGCAATCAAATGGTGGCGCTCGCAGGAATATTATGACAGCGGAGCCTGGCGTGGCACCTGGGATTTAGATGGAGGGGGGGCCCTGATGAATCAGTCGATCCATACCGTGGATTTAATGCTGCACCTCATGGGGGATGTGAAGTCCGTCACCGCATCCGGTGGCCTGGAAGCCCACCAAAACATTGAAGTGGAGGATGTGGCCGTGGCCCTTGTTGAGTTTAAGTCCGGAGCAAGGGGCGTAATACAGGCATCCACGGCCTGCTATTCGAACAGTGGCTTACCTGCATCCATTCACATCTGCGGAGATCAGGGGTCTATCATGATGGTCGATGATAAATTTAGCATTTGGGACTTAAAGCATCCGCAAAAAGAAGATGAAGCCATCCTTGCCCAGCATGGTATCTATGAAAACTCTTCGGGGGCCGGCGCAGCTGATCCCAAGGCGATTGATTTCCTTTGGCATCAACGCAATTTTGAAAATGCGATCGACGCCCTTCGGCGTGGAGAAAAACCGGCCATCGATGGCGAGGAAGGCAAACGGGCCGTAGAGGTAATCTGTGCCATATACCAGTCCATTCAAAACAATGGGATCAAGGTAAACCTTTAAAATCAACTAACTATGTACCTCACAGGCATTGCAGATGAAGCGGCCAAAGATATAAAGGGCCAAATAAAAGCGACGAAAAAACTGGGTTGGACCGCCATTGAATCCCGGTTTGTAAACGGCCAGAACATTCACGATATAAGTGACGAAGAATTTGAAGAGGTGTTTCAGGCCCTGGACGGCTCGGGTATTTTCATCAATGCCTTTGGTTCAGCCATTGGGAACTGGGGCAAGGATGTAAGGGATGATTTTGCCATTACTGAGCGGGAAATTGAAAGAGCCATACCCCGCATGCAAAGATTGGGTGCCAAATATGTCCGTATTATGAGCTACAAGGTCTTGGACCAGCAGGACCAATTGGTGGGGGAACGGATCCGCAGGCTCCGCCTTATCGTCGATTCTTTTTCTTCGGCGGGAATCACGGCACTTCATGAGAACTGCATGAACTATGGGGGTATGAGCTGGCAGCACACCATGGAATTACTGGAGGCTGTGCCCGGCATGAAATTAGTCTTTGATACCGCCAACCCAGCGTTCAACCGCGACCGGTCCAAGAAAGCTGAACCCTGGCAAGACCCTTTGGAGTTTTACCAAAATGTAAGAGAATTCATCGAGTATATACACATCAAGGACTGCCTGAACCCCTCGGCAGAAAATAACAACGAGGAGGTCTATGTTTATCCCGGCGAGGGCCATGGCTGCGTGAAGGAAATTTTAATGGATTTACAGAATACCGGATATGACGGTGGCATCTCCATCGAGCCCCACTTAGCTGCAGTGTTCCATGACGCGGACTCCCATAACCAAACGGATGAAGACCCTTTCGATATTTATGTCCGGTACGGCCAGCACCTTATGGATATGCTCAATCAAATCGGTTTCTCACACCAGCCTTACTCTCCTTAATGAATTGTCTTTTGCTAAAATTCTACTATTGAAAATACTCTATGGCTAAAGTTACTTACATTACACCCGGTGGAGAAAAAGTTGTTGTAGAAGACGCGGTTGGCAATCTCATGGAAATTGCCCGCGAGCACGATGTCGATGGTATCGAAGGAGCATGCAGTGGTTGCTGTTCCTGTGCCACCTGCCATATTCGAGTAAAGCCCGAATGGCTCGATAAAACCGGGCGTGCCACCGAAGCGGAACAAGACCTTATTGACCTTGAAAGTGACACCGACGAGCGCAGCCGCCTAAGCTGCCAGGTGGAGATGACTGACGAACTCGATGGGCTTGTTGTGGAAGTGGCTCCTTTCTGAGGCTTCCACTCAGATTTCAAGCCATTACCTGTAAGGTTTACAAAGCGAGCAATTCATTCATCAAGCGGGCCGTTTTGCCCACACCACCATCATTACCCTCCCGGGTGGCCCACCCTGTAAAGTTTATCTGCTCCAGCTCCTGCCTGACTTTTTTCCAGTCCACATCCCCCTGCCCCAAGGGACAAAACCCATTTCTGGAGCCCCAGTCCTTCACATCAAGTTTGAGTGTTCTGTTACCCAGAACCCGGATCCATTTATGGCTGGGGCCATATTTTTGCATATTTCCAATATCGTAGTATGCCTTCACCCAGGGGCTATCAATTGCATCAATGTAGTCCCTGAACTGTTCGGGTTTGTAACAAAAGCCATTCCATACAGTTTCAATCAATATGTGTATCTCTAATTCCCTGGCCAAGGGCAGAAGCTTTTGAATTTGCTCAATCGAACGATCCCATACCTGCTGGTGCGTCTCTTTTTCCCCATTCACTTTCCCCGGAACCAACAATACCGAGCTTCCCCCAACCGATTTGGCTTCCTTCATAGTTTGGGCAAGCCCCAATCGGCTTTTTTCTCGAATTGCAGGATTGGGGTCTGACAGCCTTGTATGCCAATGCTTACTGTAAACAAGCCCGTGTATAGCCAAGCCAATTTCGGAACAAGCCTTTTTCATCGTGTCCACCTGCATCCCGGGCCCTGAACCTTCAATTCCGTCAAAGCCAAGCTCTTTGAGTTGCCTCATCTTTTCCCGATCGGGCTGGGTGCCAAACTTGACTGCTTTTTTTATACGTCCCCTGAAAGAGACAGGCTTGGCAGAAAGCAAGCGGCTAATGCCTAAGGAGCAGGAACTTGTGGCTAAAAATTTTCGGCGATTCATTTGTGGATCCTCTCTTTTTTATCTCACCTTAGTCCACTCTTATCTAAACTTTTCCTGAAATAATTCGGCAAATGCTAAAAGTTTTGGAGTGACATGGGGTACAATGATTTTACTTTTCCTGCAGGCTCTTATCTGAGCGAAAACCGCATAGATCTCAAACAACATTTTCATTGATGATATCAACAAAATTAAAACCGCTTCTTTTTCTTTTTTGCTCCATGCAGATCACTTGGGGAAGTATTGAGCGCGGACAGCAGCTCTACAACCAAGTGTGTTTCAACTGCCATGGCCCTGAATTAGATGGCGGCATTGGCCCAAGCCTCATAGATGCCTACTGGAAGCATGGAGACAGCCCCGCAGCCATTCTTCAATCCATAAGCAAGGGTATTCCTGGGACAGAGATGATTGCCTATAACTTGGCTTTCCCGGAACAAGACCTTGTGGCGCTTCGTGACTTCATTCTTGAAAAACAGGAGGGAAACCGTCAATCGCTCAGGTCCCTGTATCCCCGTGATTATTTTAAAGGGAAAAGGCTTCACCCCGACCTTTTTGATTCTGTGGAATCGACCGGGCAGGCTCTTTTACCGGAAAACTTTTTTTATGTAGGAAGAATGTTTGACGGCATCCTTCGCGGCCAATCCAAGCTCTACCTTAAATCTCCCGGCACCTACAGGATGGGTATTGGCGGGGGTGGAAGAACTTCAGTGTGGGTGAATGGAGAAGAAGTACATTACACCAACGACGAGGCCCAAAAGTCCACCCACTTCAATAAGGAGTTTTACCTGGACGCCGGGGTCCATGATTTGGAAATTCTCCACGAAGAAAAAACCGCCCATGCCATGAAGTTCAAGGCAAGGTTACAAAATGTAAAAGGTGGACATTGGATGCTCACAGGTCGGAGCCTGGAAGGAAATGCCCCTAAGATTATCCGCCCGGGCCCTCAGGCAAAAGTGGTGCGCAAGTGGATCGATGGGCTCCCGCCCAGAACCCTGCTCCTGCTGCTGCCCAATGAGCTCATGCTTGCATACGACGCAGAAAGCGGAAAAATACTCAAGGGCTGGGAGTCATCCTTAGTCGACCAAACCCCCTCCCTGGATAGCCGGAGTCAGATACAGTCTGAAATCAAGGGGAAGGAATTGCCGGGCATGCAAAAAACTATTCTCGAAGGAAAAAACTTCAGTCTCCTTCACTATGAAACCCCGGGTAATTCCATAAAAATTGCCACTTTGGTCGATGGACGCCCACAAAACTTCACCGTGAGCCCAGCAGGCGCAAATTCTTATAAAATATCCTTTTAATCCAGCTATCCCTTAAGATAATGATTAAACACTTCCTTCTTTTACTCTGTTGCCTCCCTCACCTTTCACTGGAGGCCAAAATCCCCGATGGATACAAAATTGAAACCGTCCCTCTTCCCCGTGGATCGGTTTCTGTCCTGGGACTCTGCCACAAACCTGACGGCACCCTTGCAGTATGTACATGGGAAGGAGAAGTCTGGGAAAGAAAAGGAACCACCTGGAGTAAATTTGCGGAGAACCTCATGGAGCCCAACGGGATTTATTACGATGCCCAAGAAGATGCCTACTATGTGGCACAAAAGCCGGAACTCACTCGATTGCTTGATTTCAACAAAGATGGAGTATGCGACCGATATGAGTGCGTAACCGATGCCTTTGGGATCTCCGGAGAATACCATGAATACCATTTTGGTCCCGTAGTTGACTCTCTTGGCCGCAAGTATGCCTCCTTGAACCTGGGAGCCCGGGGAGAATTCATTGTTCCTGACAATAAGCCTCAGGGAGTGGGCGGGGGAAACATGTCTTACAATGCACCCTGGCGTGGATGGGTCTACCGTTCCGACCGCAGAGGTCACTTCCAACCGCTTGCCAGTGGGTTTCGCTCCCCCTGTGGTATTGGGATGAGCCCCGAGGATGAACTTTTTATCACTGATAACCAAGGCGACTGGGTGGCGGATTGTGCTCTCTATCATGTACGCGAAGGAAATTTCTATGGTCACCCGGCTTCCCTGCCGGCAAGGCCTGATTTCAGCAAAGAAAAAGTCCAGTCTATGACCGCCAAGGATTTTGAAAAAATGCGTACTCCTCCCGCGGTCTGGTTAGTAAGGGAAGCGATTGCCAATTCTCCAGGAAGTCCGATATGGGACACAACTGATGGCAAATTTGGCCCATTTGAAAATCAGATCTTTGTGGGAGACCAAAGGCAGTCCAATTACTTCCGGTGCGGAGTGGAAAAAGTCGATGGAGAATACCAGGGCTGGTGTGTGGATTTCCTTCGGGGGTTGGAAAGTGGTCCTGTTAAAATGTCTTTCGACCCCCAGGGCCGCCTCTGGTCTGCCCAAGTCGGTAGAGGTTGGTTTAGCAAGGGTGGTAAGAGGACTTCGATTCAATATGTTGAGTGGGACGGAAAAACCATTCCCTTTGCCATCCATTCCGCAAGCCTTAACAAGACTGGATTCTCGGTAAAATTTACGGAGAAAATAGGTAAAAAAATAACACCCGTTGTAAGCTCATGGGAATACCACTACTACAGTACTTATGGATCTCCCCGTGTGGATGAGCGTAATATGGAGGTAGATAACTACCAGCTATCCAATGACCGCATGACCGTCACCTTTGATGTCCCTCTTGCAACCAATCGTATCTATGCCATTCATTTTCCCGCACAGCTAAATACAAAAGCTAAGCCCTTGGATTTTGATACGATTTATTACACCCTAAATAACATACAGCCTGCCCGTACACCACGAGCAGGGCGTAATGTGGGTTGGAAGTTGGCTGGATCGAGCTGGAACCGTAATGATAAAAACCGTCCCCTCCCCGCTGTAGTCCCACCTCTCCCCATTGAAAAATGCACACTCCCGCCTCCGCCAAGGGCCACTGTATTAAATGCCTCTCAGTGGACCAACCCCAACTGGAAATTTAACGCGGAAGGAGTCATGCCACGGGGAAAAGGTAATAATGCAACGGTCAAGGCTTACGGGGATGGCCGCATCCACCTTGAGTTTCGCTTCGACCCCTCCCATAAGCCCGAGTGGAAAGGCCAGTTGTATGGGAATTCAGGGATTTTACTTATGTCAGCTTATGAAATGCAGGTGGTTAACAGCTTTCAAAACCCCACCTTTGCCGATGGTACATGCGGGGCCATCTATGGCCAACACCCTCCCCTGGTAAACGCATCCCGTAAACCAGGGGAATGGCAATCCTATGATATTCTCATGAAAGCCCCCATTTTTGGGCCGGACGGAAAGGTCAAAGAACCCCTTCGGGTCACCGCATTCCATAATGGCGTTATGATTCACAATGATGCCTGGGTATACGGCGAGGTCGGGGGCCCTTACAAAAAACATGGAAAAAGACCTCTGGTGATCCAAGACCACAAAGGCACAGGAGTATCCTTTCGAAATCTCTGGATTATTGAAGATTTCCCCTACGACATAAACCTGCCTGTGTTCCGAAATACATTCTCTTCCTTGGCAGGTTCCCCGATTTAAAAAAATTTATTCTCTATCTTAAGGTTGCTTTCAAAGCTAATCTTTGTGGAATAGGAAGATATGAAACCTAGCCTCTTCACCGTTCTCTCGCTCACAAAAGCAACCGGATTATTTCTGCTGATTATTTGCCAGTATTCTTCCTCATTGAACGCAAATCACCACTCAGGAAAGGATCAGAAAAAGATTCTCTTTCTTGCTGGAGACACCAAGCACCGCCATGGGTTTCACGAATACAAAGCGGGCTCAATGTTATTGGCCAATGCCTTGAATGAAAGTGGCCTCCCCATTCACGCCAAGGTTCATTGGTATGGCTGGCCGGAGGATGAGTCCATCTTTAATGACATTGATGCCTGCATCATCTATGCGGATGGCGGAGGAGAATTTGGCGAAAAGTATGCCTTCCTGGATCAAAAAATCAAAAAGGGTATGGGCATTATGTTTATGCACTATGGCGTCCATCCGACTAAAGAAGTGGCGGAAAAATATTACCATTCATGGATTGGGGGCTATTATGATGATGATTTTTCCGTAAACCCCTCATGGGTCGCAGAAATTACGCCAAGAAAAAACCATCCGGTTGGCCGCGGAGTGAAAGAATTAACTGCCTACGACGAGTTTTACTGGAATCTTAATTTCCCGGAAAACTGCAAACATTGCTACCCTCTGGCCACTGCCATACCCACCGAAAAAAATATGATACGTTATGGTAGTTCAAAATTCTGGAATAAACAGGCAGCCGATCAGCTGGGAACCCCCCAAGCCTTACTTTGGTGCTCTGATCCTGCCAAAAGGGCTAGAGGCGCCGGTTTTGTGGGTGGTCACTACCATCGCAACTGGGCAATCGATAGTTATCGTAAATTAATCCTTAACACCATTGCATGGGTTGCCAGGGTGGATGTGCCACAGGACGGAGTCCCGTCAAAACCGGTAACCAAAGCCATGCTCAACGAGAATTTAAACCGGCCTGACTTTCCCGAGGAAATCGAATTGCCCACAAATGAATTATTGACTCAGGAACCTGGGAAGAAGCCAGTGCTTGGCCCCGACGGTAGAATGCCACCCCGTAAGCCCAAAAAACCTAAAAAGAAATAACCCTTACTCTTGCCTAATGAAGCTCTCCTGCAAACTCGTAAGTTCCATTTTATTTCACCTGGGAGTTGCTCTTACTGCTGACCCCAAAAAATCAGACATGGGCTGGCCCCCAAAAAATCAGGTCAATCATGTAAGAGTGGATAAATTTTCACTGGACCCAGACCTCGAAGTTACCCTGTGGGCCAAAAGCCCATTGTTTTACAACCCGACCAATATGTCGATCGACCCCCAAGGAAGAATCTGGGTAACCGAAGGTGTCAATTATCGGGAAAAACTGGGGATTCGCCGAAATGCCGGTGACCGGATTATGGTACTCATCGACACGGATAAAGATGGAAAAGCAGATCAATCCAAGATATTCCATCAGGATCCATTTTTAGAATCCCCCTTGGGTATTGCGGTATTTGATAACCAAATTGTCATCTCACAACCTCCTGATATCGTTATCTACACTGATGTGAATCGAGACCTTAGGTTCGACCCGAGAGTTGACAAACGCGAGGTTTTATTGACCGGCTTTAATGGCCGCCAGCACGATCATTCCCTTCATTCTGTTACATCCGGACCCGATGGAAAATGGTATTTCAACAGCGGGAATTGCGGGGCAATCTTTACCGACAACTCAGGCATGACCTTCCGCATGAATACAAATTACCGGGGTGGTGCCAGTGAGAAATATTTCTACACCCCTACTCATGAACTTAAAGGGGCGAAAAGTGATGACGGCCACATTTGGAGTTCCGGCTTCAGCGTCAGGATGAACCCCGATGGCACCCATGCTGAGATTATCGGGCATGGCTACCGCAATAGCTATGAACAGGTGGTGAATTCCCTGGGTGATATGTACCAAAGCGATAACGATGACTACTCAAGTTGCCGAAATTCTTATGTCCTGGAATTTGGCTCTGCGGGATACTACTCCCTGGACGGTCAGCACAAGTGGCAGGCAGACAAACGGCCGGGTCAGGCAATTCCCCGGGCTCACTGGAGGCAGGATGACCCCGGCACATTTGATGCTGGGGATGTTTATGGAGCAGGTGGACCCACCGGTGTAACCTTTTATGAAAATGGAGAATTGGGGGATAAATGGATCGGCTCCTACCTTTCCTGTGAAGCTTCACGTAATACGGTATATGGATACAAGCCTCGGTCCCAGGGAGCCACCTACAGCATGAACCGTTTTTCCTTCTTAACCACCCGCTCCAATTCCTCCTCGCTTAGCGAAGAGGACCGCGATGAACGGGTACATTTCAGACCTTCTGATATATCCATCGGGCCGGATGGAGCCATCTATGTGGCGGATTGGTACGACCCTGGCTCCGGGGGCCATGCCACACGGGATGAGTCCTCCTCGGGAGCTATTTACCGAATTGCCCCAAAAAGCTTTGTGAGCCAAGTGCCAAAGCTCGACCTCAGTTCGCAAAAAGGCCAAATCAAAGCTCTTTCTAGCCCTAACCCCAATGTTCGGTTCTTAGGATTCCAGGCATTACAAAAGGAAGGGGCTTCAGCCTCTGATACCGTGACAGAACTCCTGGGGCACACTAACCCCTATGTGGCCGCACGTGCCATTTGGTTACTCCCCTATCTTGGACCGAAAGGAATCGAGAAAGCCTATCAGCTGCTGGATTCAGCTGACTCAATCCATCGCCTCGTAGCCTACCGAAGCCTTCGCAGATCTGGTCAGAAACTATTCCCTTACGCCTTACAAATGGCTAAAGACTCTGACCCCGGGATCCGCAGAGATGTGGCCTTATCTATGAGGGCTTACCCCAAGGTAAAAGCAAGCCCGGTGTTACTTGAAGTAGCGAAAAGATATGACGGGAAGGATAAAAACTATGTCGAATCCATCGGATTAGGGGCAGCTGGTAAAGAAGGTGCCACCTGGACATACCTGCGGGCGAACCTTGGGATGCAAAACCCATCGACCTGGAATCAGGCATTTACCCGCATCACCTGGCGATTGGGGGTAAAAGAAGCCCTGCCAGACTTAAAATCCAGGGTGCAGAATAAGGCTCTTGCCATGAAAGACAGGTTGTTTGCCATTGAATCGATCGCTTTTATCAACCACCCGCTTGCCCCCGATGCGCTCTTTGATTTAGGGAAAAGCCTGAAAGAGGATTCAATCAAGCAGGCGGTTACCCAGTGGATTCTCAAACGGAGCCTTACCGCATGGAACCAATATGACCTCCAAGCAAGGCTCAAAGAATCGGGAATTTATGACCCGGATACGGCTCCACTTATTCCCATTAGCACACCTGAGCCAACCCAAAAAACTAAGCTGAAAGTTGGAGATATTGCCAAGCTTACCGGGGACCCTCACAAGGGAAAGACAACCATCATGCGCTGCACCATGTGCCATGAAGTCAATGGTATGGGTGCCAACTATGGCCCCCGCCTCGAAGGCTGGGCTGCCAAGCAATCCACAACTGCGATCATTCATGCCATTGTCAACCCATCCCAAGGCATTGCCCATGGCTTTCAGGGAACAGAATATATCTTAAAAGACGGAGGCATCATTCATGGAATCACTGAATCCCACGGCGATCCATCCATCGTTCTTACCCAGGGCGGAATGTCTCAAATGATTCCGAAATCAAAAGTGAAGAGCTCGAAAAGAATGAAACGTTCACTCATGCTCTCGGCGGAGCAGTTGGCCTTAAGCTCTCAGGACGTGGCTGACATTGTCGCCTTTATGAAAGAATGGGAGTAGGAAGCTAGATTTTTTGGCAAAAATATGTCTCTGGTGGAGTGTACCTATGTCGATGAAACCAGATGAAGAGCATAAGCATGACCAATTTCTCCAGCTCTATGTGGAAACAGAAAGCTCGTTGCGAGGGTTTGTTCGCTCTCTAGTCCCAAGTTTAGAGGATGCCAAAGAAGTCATGCAGGGTACAGCGGCGGTGCTTTGGCGGAAGTTTGATCAGTTGGATTCCCCTGAAAACTTCAGACGCTGGGCTTTTGGAGTTGCCCGCTTTGAGGCACTAGCTTACCGGCGGGATCAGGCTCGGGACCGTCATGTATTTAGTGAAGAACTTGTCCTCCAATTGGCAAAAGATACTGAAAAGGAACTAGATTGCTTCGACCTGGAAGAAAAAGCCTTAGAAAAATGCATCCGTAAGCTACCCGAAAAAAATCGCGCTCTGGTAAAGGAAGCCTATTTCACAGGCACAAAGATTGACCAGATCGCAAAAAGAGCGGACCGCACCCCCATGTCCCTATACAAGGCATTGCATCGTATCCGTATCGCACTCGCAGACTGTATTCAGAATGATTTAAAAAAACAGGAGGGTTTTGCGTGAAATCATCCAACCAAGACCTGGAACTGGTTAGGCTCTACTTAGATGCTCAGGCAACCGCGGAGGAAGTTAAGTTATTGGAGCAAAAGATGAGAAAGGATCATCAACTCAGAAAGGATTTCCTTTCCTATGCAAGAGTTGATGCGGCATTACCCTACGCATGTAATATTCCCGAGAAGCAAACAGGTAAAACCTTCCGCTTTCCTCCCTGGTCCATCTGGTCCTCCATTGCCGCCATTATACTCTTTCTGCTTGCCATCAACTTCAAACCTACAACCCCGGGTCTCCCAGAGTCCTCAAAACAAGCTATTGCCTACTTTGAAAAACTAGAAAATTGCAGATGGATGAACAGCCAAGAAGTCGTCGATCAAGGAAGTTCTCTTTTTGTGAGTGACCGTATAGAGCTGTCTTCAGGAAAGGCTAATGTTCGCTTTAGCAACGGTGCCATCATGTCATTAGAGGGGCCATCCATTGTAGAACTCTGTTCCGCAAATTCCGTCTTTCTTACCTTAGGGAGAGCTCAAGTTGTGGCGGAAACCCCTGAATCGCAAGGTTTTTCTATCACCACTCCGAGTTCAACTTTTGTGGATTTAGGAACCTCCTTCACGGCAGCCGTGGCTCCAGACGGGTTGAGCCGATTGGGGGTCACCCAGGGTAAAGTGAATTTGATTATTGAAGAAGACCATGCCCACCACCTGATTGAAGCGGGTGGGACCATATTTGTGGAACCAGGCAAACATAAAGTTCTGACAAAAATTGAATCCGGAAATGAATCAAAAGACTTCATCTTTCCTTCCATTCCACCCCCCAGCCGAGATGATTATGCGGATACCTCTCATGGAATCGCTAAAGTTTCGGTCCCCAAGGGAACACTCCGCAAGTTACCAGGTTGGGAGGTAAACCCATTGTCTCTATTGGATGGGAAGGGTCAGACCTTACCGGATTCCCCCAAAGAATCAGTTTTTCTGGAAAAAAAAGGCGGCACCTTTGGTAACTTGCTTATTGATTTGGGTAAAGACATAGCAATTCAGCGGGTAAACTCCTATTCCTGGCACCAAAATCAAAAGGTGAAAA
Source organism: Opitutales bacterium (assembly GCA_965661905.1). Classification (GTDB taxonomy): domain Bacteria; phylum Verrucomicrobiota; class Verrucomicrobiia; order Opitutales; family Seribacteraceae; genus Seribacter. Next base: position 16,169 of record CBFIFQ010000044.1, read on the forward strand.
AACACAAAAACCGAGCCAGGCAGGTTTTCACCCTCTACGGGCTTCAGGATCAAAAGATTCCCGACTTAAACCTTCCCCTTATTGAAAGTGGGTGGAAAAGAATAGCCCGTGTCAATAGCGACCGCTTTTTTGATGTCCGCGAAGATATCGATCGGCCCGCTCAACAAGCCTGTTCTATTTTTGCCTCGAAAGGAAAGATTGGGGATTTCCGCTACCTCCTAGTCGAGGTCCATGGCCCCACTTTTTTTGGGGAAATTGATGTTTTCGGGAACCCCGCAAAACCATAAAAGTAATATTTCGGGCAAGGCTGTAATACTCGAATTTGATGGATGAAATTTAATATACTTGCTTCCTGCTTTTTCTTCCTGCTTTCCAATTTTCTTCTTCAGGGAAAAAAACCTAATGTCATTCTTATTCTCGCCGACGACCTGGGATATGGGGACTGTGCCCCTTTCAACCCTCATTCCAAGATAAAAACTCCTCACCTTTCTAAATTAGCAAGCGAAGGGTTATCTTTCAGTGACGCCCATGCAGCCTGCAGCACCTGCACCCCATCCCGCTATGGCTTACTTACCGGCATTAACCCCGCCCGCACCGGTGTACTCAACACTCTGCTATCTAAAGGAAAGCCTATCATCACCGAAGAGGAAAAAACCCTGGCTCACCTCTTTAAGTCTCAGGGATACATGACCCACATGCTCGGAAAGTGGCATCTTGGGTTTGAGGGTAAAGATAAATGGACAGACCAACCCCTGCAAGGGGGGCCTACAGACCGGGGGTTTGATACTTTTTTTGGCATAGCCTCCTCGGCTGGGGCGGCTCCCTTGTGCTTCATAGAGCAGAATCAATTCATCGGTCAACCCACAGAACTTACCACTTTCCCCAAACACGACCACCAAGGTAAGACACAATGGGTAAAATCTCTAAAATCTCCCGGATTCTCCATCCAAGAGACCAGCCCCAACCTTGCGAAAAAAGCGGTCGCTTTGATTGAAAAAATAGCAGAGCAAAAAGACTCCCCCCCATTTTTTTTGTACTATGCATCCCCGATTCCCCACCAACCCTGGGTACCCATGGAAAAGTTCCGGGGAAAAAGTGACTTGGGCGAATATGCTGATTTTGTCCTGCAACTGGACTGGGTGGTCGGCCAAATAAATAATGCCTTAGTACGCACCCGGCTTGACCGTCAAACTATTCTTGTCTTCACCAGCGACAACGGCCCAAGCCCGAAATCCTACGCCCTCATGGGTACGAAAGGACACAGCTCATCCGCTGGATTGCGGGGAGTGAAATCTACGCGTTGGGAGGGTGGCCACCGTGTCCCTCTTATCGTAAAATGGCCCGACAAAATACCCGCAGGAAAAATCACTTCATCCATCGTGAACTTTACCGATTTTATGGCTACCTTTGCGGAACTGTTTCAGGTAAATCTATTAAAGCAATTTTCCTCTGCGGTTGATAGTTACAGTTTTTTACCGGCTCTTTTCGATGAGCGAATCATGATGAACCGCCCAGCTATGGTTCACCGGGCCAATGCCATTCGTTCGGGGCAATTTAAACTCATTCATCCCAATCAATTTGCTAAATTTGAAAACACGAAGATAGGTGAGTTTGAACTCTACGACCTGGATGGTGACCGGAGTGAGATGAAGCCATTATCCAACCACAGGCTCAAAAATAAACTCTTTGAGGAATACCAAAGATTTAATAGGCAACGAAAATTCAAATAAGTCAAAGACGCTAAATTGCTCGATTTCCATAGAAATACCTGCTTTCAAACATCGCTCCAAAAATAGACTGTTACTAATTTGAAAAGAAAAAACTGAATGATAAAAGAATACGATTTATTTGATATCTTTTAATATGTTAGGCTTGATTAACCGTGGCTTACATAGACAAACCCAAAAGCCAACTGAGCTGGATAAAATAAAAAAAGGGTTTATGTACTTTCTACCAATTAGAGTTAACTAAGTTTTTACTTAAAAGATCATATTTACTAATTTAAAAGATTATTTTATATTTATATGTATTATTTTTTCTTTAAGTGCTAAGTGTGAATGAAGATTCCATTATTTTTCACATAATCTTCACAATATTCAAATCAGCCCAGTCCAGCCTATTATGAATAACTTTCACAAAGCATATATTTGTTATCTGCCCTTTTTCATATTCACGAGTATTGTTTCTGCCCAGACCATTCTTCCGCCGGGACTTGGGGCATTGAGCTCGAGCCAACCGGAGCGGGGCAAGGCCGTACTCACTGGAGTATTGAACAGTACGGGCGGGCAGAACGCTACGGTGAAGATACGCTGGGGGGATGAAGACCGGGGGACAGCAGTCACCCCAGCCTATGCATGGGACAATGAGGTAACCGTATCCACCAGCCAGGCAGCAGGTACATTCTCCACTA
>CBFIFQ010000045.1:0-18453 GCA_965661905.1 Opitutales bacterium
GGAAGTGCAGTCACAATAGTGGATACGACAGCCTTGGACTTGGTTGCCTTGAGTGCCGCGAGCTTAGATGTGACAGCGGGTGGAGCGGTTACTGACAGTGGAACCCTTGTAATTGCAGGAGTGACCACAATCAGTGCAAGCGGTCAGAATATCACCCTTGATGAGGTAGCGTCGACCTTTGGAACCTTAACCTTGACGGGAGCGGATGTGGCCGTGACCGAAGCCGCGGCGACAGATCTGGGAGCGAGTACTGTCACGGGAACCTTGGGGATTACCTCCAGTGGGGCGGTTACTGACAGCGGAACACTCACGATTGCAGGAGCGACTACGATCAGTGCAACTGGTCAGGATATCACTTTGGATGAAGCTGCATCCACTTTTGGAACGCTAAACTTAACGGGAGTGAATGTTGCAGTAATGGAAGCCGCGGCGACGGATCTGGGAGCGAGTATTGTAAGTGGAACCCTGGACATTACTTCAACCGGAGCGATTACTGACAGTGGAACTTTGGCGATTACGGGAGCGACTACGATTAGTGCGAGCGGTCAGAATATAACTCTCGATGACGCAGCTTCCACCTTTGGGGCATTATCCTTCATGGGAGCAGATGTTGTTGTAACCGAAGCGTCGGCGACTGAACTTGGTGCGAGTACGGTTACTGGAACTCTAGGCATTACCTCAAACGGTGCCATTACCGACAGTGGAACTTTGGCGGTTACAGGAGCGACTACAATTACTGCTTCCGGTCAATCTGTTACTCTTACAAATGCAGACTCTACATTTGGGGATGTTGTTGTTAGTGCAAAAGATGTTTACATAGTGGAGCAAGGTGCTTTCACATCTAGTAGCATTTCTGCTGAAACGATTCAGATAAGTGCTACGGAAGGGGTTTCTGTCATATCCTCAGGGGATGGATTACAGTTAGCTGCTCAATCTGGTACTGGGAACATCGATGTTGTTAATACGGGAGGTTTGGTCATTAGTGAGCTTGATACTATTCAGGGAATTCAATTCACGAATGATGATGCTGCGGGCAAGGTTTCATTGGTGGCAAAAAGTCCCCTTACCATTAATGCTCCTATTGATGCAAAAGCCGGTGAAGTTTTACTCGTTGCTTCGGGTTCAGATGCTGCGGACGATGTTACGATTAATAGCAACATTATTGGTAATAGCCTCGATGTTTATGCAGGAGATAGTGTTGCAGTAATAGGTGAAGCGAAAATAACAAGTTCATCTTTTGAATTAAATATCGGAACGAATTATGATCCAGATACATCAAGTATTTCGAAGGGCTCTAGTTCTGCTGGTTTGGTTATTTCCAACGTAGCAGGTTTAGAGCAAATAAATTTTCCTTCCCTTGGTGTGATTTCAGGAAAGGGCAGGATTAAAGAATTCCAGTCAAGCGGCCTGCTATTGATGGACGATTATTTCAATGCCCTTAATCCGGTTTCCGAAGAGCTCGTTAATTTAGAAACTATTGGGGTCACAGGTTCTGTAGAAAGTGAACTCTATAACTTTACTGAGATTGATAACTCTGGATCGATTGAGATAGAAAAGAAAAAATAGTATTATTTAAGCAAGAATTGTCATTCCGCTGTCTGAAACAGTAAGTCTTTCAAGGCGGTCCACTGCATGTTTAGCCCAATCATGGGGCTTTTCATGATTTCTTGCACTTTCACCAAAACAACTTCGCAACATATCCGTATCAATGACGCCTGGGTTCAGGGCAACGGCCGACAATTCATTTGGTAGCTCTTGTGCCAATGCACGGGTTAAACCCTCAATGGCCCACTTGCTGGCACAATAGGGGGCAACTTCAGCGGCACTGGACTGTCCCCAGTAAGAGCTGAAGTTGACAATCGTTCCTTTTCCCGCCTCAAGCATAGATGGCAAAAATGCCCTAATCATGTTATGAGTGCCACATAGGTTTACTTGTAAAACATCTAAAAACTCATCGGAAGAAATTTCATGCAACCGGGCGTTCTTGTTAATCTTACCTGCATTATTTAATAAAAGGGATGGAACTCCTAAAGTAGATAGGGCTTTATCTGCGAATGTTTGAACATCAGGTTGTTGAGTGATGTCTGCTTTTTGAATGAAGTGTTTGTTTTGGAGATCGTTTCCTAAATTAATTAACGCACCTTCACTTCTTGCACAGCCAGCAACATTCCAACCTCTACGATCAAATTCTTTGGCTAATGCATACCCAAGTCCTTTTGAGACGCCTGATATGCAGACCACCTTATTTAACATCTTTTAGAGTATTTTTAGTTGGATTTTGTGGTTCTTCGTACCCAACGCTTCCCGGTCCCTTATGGTGAGGTGGGTGCCGCGATAAATTCCAATGTGCATAAAGCCAAATACCAGCAAATAATGCTCCCAGAAAAAAGATTAGGAGCCACTCTAACTTAGATTTCTTTTTTATAATTCGATTATGATTAAAGGTTAATGGATTTGGAAATATTTTATTATGATAAATTTTGCAGTTTAATTTCCAATGAATAAATTTCGTGAAGCATATCTTTTGTTTCTCTGAGTACTTCAAATCTTTCATCTTCTGAGACATCCCGCCAATTCAGAAGAACAGGAGCAATTTTGAAAGTAAAATTTGACAGCAATTTTGAAATTAAATTTTCTTGGAAGAGAGTTGATAGAAGGACACAAGTTTCGTTGTTTATTGAGTTACATTTCAAAATCAGTTGAACCAAGTTCCCTTTTTTTCGAAGAAATTGTTGAATTTGATGCTTCAAATCCTGCAATCTATTTTCTTCGATGCTTCTAGTTTCGAAATGAAGATTTTCTTTTTCAAATTTTATTTCTTTTTGAAATATGAATTTTTCTGGATGAATGAGTTTTGCGTTATCGTATTTTGCACCTCTATCAGTAATATTCCAAATTTCTTGAGAATCTCGGGTCCCTGATATCAATTCATTTAACTTTTCCCATTCATTTAAGAGAAATGTTTTTACTCGAGGTTGGTAATTTCCAGGAACAGTATGCTTACATTTATTTGGGTTATAAGTGGCCCGTGAAATCTTCAAATTGACTTCTGATGCATGTCCCTGTCCTGTTTTTTCATCGGCTGAATGATCTAAACCAAAAAGCATAATTGGAGAACACCCCAAAAATACTGCTAGATTTACCGCTGTAATTCCACAGTTCCCAATGACTCTTGGAATAGTCTTAACGCATCCATTTTCAGCTAACCAATCCTCAGTTAGTATCTGTGCACTCAAAAAATATTTTTTTGTATCTTTTCGTGTTGCCCATTCATGCGGACTTTTAAGAGAGAGGAATAATGAATGAATACTTTCATTTTCATTTAGACAGGCATTCATTTGCTTTTCTGCGTCTATGGTAAAGACGGCATCCGGTTGGATGTTTCGATTTCGTAACTTTGAAAAAGCAGAATCGACGCAAAAAATGTAGAAATTTCGATGATATTTCTCCAGTACATTTATACTACAATCAAGTGAAGGTCCTGCTCCTACCACGGCAACTGGTTTTGCTAAGAGCAAATTTTCAGCATGATCACCTAATTGGTTTTGAATGAAAAAAGGCAGGTTGTTTAAAATATTTTTTTGGGAACTGAAACCCTCAAGTTTCCTCATCTTCCCAACCCTAAGCTTTTCCTCAGACTTGACTTGAATTGTCTTTAGAATCAAGTCATAAGACTGGGCATGGTTATCTAAAATTTTTTGGCTACAAAATATATCTGGAATGAGGGAAATATTTTCGTTGATCAATGTGGTCACAATTTCATCAAGTTTTGATGAATCGATCGATTCCAGAGTCATAGGGAAAATATTTTTATATTCCGAAGAGTTTTTGGGTAATTGTTTTTCACTTACAAACCAAACAACATAATTATAGGATTTAAATGGCTCGAGAACCCTTAGGTTTTCAATTTCCCCGAGAATAAAACAAGAGGTTGCACCGGGGTGTTTATTCTCAAGTATCCAATTTTGCACATTCAAGGGACTTTACATTATATATTTTGGAGACTTAAAAGCTTTTCTGCTTCTATAAAATCGCTCATGGTGTCGATGTCCATAGCATATTCCGGTTCTATTTTAAAGACATACGGTGAAGAACCAATACGGCAACCCGAGAGAAGAACAGCCTCTCGCATAATGGCGTACAATCCAGTTGTTTCTTTGATAAATGTTGCATCTTGAGATCGTGGAAGCCCATGAGGGCGAAGAGGGTCATAATTAATTGGTTCGTCCTTAAACCAAACCCAACCAGTTTCTTCAGTTGCTAGAAATAAAGAGTCGTGCTTGGAAGAGTTCTTTCTAAATGCCTCGAGTGCATTAGTAATTATCTGTTCTTTGAGAGTCACAGCCGTTACGTAAATCTGAGCGTAGGCATCATATTCTAAGTGATCCAATGCAAATTGATGGATGAGGTGGTTTCCGTTTGCCTGGTCATGTGAAAACCACTCTTTGCGTTTGTGAAATTTAAACCTTTGAAAACGAGGTATTGCTAGTTTTTGAAAAATATTTTCTTCTTCACTATCGATGAAAATATCAATATCTGCTGGGAGTTTGACTAACTCATCAAGAACCCAGTAGCAAAGAGGCTTACCATTTAAATTTCTAAAATTTTTGTTAGGAACCCTTAAGCTTGATTTACCTTTAATCGGAACTTGTACTGCTATTTTCAAGGAACTTTAGGTTATCTAACTTATACACTCTGTAAAAACAAATTGTAACACGACAATTTATACAGAGCCGATGAGTCAAAATTGATATCGATTATGGTGGGAGATACTGGAGTCGAACCAGTGACCTCATGCGTGTCATGCATGCGCTCTAACCAACTGAGCTAATCCCCCAAGTGACTTTTAAAACTAGTCAGCTTTTTCATTCTGTCAACTTTGTTGGTCTTTGAGTTTTAGGAGTTAGCTTTACGAGTCTAGTTAAATCTATTATAAGGTCCTTCATGAAAAAAGCTTTAGTCACAGGTATTACGGGTCAAGATGGTTCCTATTTAGCGGAACTGCTCCTTGAAAAGGGATATGAGGTGCATGGAATTGTCCGCCGGGCCTCGACATTTAATACCGATCGTTTGGATCATATTTATAAGGATCCTTTGGTGGATAACACCAACCTTTACCTTCACTACGGTGACTTGGCTGATGCGGTTCAATTGGTGAAACTACTTTATCAATTGCAACCGGATGAAATCTATAATTTGGGGGCTCAAAGTCATGTGCGGGTATCCTTTGATATACCTGAATACACCGGGGATGTCACCGGCCTGGGGGCGGTCAGAATATTAGAGGCAATACGGGAAGCTGGTTTAGTGGAGAAGGTGCGCTACTATCAGGCATCTTCTTCCGAAATGTACGGAAAGGTGCAGGAAGTGCCCCAAGTCGAGACTACTCCTTTTTGGCCCCGTTCTCCTTATGCCTGTGCCAAGGTTTATGCCCATTGGTTGACAGTCAATTATCGTGAGTCCTACAATATGCATGCGAGCAGTGGGATTCTTTTTAACCATGAATCTCCGCGCCGGGGTGAGACCTTTGTGACCCGAAAAATTACCCGAGCGGCTACTCGTATTAAATTGGGTCTGCAAAAAAAATTAATTTTGGGGAACCTGGACTCCAAGCGTGACTGGGGCTATGCCAAGGAATATGTCGAAGCCATGTGGCTCATGCTGCAGCAGGATCAGCCCGATGATTATGTGATTGCGACCAATGAAACCCACACTGTGCGTGAATTTTTAGAAGAAACTTTTGCTCATTTGGACCTGGATTGGAATGAGTATGTGGGCTTTGATAAAAAGTATGAGCGCCCAGCTGAGGTGGATCTTTTAATCGGGGACCCAGCCAAGGCCAAAAAGCAGCTTGGGTGGGAGCCCAAAACCACATTTAAGGAACTGGTTGGCTTGATGGTGGATGAAGATATGAAATTGGCTCAGCAGGAAAAAACTTTATCCGAAGCCAATTTGTCCTAAATGGCCAGGATTTTTGTCAGTGGACACCGGGGGATGGTGGGATCAGCCATCGTCCGGGCTTTAGGCAATGATTCTAAGGACTGGGAAGTAATTACCCGGACCCGTGATGAACTTAATCTCTGCGTCCAAAAACAAGTCGATGATTTCTTTAAAGCTGAAAAGCCAGAATATGTAATCAATGCAGCTGGTAAGGTTGGCGGTATTCATGCAAATAATACTTATCCGGCAGATTTTATTCGGGAAAACCTTCTGATTAATGCCAACCTGATCCACGCATCCTATGAAAACCAGGTGCAGCGCTTCCTGAACCTTGGCAGCTCCTGCATCTACCCAAGGGATGCGGCTCAGCCATTGAAGGAGGAATCCCTGCTGACAGGCCCCTTGGAATCCACAAATTCCGCTTACGCCCTGGCCAAGATTGCCGGCCTGGAAATGTGCCGGCATTACCGCAATCAACACGGGGTTCTTTTTCACAGTGCCATGCCCACAAATTTATATGGGCCAGGGGATAATTATCACCCGGAAAACTCTCATGTTTTACCTGCCTTACTTCGACGCTTTCATGAAGCCAAAGAAGCGGGTCTTGAAGAAGTTTGTATGTGGGGCACCGGTAAGCCCAGGCGGGAACTTTTACATGCGGATGACTTGGCTGAGGCCTTATTATTTATGCTTCAAGTCGACAACCCTCCAGATTGGGTAAATATCGGGACAGGAAAGGACCGGACGATTTTGGAATTGGCGGAGATGGTTAAGCAGGTTGTCGGGTTTGAAGGGACAATCACCCATGACCTGAGTAAACCCGATGGGACGCCTATAAAATGCCTGGATGTATCCTTGCTCGATTCTTTGGGATGGAAAGCAAAGATTGATTTGAAGGATGGTATTCAATCCGCTTACGCTGATTTCCTGCTTGGCTTGGAGCAGGGAACCACAAGGCTCTAAGAGCTGAAATTATTCGAATTCTTTTCGGAAATTACTGAATTCGTCCCTTAATTCCCGCACTTGGTAGCGAAGGGCTTCCACTTCTTCCTTCAGGTCTTTAAACTCCTTCAAGTTCTCATCGATTTGATCCAGTCTTTTATCGGCCGATGGGACAAAAACGGGTTGAACACTTTCGCCTGCTTCTACTTTTGGGGCAGGGGCGAGTTTATGGAACCATCTCCTTTCTTTTCTGCCGGGTATGGGGTCCATAAGGCAAACGAGTGCAGAATCTCTCTCAGATAACTCAGTCAGGGTATCCTCAACATCGGACAAACCGTCAAATTTGAACATGCGGGAAGCCCGGGTATTTAATTCCCCGGCAGTTTGAGGACCCCGGTTCAGCAACTCAGCAAGTAATGCCCGCTCTGCTTTAATCAGATCTAACTCTTTCTCAGCATTGTGCTGAAATTTAGGAACCCGTGAGCCCACTAAATCGACACGGTGAGCGAGTCTTTTAAGCCTTAACTCTTCAATCGCATGGGATACCTCATCCTCAGATAATTCTGATTTAGGGTTGCGGTTATTTTTTTGGTTACAGGCATTGGTAAGCCCGTTAAGGCTCATCGGGTAATACTCAGGAGTGGTGAGTTCCTTTTCAATAAGAGATCCGAGAACCCGAGTCTCAGCGAAAGTTAAAGCAGGGAGATGGGAATCTCCACTCTCTAAATCATCTGAGATATCCATAGCTACAGGTAACAACTAGATAAGGCAGGGAGATAAGGAACCCTTTTCGTTAGAAAAGGACTGGGATATACCAAATTGTAAGCAATTACTCGGAAACAACGTTTACGAGTCTGTGTGCTTTATCAAATTGAACCTTACCTGGGGTCAGGGCGAAAAGGGTGAAGTCTCTACCCAGTCCCACATTGCTGCCGGGATGATACTTGGTGCCACGCTGACGTAAAATGATATTACCGGCTAGTACAGCTTCTCCACCAAATTTTTTAACGCCCAAGCGTTTGCTGTTACTGTCTCTACCGTTTTTGGAAGTACCTTGTCCTTTTTTATGTGCCATTGTTCGAAAATTTGAGGATGATTACTTAAGATCGATTGATTCGATTTCAATCACGGATAAAAGCTGACGATGTCCTTTCCTGCGTTTGTATCCCTGTCTTCTCTTCTTTTTGAAAACAATTACTTTTTTATCCTTCTTGTTTTCGAGGATTTTGGCAGTTACCGATGCACCTTCAATGGTGGGGGAGCCAAAAGTAGGCTTTCCATCATTTACAACCATCAATACTTGATCAAGTTTTACTTGATCACCTTCGTTTGTGTCGGGGAAACGATTCACGAAAAGTTTATCACCTTTCTCAACTGTGAACTGACTACCTTGTGTCTTAATTGTAGCTTTCATGGATAGAAAAGGTACAAAAAAATCATTTTTGCAGAGTTTTGGCAAGCGTCATCTTAGTTTTGCTTCAATTCTGAAATTGTTCATGATTCCGGGGAATATATTTTCGATGATTTTAAAACCCAGCAAAGTATCCGCCCGTGATGTGCTAGGCTATTACGCTCAGCCTGGGGTACTCCAACATTACACAGAAGCCACTGAGCGGGTTGGGTTATGGAAATCCGAGAAAATTATCTTCAAGAGGGTGTTTCCTGACAAGAATGTGAAACTTTTGGAACTGGGCTGTGGTACTGGGCGGATTTCTTTTGGGCTGCACAAAGCCGGTTACCACCGATTGACTGCTTCTGATTTTTCAAAAAAAATGGTTCAAGGTGCTAAAGTACTAAACCAGAAACTGAAACAAGAAGTAGAGTTTCAGAAGCAAGATGCCACGGATCTTGACTATTCTTCTTCTTCTTTTGATGGTGTAATCTTTGGCTTTAACGGCATGATGCAAATACCCGGACTGCCAAACCGGAGAAAAGCTATCGCAGAATCTTTCCGGGTTCTTGCACCTGGTGGCTACTTTATTTTTACCGCTCACGACCGGACCTTGCCCAAGTGGAAAAAGTTTTGGGCAACGGAGAGAAAAAAGTGGAATCAAGGGAAGCAAGACCCAGGATTACAAGAATTTGGAGACCGGTTTGAGGAAACCGCCAAAGGAAAACTTTTTATCCATGTCCCGGATGTCTCTGAGCTGAGATCCGACTTACAGGCGGCAGGCTTTGTTGTGGAACGGGATGTTTTAAGGTCCAAACTTGCAGAGGAAGACTCGCTTACCCAAAAATATTCAGACGAATGCAGGTTTTGGGTATGCCGGAAACCTGCTTAGCCAAGGCTTATACTTATTCTAAGCATTCCGTATCCAGGTCCATCGTCGCCACCCGGGTTGCCGGACCGGCCATCTTAACACTAAAGGCGTCATCAATAACCAGCTGAATTTCCCCACCTGGCATTTCCACGGTAATATCCTGATCACAGGCACCCATTTTCCGGGCTACGGCTCCGGCCGCGGAACTGCTGCTTCCAGAAGCCAAGGTGTAGCCAGCACCTCTCTCCCAAATTTCAATTTTTATACGGTTGCGGTCTAGGATTTCCAAAAACTGGACATTGGTACGGTTGGGGAAATTGGAGTGATTTTCCAAAAGAGGACCGAGGCGTAAAGCATCCTCTTTGGAAACCTGATTGACCGGTATCACACAGTGAGGGTTTCCGATGGTTGCGGCATAGTATTTCAATGTCTCGGACCCAACACTTATATTTTCATCGGTCACTTCCCGGGCATCGCCTTCGACATTGACGGGAATAATATCACTGTGAAAACTAACCTGTCCCATTTCCACGGTTATGACATCGGCGGATTCAGAAACCTCGCAGGAGACAACCCCCCCCAGGGTATCCACGGTAAAGGCATTCGTTCCCACTCTCTTGGAGTCCCTGAGGTAACGGGCAAATATCCGCAGGCCGTTACCGCTCTTCTCGGCCTCTGAGCCATCGGGGTTAAGGATTTGAAGACCGAAATCTGCTTTTTCAGAGGGGAGGGGTCCCACAAGAATACCATCGGAGCCCAGTCCAAAATTACGGTGGCAAATACGAATGGTTTCTTCCTCTGTGAATGCCTGTTTTTTTCCCTCTGGGTCAAAAACAAGGTAATCATTCCCGAGGGCGTGATATTTTTGAAATCTCATAGCTAGCTGGTTTACAAATTATTTTCTCTTACTCGAGCAAGAACCCAGTCAATAATCACCTGGTCCTGCTCCTCCGCTTTTTTTACAACCCGCAGGAATTCCGCGGGATGGATGTCATAGGTCTTAAAGAAATTCCGGTCTCCGCCACAGCAAAACATGGAAGAAGCGGGCAACTCACCCCGAAGTTTAGCCCGGGCTTTGGGGATGATTCTCGGGAGCCAATGGATGCCTTCAATGGTTTCCGTTTTGGCAGGCAGGGTGGATGGATCCAACACTTTTAAGGATGGTACTTTTTTTTGTATTTCAAAAAAGTAATTCCTTCGCTGTTCATGGATGAGTAAAAAGGTGGCAAGGTCCGGTGTGCCCTCGAGTACCCAGTCCTCCGCAAAGTCAAAGATATCCATTTTATTCATACCGATGGAGGAGAGAAAGGGGAGATCTTCCTCCATCGGAAAAGTGGCGGAATCCCGTTGGCCATTTTGGTAGAGGTCAACCGCTTTTTCCCAAATTTGAACCAGTTTTATTTGAAAGTCGTAATTCATGCTCTACCAAAAATGTGAGACTTTGGGATGGATGCAAGAAAGTTTACGCCAGCTTGAAATCAAGCTGTTTATCGGAGACAAAGACTTTGTCGATAACCACCTGCACCTCCTGGCCTAACTTTAATTTATTTTTTGGGTTTCGTCCCACCAGGGCTGACCCATTGGCTGCGACGCGGTACCCAAGCTGGCGGGGAAGGGTGCGGACAGGCACAAAGCCCCGGGCCATGGTATCCACAAGTTCAATGAAAAACCCTCTTCTTCCAATTTCCGTGATCATGGCACGGTGGACAATCGGTGGGCGTGCATCAATGCCCCTTTTGTAGTAGAGTAAAAGCTTATCCTTTACTGACTCTCTTTCCGCATCCACGCTGTTTCTCTCAGTTACAGAAATATGTTTGGCCAGGCTTTCGAGGGAGTCACTGAACTTTGGAATCTTTTGCTCTTTTTTAAGCCATTGTTCGATAATGCGGTGGACCACGAGATCCGAGTATCGCCTTATCGGGGAGGTGAAATGCAGGTAGTCACGCTTGGCTAACCCATAGTGGCCATCCGGTGTGCTTCGGTAACAGGCCTGCTTTAAGCTGCGAAGGAATTTAATTTTCAGAACCTGGGCAATGGGGTGCTTATTAATATTACGGAGTAATTTGTTTACCTCTTTTCGGGATGTAAGCTCTCCGCAGGAAATACCAAAGATGGCCACAAAATTCCTCAGTTCCTCCAGGTTTTCCGGGTCGGGTTCAGGATGAACACGGTAAATCCCTGCCAGTTTTTTATTCCGGATATGTTTGGCCACGGTCTCATTGGCTAAAAGCATAAATTCTTCCACCAGTTGATGACTCTCATCATTCTCCGAGGAAAGAATTTTTTCCGGTTCACCCTTGGCATCGACCAGAATCTTAATTTCAGTGGATTCAAGGTTGAGCGATCCCTCCTTCATTCTCGAAGTTCGCAATTTGGATGCAATCGACCAAAGCCTTTGAACCGTGAGGTTTATCTGCCTTAATTCATCAGGACTTAATTCATGCAGGGGTTTCCCCGGGTTCCCCGAGTATCGACTGGAGGGTGGCTTTGCCTGCTGAATACTTTCCAGGTTGTTGCCCCGGAGAAAGAGAATGGCCTGTTCGTAAGTGAGCCGCTTATCGCTGTGAATGACACATTCTGCAATCTTGAAACCAAGGATTTTCCCATCATGCCTAAATCGAAAGATTACCGATTTCACCAGGCGGTCCTCGCCCTCCACCAGGCTGCATATACCGTTGGATAAAGATTGAGGCAGCATGGGCACCACTTCCCCGACCAGGTAGGTGGAATTCCCTCTTTTTCTCGCTTCTTTATCCAGGGCCGATCTGGGGGGGCAGTAATGGGAAACATCGGCAATGTGCACCCCAATTTCCCACTCTTCATCATTGATCTTCTTAACCGACAGGGCATCATCAAAATCCCGGGCATCCAACGGGTCGATGGTCAGGGTGAAGACATCCCGAAAGTCCAAACGCTTTTTGATTTCCTTGGGGTCGATGGTTTGGGGAATGGCTTTGGCCTGCTCCTCGACTTTATGGGGAAAGGTGCTGGACAGCCCATATTTTGCCAGAATTCCCAAGTGATCAGTCTGTGGGCTGTCACCTGGGCCAAGGACACGGATAATTTTACAGGTAGGGATGCGGGCAGGCGGATCCCATCTAACAAATTTTGCCACCACCTTGTCATGCGGTTGGGCATTGCGGGCATCTCCCATGATTTTGAAAGGGATAAACAGGCGGGAATTCTCCGCATTTACCGAGGTCCTTCCCGATTCTTCCTGAAGGTATCCCAGAAACTCATCGGTCTCTCTTTTTACAATTTTTTTAACTTCGTACCGGGCCTTGGTCGACTTTCCCGGTCTGTTTTTGCGGACAAGTTTCTTTTTCTTAGGCGGCAATACATGGAGTTCAACCGTGTCCCCATGCAGGGCGGTTCCCGAGTATCCTTTGGCTAAAGAGACGGGCTCATCCCAGCCTTCAACGATTACCTTGGCTCTCCCTTGTTTTCCAAAATACAAGGTGCCTGTTATCTTCCCCTTACTCACGAAGATGAGAAAAAAGGAAGGGAATGAACAAGTTAGAGAAAATCAGATATTAATCCCGAGGATCGAAGATTTCCCATGATGCGGGGACCGCATCCCGGATCGCTTCTGAATTTTCAAAGGTGTCCGGTACATCTTCCCCTTTGTCAATGGCCTTGATGAAAACGCCATCACCGTTGTCATTCTGGGTTTCCTCAAACCAGCGGACTGTGCCGTCACTAAATAGTACATGTCCGCCTTCTCCAGCCCAGGGGGATGAGTCGTTCCATCTTTCCGAATCCAGTCCGGATGTCCAGAGGATTGGGAAGGGCCCACTTTCCAGGTTGGTCACAAAACTCCTGGTCTTGGCCTCACCTGCTTTGGGAATGGCCACCGCATACCCAAGGGCATCAATTTGGTCGCCGGTAAATCCGTCTTTGGTTGCCGGAATATTGGAGGGTACACCGTCGTTTCCGTCTTCATTCAACTCCACGACCAGTTCATCATCAGGGAGAAACCAAAGCTCAGGGCGGGTATCCTTGGTTTTCTTACGAAACCAGGCAACAAATTCTTCCGCACTGGAAACATCGTCGGTGGTGGGGAAGTTGCGGGTCTTGGCCGCCAGGGATTCGTAAACCGTCTTGAGGTTTTTCTGGGCAGCGGTACGACCGGCAGTTCCGAAAACATCACCAAAGCCAACAAAGGCTATACCAGCCAATATCCCGATGATGGTGATAACCACGAGAAGTTCGATAAGGGTAAATCCTTTTTTCTTCTTATTATTATTCATATGTTAGTAAAGTAGGAGCTGTTGAATGATAAATGATTTTTGAGCAAATCAGTAGGGTAAGGGAAATCCGTGGCAAAGGGCAAGAGCCTTCTCTTGGGCTTCGGCAATCGCCTGAGGATTTTCGTGTCCGGAGATTACTGCATTTATGATCGAGCCAATTTCCTGCATTTCACTTTCTCTCATGCCGCGGGAAGTAACCGCTGGGGTGCCAATGCGTATCCCACTGGTCTGGAATGGGCTTCTTGTTTCTCCTGGTACCGTATTGCGGTTGAGGGTGATGTTGGCTCCTTCCAGGGCAAGCTGGGCTTGTTTTCCGGTCATATCCGGATGGGAGGGACGCAGGTCAACCAGCATAAGGTGGTTGTCCGAGCCACCGCTTACCAAATGGAAACCATGTCCGGTCAACGCCTCGGCCAGGGCTTTGGAGTTGGCGACCACCTGTTGCTGGTAGGTCTTGAATTCTGGCTTTCCCGCCTCCGCAAAGCAAAGGGCTTTGGCGGCAATGACATGCATCAAGGGTCCGCCCTGGTTGCCGGGGAATACCGCGGAGTCAATCGCTTTGGCGTGTTCTTCCCGGCAGAGAATGAGCCCACCCCTGGGTCCCCGCAGGGTTTTGTGCGTGGTGGTGGTTACGAAATCCGCATGAGGCACGGGCGATGGGTGAATCCCGCAGGCAACAAGCCCGGCAATATGGGCAATATCGGCAAGCAAAAGAGCCCCGTTTGCCTTGGCAATATTTCCCATTCGCTCAAAATCGATGGTTCGAGGGTAGGCGGATGCCCCCACGGTGATAAGCTTGGGCTTTTCCTTGCAGGCAAGGGCTTCGATCTCGTCGTAATTTATGTAGCCCGAGTCCGGATCCACTCCGTAATTGATCACGTCATAGAGCATGCCACTGCAGTTTTTGGGGTGCCCATGGGTTAGGTGGCCCCCATCCTGCAGGCTCATGGTTAAAATCTTGTCTCCGGGTTGAAGCATGGCGAAATAAACCGCGGTATTGGCCTGGCTTCCCGAATGGGGCTGGACATTGGCATGCTCTGCTCCAAATACCTGCTTCGCCCGCTCAATGGCGAGGCTTTCCGCCACATCCACATGTTCACAGCCACCGTAATACCTTTTTCCGGGGTAGCCTTCGGCATACTTGTTGGTCAGGACACTGCCTGTGACTTCGATAATGGAAGGCAAGGTGAAATTCTCGGAGGCAATCAGCTCGATATGCGTGCTTTGCCTTACTTTTTCAGCCTCGATGGCCTGATGGATGGCAGGGTCGATTTCCGCGAGGGGGCGGGAATCGAGAAAGGTGGGTGATAGGGTGGCAGTACTTTCGGAGATCATAGTATTGGTTTATAAAAGTTTAGAGGTTTTTCTCAACCCAGTTTATCAAAGAAGGCAGGGCTTCCTTCATGTCGTCCCGGCATTCCCGGTAGACATCCATGTCTTGCCCGTAAGGGTCGGGTAATTCCCTGGATCCGTTTTCGATAAATTCTCTCATCAGGAAAATAGGAGCGTCTTCAGGGAGTTCAAAATACATATGCAGCAAAGCCCGGTGCGATTCCGTCATGCAAAAAATAACCGAAGCGTTTTCAATGGTTGCCCGGGTAATGGCCGCACTGCGGTGATCGGATAAATCAAGCCCTTCTTCCTTGCAGGCAAGAACCGAGTTGTCCGATGCCTGGTCTCCGTCCATTGCGGAGATTCCGGCGGAGAAAACGCTGATTTTTTTCTTACAGGAGGACTTGGCCAGGGCATCCTCAAATAATTTCTCCGCCATCGGGCTGCGGCAAACATTGGCTGTGCAAATAAAGACAACCAATTTTTCCTCCTTCCTTTCCTTTTTCGCTCTGCTTTTTCTTCCCATTGGCAAGGAATGTTTTTCAACCCATTGAGGAAAAAGGCAAGGTTGAATCTATTCAGGGCCTTGAAAATTCCCGGTGCCCAATATCTTTGCGTAAATATTTGGACTGAAACTCTATATGTTCGCACAAGGCATAGGCCCGTTCTTTTGCCTCCTGCAAGGTGGGTCCTGTACCCACCGCTCCCAGTACCCGCCCTCCTGCGGAAACAACCTGCCCGCTTTCATTTTTACCGACCCCGGCGTAAATTACCTCCGAACCTTCCGGAAGAGGTTGCTTTATCGAGATCGGTTCATTTTTCGGATAAGCCTCTGGGTATCCCGCACTCGTTAATACCACCACCATGGAACTTGCCTCCTTGAACTGTACCCGGTTGGGCATCGCCTGCCCACGGGCTGAAGTCAGTAAAAGCGGAACCAGGTCATCCTCTAACAGGGGCAATATTACCTGGGTCTCGGGATCCCCGAACCGTACATTAAATTCCAATACCTTGGGCCCTCTTGAGGTAAGCATGAGCCCAATATATAGAGTTCCCCGAAAGTTTACCCCTTCGCTCCTCAATCCCGCCAGGGTGGGACGGACAATGGATTCCTCATAGCTTTGAAGCATGGCCTCGGTCACCAGCCTGGTCGGTGCATACGCCCCCATACCCCCTGTATTAAGGCCGCTGTCTCCTTCGCCCACCTTTTTATGGTCCTGGCTCATAGGCATGGGTACATAACTTTCTCCCGAGCATATCAGGTGCAGGGAGGCTTCTTCCCCCTCCAGGAATTCTTCGATGACCACTTCCTTTCCGCTCTCCCCGAAGCTGTCCCCGGAAAGCATATCTTTTACCGCTTCCTCCGCTTCATCCAGGGTCTGGCAGATTAAAACTCCTTTGCCGGCAGCCAGGCCACTGGCTTTGACCACCACCGGCAGGCTGCACCCCGCAAGGTACTCCAGGGCGGGGGCAATTTCAGTGAAATTTCCATAGTCTGCGGTGGGAATATTATACTTGGCCAAAAAGTCCTTGGTATACGCCTTGCTGCCTTCCAGTTGGGCCCCTGCTTTGTCCGGGCCGTAGGCAAGAATGCCGACATCCTGCAGGGCATCGACCGCCCCGTTGCAAAGGGGGACTTCGGGACCCACGACAACCAGGTCGATTTGGTGATCCTGGGCAATTTTGACCAGCTGCTGGTTGTCGGCCACATCGAGCTCGAGGGTTGTGAATTCCTCGGCGATGCCTCCATTTCCCGGTGCCACCATTACCTCGTTTACTCGTGGGCTTTGCTGACAAACTTTGGCCAGGGTGTGCTCACGGCCACCGCTCCCGACAACTAATATTTTCAAATTCGTATCTTGCATCGCTTCGATTTCCCTCAAAATGAGGCAGGAGTCGAGGCAATTCCTCAAATTTTTTTATCAAGGGTCTGATTTTGGTTTTCCTCGGCGGTGGAATGGTTCAAAGTGGGAGGATGCGGGTATTTTTTATCGGGGTATGTGGAACGGCTATGGGAAATGCAGCCGTCCTTTTAAAAAAGATGGGCCATGAAGTGGCTGGGTCTGATGCAGGGGTCTATCCACCCATGTCCGATGTATTGTCGGCCGCCGGCATCGACCTTTACGAAGGCTTTGCGGAAAATGAAATGCGGGCCTGGCAGCCCGATCGTGTGGTGGTGGGCAATGCCGTCTCCCGGGGGAATCCCCAGGTGGAATATTTACTCCGCACCCGCGAGATTCCCTTTGTCTCCCTTCCTCAACTTATCGGGGAAGACCTGATCGCCAACCGGCCGGCCGTGGTCATTGCCGGCACCCATGGAAAGACCACCACCACCGCTCTTGCCTCCTATGCCCTTCACCAGGCTGGAAAGGACCCGGGGTATCTGATCGGGGGGGTTCCCCTGGACTTGCCTTCCGGAAATGAACTGGGTGGGGCCAGTTCCCCCTTTGTGATCGAAGGAGATGAGTATGATTCCGCCTTTTTTGACAAACGCAGTAAATTTATCCACTACCGGCCCAAGGTGCTGGTCTTAAATAACCTGGAGTTTGACCACGGGGATATTTTCCGGGACCTCGAGGATATATCCCGGAGTTTTTCTCACCTCCTTCGGATTGTGCCATCGGACGGTTATGTCCTTGTCAACGGGGATGACCCCAACCTTCTTGCCCTCCCACCTGCGCCCTGGACCCAGATGATCAAGGTGGGTGTCGGCGAGGCCAATGACCTGCAAATCGCCGGTTTTGAAGAAGACGGGCAGGGCACCCGTTTTACCTTACGATGGAAGGGTGAGGAAGTGATGCCGGTGGACTGGGCCATGCCCGGCCTCTTCAATGCCCGCAACCTTGCCATGGCCACCCTTGCCTCGGTTCTTTCCCAGCATCTGGCCAAAGGTGAAAAATTGGAACCTGAAAGCTTCACTCCCTTTACCTCCGCCACCCTGCCAGATTTTTCCGCCTGTTACGGAGTGAAAAGGAGGCAGGAAATATTGCTCGACAGGGAAGATCGGGTGGTGCTTTCCGACTTTGCCCATCATCCCACCGCCATTGCCGGTGCCCTGGAATCCCTCCGGGCCCGCTGGCCCGACCGGGAAGTGATTGCCTGCTTTGAGCCCCGGAGTAACACCGCAGTCACCAATGTATTTGAGGACCGCTTTGCGGATGCTCTCGCCCTGGCGGATGTGGCCCTTCTTGGGGCGGTCCACCGGGCGGAGAAAATACCGGAGGAAAAACGAATCAGCCCGCCAAGGATGATTGAGAGGATTCAGGCCCAGGGAAAGATTGCCCAGGCCTTTGCCACCAACCAGGAACTGGAAGATTTTCTCGGTACCTATTCCTTCGCCGGGCCCACTCTGATCGTCTTTTTTTCCAATGGTTCCTTTGATGGTGTCATCGGTCGGTTTGCCCAGTCCTAAATAGTCCGTTCTGGCGGGCCCCGGTATTCTTTTGTTTTAACACGGCATTTATTTGGATCATGGTTTGACAGGGTAGGCGTATCAAGTAACAATCTGCGTCATGAAGAGAGTTCTTGTCCCCCTCCTTTTTCTTATTGCTCATGGGCTTTCCCTTGCGTCGTTGCCCGTCCCTTACACCGGTAAGATTTCGGTACGCGGGGTGAACTATTTTGGGGAAGCCCAGTTCCTTTTTTCTCTGCACGATGGGCAGGGCACCACTTATTGGCAAAACGGGGAAGGATCGGGTGACACCATCCAGGTGCCGATCCGCAATGGT
>CBFIFQ010000046.1:0-18190 GCA_965661905.1 Opitutales bacterium
AAATCCCTCGCGCCTCATTTCTTCCACAACCACGGCCACTTGCATGGCACCCCGGGCATTGACCTTAAATTCAGTGGATTCACCTGTTTCTTCAAATTTGATGGAGATATTGGTACGAGCCTCCCGAATTAATCGGTCCCGGATTTCCCGTGAAGTAACCCTGTCCCCTTCCCGCCCGGCCATAGGGCCGTCGTTGACCGAGAAGGTCATCATCACCGTGGGAGGATCAATTTCAAGAAAAGGCAAGGTCTCAGAGTCTTCCTTGCTGGCAAGGGTTTCTCCAATATCTAATTCCTCAAAGCCGGCAATTCCCACAATATTTCCGGCTATCCCCTCGGCTGCATCATTGGTGGCCAAAGCAGAATATTCAAAAACTTTGGACACTTTCCCCCTTATTGGCTTGGCATCGTCCCGGAGACGCCAGATCGGATCTCCTATTTTCACTCGTCCGGAAAGCACCTTTCCTATCCCGATTCGCCCTACATAATCAGACCAGTCGACATTGGAAACGAGCATGCGAAATTCATCCGACTCTTCCACCCTGGGTGCCGGAACGGATTTAACGATGGCCTCAAACAAAGGCTCCATATCCGTCCCCTGGTCCTCCAAATTCGCTCGAGCAAAGCCCTCCTTGGCACTGCCGTACAAAAAGGGGGCATCAAATTGATCTTCCTTGGCCTCTAATTCCAGAAATAATTCAAGCACGCCATCCTGCATTTCCTCGGGTCTGGCATTGGGCCGATCGATTTTATTTACAAAAACAACGGGATTTAAACCCGCAGCCAAAGCCTTTTGTAAGACAAACCGGGTTTGAGCCTGAGGGCCTTCGTAGGCATCGACCACAAGCATCACTCCGTCAACCATCTTCATCACCCGTTCCACTTCCCCTCCAAAATCAGCATGACCTGGGGTATCAACAATATTGATCAGGTAATCTCCCCAGCGCACCGATGTGTTTTTTGCCTTAATGGTGATACCTCTCTCTTTTTCCTGTGCCATCGAATCCATGGCCCGCTCATCAAGAACCTGATTTTCCCGGAAAGAACCAGACTGCCGAAGCAATTGGTCCACTAGCGTGGTTTTACCATGATCAACATGAGCGATTATGGCTAAATTTCGGATATGTTCAGGTGTGAGTTCTTTCATTGGATAAAAAACCCGCCAACCTATCGACTCTGTCGAATTCTTACAAGTCTTGCTTTTCAATTCTTTTTTGCAGATGAAACAACGCGTAGAGAATTGATTATCGAAACAACTTCGGAAAATATAATGGTAATCCGAGTGCAAATTACATAAGGTCAAACTTGCAAGATGATTATTAAATATTCCCACTATTATTGATCTCCCTTTTTAGCCCAAACCTTTACGCCCCCAAATTACAAAAATGAAAAAGCATCCCTTTCTTCAGACCGATTCTGCTCCTGACTGGTCCCTACTTACCCCTGATCAAGTTCAAGAAGACCTGGAAATCGCCCTTGAAAAAGCTGAAGGTTCACTCGAAAACATTCGTAAGCTTTCCCCGGAGGAAACCTCCTTTGCCAACACCATCAAAGCTCTTGAGAGATCCACATTGGAATTGAATCAGGCATGGGGTTTGGTGGTGCATTTAGACAGTGTATGTAATTCTCCGGAATTACGGGAAGCCCACAATAAGATGCTTCCAGCAATCAGTGCTTTCCAAGCCAAAATATCTTTGGACCCAGATCTTTGGCATGCGGTTAAAAGCTATGCTCAAAAATCAGAAAACGAAAACCTTACCGCTGTGGACCGCAGGCTACTTGATGAAATCGTCAAGGATTTCAAAGAGTCTGGAGCCGATCTTCCCGAAGACAAAAGAACCAGGTTGGAGGAAATTTCCAGCGAACTTGCCAAGGCAACCCAGACTTTTTCTGAACATGTTTTAGACGCCACCAACGCCTGGACAATTACAGCCACCGAAGAAAGTGAACTTCTTGGCTTGCCTGAAAATGCAAAGTCTGCGGCAAGACAGGCGGCGCTGGAAAAACTGGGGAACGAAAAAGGTTCGAATGCATGGGTTTTCACCTTGCATGCCCCTTCGATGTTACCCGTCCTCCAGTACGCAGATAACGAGGAACTGAGAAAAGAAGTATGGTCGGCAAGCGACAACCTCTGTGTAAAAGAACCCTACGAAAACGAGCCTCTCATTCGTGAAATCCTAAAACTGCGCCAGGAGCGGGCGGAGATTTTAGGTAAGCCTGACTTCGCAGATGTGGCTCTTGCCCGCAGGATGGCAAAAACAGGGGCCAAAGCCAATGAATTTGTGGATGAGATTTTATCGAGAGCCCTCCCCTCATCTCAAGAAGAAAATCGAGAGCTCGAGGCTTACAAAGCAGAAAAAACCGCAAAGCCGATTGACCTGCTCCAACCTTGGGAAGTGGGTTACTGGAGTGAAAAATTAAAAAAAGAACGTTACGATTTTGATGAGGAGGATTTGCGGCCCTATTTTCCCATCCAATCTGTTCTTGCCGGAATGTTTACCTTAGCGTCCAAAATCTTTGGGCTTGAAATTAAGGAACGATCCACCCGTTACCAGGATCAAATCAAGCAAGTCGAGGGAGAAGATGGAGAACCAGTTTCAGTCTGGCACCCGGATGTGCGATTCTATGATCTTTTTGACCTAGAAGAAAACAAACTGTTAGGATCTTTCTACGCCGACTGGCACCCCCGTTCCAGTAAGCGTGGTGGGGCATGGATGAATTTCTTGCGCACGGCTGAAAAGGAAGGTGAAACCCATCTAGGATTAATCTGCGGAAACCTGACTGCCCCAACTCCTGATGCCCCAGCGTTACTCACTCACTACGAAGTTCAGACAGTATTTCATGAATTTGGACATTTGCTCCATCATCTATGCGGCAAAGTAAAGCACCCCAGTTTAAACGGAGTAAATGTGGCCTGGGATTTCGTGGAACTTCCTTCTCAAATTATGGAAAACTGGTGCTGGCAGAGAGAAAGCCTCGATCTTTTCGCTCGCCACTATAAAACTGGAGAGACCATCCCCACTGAGCTCTTTGATAAAATGATTCGGGCCCGAAATTTCTTTGAAGGAAATACCACCATTCGACAAATGGCTTTTTCCAAGCTTGACCTTTTCCTGCACCGAGAGTGGGCCAAGTCAATGAGCGGGGGGTTAGAGGAAGCCTTGCAAAATGAACTCGGTAAATTTTTACCCAAAAGAAAATCAACGCCCCGTACGATAGCCCTTCGCTTTAGTCACCTTTTCAGCAGCCCCATTGGCTACGCGGCAGCGTATTATTCCTACAAGTGGGCAGAGGTACTTGATGCCGACGCTTTTACCCGCTTTCAATCCGAAGGTGTCTTAAATCCCTCAACCGGCCGGGAATTCCGGGATAAAATTTTAAGCAAGGGTAACGCCGAGCCTCCGGAAAAATTGTACAGGGACTTTATGGGCCGCGATCCCAAAGTCGACGCCTTACTCTGCCGATCTGGCTTAGCGTAAGTTAAATTTAATACCCATACCTTTCCAATGTCTACCAAACCTCAAGTGCTTGCCTGGATTACCTGTGACTCGGTCTATGTGGACCCGGCAACCGGCAAACACACCCTCCTTGGCATTTTTTCAAACCTGAGGGCTAAAGAATTTCCCGTCGTACATCCCCGTATGATCTGGTTTTTATCTTTTTCCGATTTAACCAAAGGCAAGCATCAATTGAAGATTTCCATTGGTATTCCCATGTCGGATGAGAATCCCAGGAAAATCATTGAAAAAGATTTTGAATCACCTGGTCCACAACATCGTATTAACCTGATCAATGATATTCAAAGGTTGAAGTTTGAAGAGCCCGGAAATTACTCAATCTTAATTGAAATCGATGATCAAGTTGTTCTTGCCAGTACCTTTCCCATCACCTTGCATTCTTAGAAATATAAGGTGCAAGATTCTCCCTCCTGTTTCTAAATTTTGAGGACTGGATTAACGATCTTAGTAAATAATACCAACCTTATCAAACGAGAGAAGGTTACAGACTTTCCCGATGCAACTTGAAAACACATTCACTTTTCGATAAGCCCATACCATGACAGAACGAATAGAATCTAATTGCCCCGACTCCGCCCCTCTCTTGGTAGTTGGATCGGTTGCCTTCGACAATGTAATCACCCCATACGGTGAAAAAGAACACATCTTAGGAGGAGCGGCATCATACTGTTCTCTGGCCGCCAGTTATTATACCCAAGTTCGGATGGTTGGTGTAATTGGGAATGATTTTGGAGATGAACACCTTGATCGGCTACGATCCCGAGGAATTGACCTGGAAGGCGTACAAAAAGATGACAGCGGGCCCACTTTTTTTTGGAAAGGCCGGTATCATGAAAACTTCAATCGTCGTGACACCCTAGATATCCAGCTTAATGTCTTTGAAAAATTTCGCCCAGACCTTCCAGATTCCTACAAGGACTCAAATTTTGTGTTACTGGGAAACATACACCCAGCTCTGCAAATGCATGTACTTGACCAACTCCAAGGCTCATCTTTTGTCCTGGCAGATACCATAGATTTGTGGATTGAGATTGAAAGAAAAGCCCTGCTGGACCTGATTAAAAAAGTAAATCTTTTCGTCATTAATGATACTGAAGCTGAAGAACTAACCGAGGAAAAGAATATTATATTAGCAGGAAACAAACTTCGGGAAATGGGGCCTGAAACTGTCATTATCAAAAAAGGGGAACACGGGGCTATTCTTTTCCATGAAGATGGAATGTTTGCCTTACCCGCTTATCCTGTCACCGAACTACGTGACCCCACCGGTGCGGGAGATTCTTTCGCAGGTGCCCTTATCGGTCGTCTTGCTTCCCGTAACCGAAGTGATTTTCAAGCAATCAAAGAAGCCATGGTTTACGCCACATGCACCGCAAGCCTAACGGTTGAGGCTTTTGGTTGTGACCGCCTTGAATCCGCAGGCGTAAAGGTAATCAAGGAAAGATCTGATACATTACACCGCCTAATTTCCGTTAACTAGCGTTTCAAGCCAAATCGCTTTATTAATCCTGGCTTCTGGACCATTGAGACAGGAAAAATAACACGCTACGCTTTTTTTATTCCCATATGCAAAGCGACAATCGAAAAACTGAGGGCCTTACAAAAGACCTTTGAAAAACCTGCCTCCTCCAACTCCTTGCTCAGGTCAGACCGGTCGGGGAATTCAGAAATACTACTACCAAGGTAAAGGTATGCATCCCGATCTCCAGTCACCAATCTCGCAAGCCAAGGCAGGATTCCCCTCAGGTAGAAATAGTAAAAGGGGCGAAACCAAAAGTAGGGTTGACTAAACTCCAAAACAATCAACCGCCCTCCTGGTTTTAACACCCGAAGCATTTCAGAAAGACCTCGATTGCGGTCCGCAAGGTTGCGTAAGCCAAAAGCAATGGTTATGAGGTCAAATGACTCATCCTCAAACTTCAAGTCCAGGCAATCACCAACGACAAATTGATTGTCATCAGAAGACAGTGCCTGCTTATCCCTTTTTTCCCGAGCTTGCTTAAGCATCGGTTCACAAAAATCAACACCGGTTACACGAACATCTTTGGGAAGACCATGACGCAATGCAAAAGCAACATCTCCACTCCCTGTGGCAAGATCAAGAATATCTTGTTGGCTGCCCTCGCGGGCAAGTTTAACCAAATTCTTTCGCCATAGAAAATCTATCCCACCGGACAACAAATGATTGGCTACATCATAACGCGGTGCAACCCTGGTAAAGGTTGCCTGAACCGCGGTGGGGTCCGGTCTGCTCACTCCGTTTTTTCTTTATTCCCAAAGCTTTCCACAACCCACTGGGAAAGTTCTTTATCAGGGTCATCGATTACTTTTTTGTCGATCACGAATTCTTTTTTTCCAGTCCTTTGAGAAATGATACTTAACCCATGTTCAAAATCCGCAAATTTCTTTTCACAAATTGCACGGACTGACCTGTTGGCTGACATCGCTTCCTTGACCACTGCAACCTTTGCGGGTTTACGAAATTTAAGGTCATAACCGTAGTCTCGCTTAAATGAGGAGGCAAAACGATCGACATCCTCAAGCAAAGACTCATCCAAGTGCTCTCGGTTGTCATCCAACAACCTTTTCAAACTGGATTGTGGGTCTTCGATAAGCTCACCATCCACGGTGAAAGAACGGATGGGAGTGGAAGGCAGTTCAAATTTGAAATCCCGAAAGGTTTTCTCCAGGACTGTCACGAGACCCCGGGCACCAGTTTTTTCATTTGCCGCCAAGTCGGCAATTTTATCTATCGCATCCGAGGAGATTTTAAACTTGATATCGTAGCCCCCAAAATCGTCATGATATTGTTCCAAGACATTACCTTCGGAAGATCGCAGGATTTCTGCTAAATCTGAACTGGTAAGTTCGTCGCAGGAAACACGTACGGGGAGCCTGCCAACAAATTCCGGCTCAAACCCATAATTTATAAAATCCCTGGTCTCAGCATGGGAAAGAAAACTGGCAACAGGTAGCTGAGAAAGGTCTCCCTCCTCGGAAGAGCCAAAACCTATTCGGTTAAGATCCATTCGCTTTTTTACATCTTCCGCAAGTTGGTCAAAGGCACCGCTTACAATGAAAAGAATATTTTTGGTAGAAATACTGCTTTTTCTTGCTTTACCCCCCTTTTGCATCTCCATGAATGCTTTCATCTGCCCCATCATATCCTGAGGAGACTGCAGGTTTACCTCAGTTTCCTCCATTAATTTAAGCAAATTGATTTGTACCCCACGACCAGACACATCACGCCCGGAACGGGAAGCTTCCGATGCAATTTTATCAATTTCGTCGATGTAGATGATACCGTACTGAGCAAGCTCCACATCCCCGTCTGCCGCTTTCACCAAATCTCGGACTAGATCGTCTACATCGTAACCGACATAACCGGTTTCGGAAAACTTGGTGGCGTCTGCCTTGACAAATGGAACCCCAATTAATTTCGCCACATTACGCATTAGAAAAGTCTTACCTACTCCCGTTGGCCCCAAAAGTAAGACATTGGGTTTCACATACTCGGCCTGATCCGCCTTGGCATCTGCAAGACAGCGGCGAACATGATTATAATGATCGCAAACAGCGACTGAAAGTACTCTTTTAGCTTGTTCTTGCTTGATTACGAAGCGATCCAAATAATCACGGATTTCTTTCGGTCTACGATCAAACCCCCGAATGGAATCTAGCTTTTCATCCCTGGAGAGATCCTCCTCTTGAGGTTTTTGAGGATCCCCTCCACCTTTACCACCATCATCCGCATCCTTTGCCTGATCCTTCATGGATTGCATAAAGGGAGCAAATGCAACCTGTACATTTTTGTTATTCATCAAGTCTCGAAGTTGCTTTTGTATTTCTTCGAGTGGGTTATCGTCTTCTTTTTTAGGCATATTGAAATAATTTAAAATTGACAGGTCATTGATGTATGGGAATTTATGAAATTACAACTATCCTAATCTTAAGACAACGAGCTTTCAAACAGTTTCCCCACAATGTCCAAAAATTTGACCAAAAGAGAAATCGTTCAGACCATTTACGAATCCGCAAATTTCAACCACAAAGATGTCACGCACATCGTGCAGCAAACCCTTGAATGCATCCAGGAGGGTTTAATAAGCGGCAAAAATGTTGAACTTCGGAATTTCGGTGTCTTCGAACTTCAAGTCCGTAAACAACGAGTCGGTCGCAACCCGAATCAGCCAGAAACCGATGTGGTGATTCCAAGACGGGCTGTGGTTAAATTCAAGGCTGGCAAAGAGATGAAGGCTGGGCTCAATAAAATTGATCTAGATCAGATCTAATCTTATCTAAACAAATGTTTGATACCCTTCCCGGCTTTCGGGATTTCCCCCCAGAGGCATGTGCCCGCCGTAATCACCTGTTTCGTGTATTCCGGACAGTCGCATGTGCCTTTGACTTTAGAGAATATGATGCTCCCATCTTAGAGCCATTAGACCTTTATGTTGAAAAATCCGGAGCTGAAATTGTAGGTCAACTTTTTCATTTTGAGGACAAAGGGGAAAGACAGGTTGCTTTACGTCCGGAGTTGACCCCTACCCTTGCAAGAATGGTTTCCGCACGGGCGAATGCCTTACCTAAACCGATCAAATGGTTTAATGTGGGGGAGCATTTCCGCTACGAAAGACCTCAAAAAGGAAGGGGGCGTTCTTTCTATCAATTCAATGCTGACCTTCTCGGAGAATCCTCTGTTTCTGCTGATGCTGAACTTATAGCCCTACTTGTGGCAATTTTTGAAACTCTCGGTTTGGGGGCTCAGGATTTCAAGGTCCGGTTAAGTGACCGGAATACCTGGATATTTTTGCTGAATGAGCTTGGTGTTTCCAATGAAGTTAGACCCACTGTGCTCAATGCCATAGACAAGAGTGAAAGGCGTAAGCCGGAGCAAACCATTGAATCCCTTGAGGAAGTCATGCCGGGTAAAGGTGACTTCTTGTGGGAAAAAATTCAGGAAATAAAGAAAATTGATTCCCTGGAGAAACTGATTGAAAGACTTCAGGCCTGCAGCCATATAGCGGATGATATCGTTAAGGATTGGCAAAGCATAATCCACCTTCTCGCAGCTCATGGTGCAGATTCATATATCAGCATCGATCTTTCCATTGTTCGAGGGTTGGCCTACTACACCGGTTTTGTTTATGAAGCATTTGAGGCATCTGGAAAGGGCCGAGCTCTTGCCGGAGGGGGGCGCTACGATCATTTATTGAAAAAACTTTCCGGGAATGTGGATATGCCGGCTTGCGGCTTTGCCATCGGGGACATGACCTTGAGTGATTGCTTAGAATCCAAAGGCTTGTTGCCACAATATATCATGTCACCCGATCTTTACCTTATTGCTGGCAAGGATGAACAAAGTCAGGGTATTTCCCTTGTTTCTACTGCCCGCAAGGGAGGATTTTCGACCGCATATTCCTTAAAAGCTTCCGCCTTTGGAAAACAATTTAAGGATGCAGGAAAATCCGGGGCCCGCTACGCCCTTATTCTTGGAAACGATGAAGTGAAAAGTCAGAATGTAAAAATTAAAGATCTCCGTAATTCGACTGAAGCAACCATTCCCCAAAAATCGCTCCTTGCAAAGCTTGAGGAATTTGATGCAGAAGGGGGAATTCAATCTGATTAAAGATCATTTTCATTATTACTTTATATGCAAGATGCCCCCGACTACCATAAAGAACAGCTGAATAAAATAGAGCTTGGTAAAAAGAAAATGAGGCGAAGGTCGTGGGTTGTGAATGTGCTCAAATTCTCCTTACCTCCCATTCTTTTGGGAGCTTATTCCCGCTATGAGTCAAAATGGATAGAACTCACGAAGACAATTATCCGACTGCCATTCCTTCCTAGTGGAAAGAAAATCAAAATTCTGCATCTCTCAGACCTGCACCTATCCGATTCGATCTCTGTAAACTACATTGAGGATGCTATTTCCCTGGGTCTGAAAGAGAGCCCTCATGCCTGCATGATCACTGGTGACTTTATTACTAACCGCCCAACTGATAACCAAATAAATGCCCTAACCAAATGCTTGTCTAACTGTTCAAAAAAAATTCGGACATTTGCATCGTTGGGAAATCATGACGGTGGGGACTGGTCTGCCACTCGCAATGGGTTCTCTTCCCCGGAAAAGATTATCAATGCTCTCAAATCTGCTAACGTTCGAATCCTTCACAATGAAAGAGAGAGCACTTATCTCAATGGCCTGCCCATTACTGTGACCGGTCTCGGAGATATGTGGAGCAAAGAATGCATTCCCCAAAAATGTATGGCACGCATAAAACCAAACCAAGCAAGGCGACCACACCTCAATATTCTGCTCTCCCATAACCCTGACTCAAAACATCTTGTAGATGAATTTGACTGGTCACTCATGTTGAGTGGGCACACCCATGGTGGACAATTTAGAGTTCCTTTCTCTAACTACGCTCCCTTTGCCCCCGTTGGAGACCTTTCTCATACGGAAGGCTTGGGAGATTTTCGCGGGCGCCCACTCTTTATTACTCGCGGAATTGGCAACATGTATGGGTTGCGGCTAAATTGTAGACCAGAAGTTAGCCTTCTTGAATTATCCCGGGGTTAAAACTCTTGCTCTTCAATGATCACCCTCCTAGATGAGGAAGAACCTCCATGGTTCCCCAACCCGCTCAAAGCGGATGATGAGGGACTCATTGCTGTCAGTGAAAAACTGGGTACAAAAAGATTAATCGAAGCCTACAGTCAAGGAATTTTCCCTTGGATGAGACTAGACCATGCTCCCCATTTTTGGTGTTGGTTTTCCCCCAACCCCCGAATGGTTTTATTTCCAGGAAAATTTAAAGTCTCCGCAAGTTTGCGTAGGATTATTAAAAGTCAAAAATTTAGAATTCGGGTTAATCATGATTTCAGAGAAACCATGAAATCCTGTGCCTCTGCCAAAAGACCCAAGCAGGAAGCCACATGGATTGAAAGTGATATGATTGAAGATTACTCAAAACTCCATGAGCAAGGAGTTGCCCACTCCATAGAAGCATTTCTTGATGAAGAGCGAGTGGGAGGGCTTTACGGCTTGGCTTTAGGGAGGGTATTTTGCGGTGAATCCATGTTCCACACCCATGCCAACGCATCCAAGGTATGCCTGGCTTATCTTGTAGAAACCTCCATTAAATTTGGGATTTCCATGATTGACTGCCAGGTCCACACCCCTCACCTGGAAAATATGGGAGCAGAAGAAATCACCCGAACGGAATACCTAGGGCTTCTCAAAACTTCACTGAAATCAAGGTTATCAGTTGTGGACTGGGCAGTGCTATAATGTTCTTCAAGGTTGCCCAAGCGAAACAGAAATGAGAAGATCTTCATTTTATATGACAGAAGGAAACCCAGAACATACAAACCTCACTCAATTAGGAAAAGGTGGAACCTCGCCAAAGCGTGAACTTGAAACTTTTCCTAATCGTAACGCAGAACGAGATTATGTGGTCGAATTGCGCACCAGTGAATTCACCTGCATTTGCCCCAAAACAGGACAACCTGATTTTGCTGAAATTGTAATTCGCTATGTACCAGACCAAAAGATTGTCGAATCGAAATCCTTAAAACTCTACCTTTGGACTTTTCGGGATGAGGGGACTTTTCATGAGCATTTTGCCAATGTCCTACTCAGTGACCTCGTGGAGGCTCTCGCCCCCCGTTGGTGCCGGGTGGAGGTTGATTTTAATGCAAGAGGGGGTATTGGTATCCTGGTATCAGCCGAACATGGTGCGCCTCCAGAAATTGCTTATTCATGAGCACCCAAAATCATATAAAAATAGGCTCGCTCGAAGTAGCCAACGACCTACCCTTTACTCTCTTCGGAGGCATGAATGTTCTCGAATCCCGAGAGCTTGCTTTGGAAATTGCTTCTGCCTACAAAGAAATCACCACCAAGTTAGGTATCCCCTTTGTATTTAAAGCATCATTTGACAAAGCCAACCGGTCATCCATCTCTTCCTTCCGAGGCCCTGGTCTTGAAAAAGGTTGTGAAATTCTTGCTGAAATCAAAGAGACTTTCCATGTACCGGTAATTTCAGATGTGCACGAACCCTATCAGGCCAAACCGGCGGCTGAGGTTATTGATGTTTTACAATTGCCGGCTTTTCTTTGCCGGCAGACCGATTTAGTCGTGGCATTGGCAGAAACAGGACGCCCGGTAAATGTAAAAAAAGCCCAGTTCCTGGCAGCCCATGAAATGGGTCATATTATCCAAAAATTTAGAGAAGCAGGAAATGAACAAATTCTTCTCTGTGAGCGCGGCTCATCCTTTGGCTATAACAACCTGGTGGTTGATCCCCTCAATTTTGGAATCATGAAACGCACTGGTTGCCCGGTGGTCTTTGATGTTACTCATTCTCTCCAAATACCAGGCGGTCGCAGTGATTCCGCGGGTGGACGCAGGCAGGCAGTATTTGAACTTATGCTCGCAGGCATGAGTCAGGGCATTGGCGGACTCTTCCTTGAGTCTCACCCAAACCCCAGTGAAGCCAAATGCGACGGCCCCTGTGCCCTGCCCTTGGACAAACTCGAAGCCTTTCTGTCCCAGGCAAAAGCAATCGATGATCTGGTGAAAGGCTTGAACGCAGTCGAAATAGAATAACCGGATGAATAACGGGCAAGACCCATGGGATATCCTCCAGAAATGGTTTCCCGATCTTGAGCAAGAAACCTGGGCCAAGCTTAAGGAGTACAGCTCTCTCCTGCGTGAATGGAATGCCAAAATCAACCTGGTCTCCCGCAAAGACACCGACCGACTCGAAACCAAGCATCTTGCCCACTGCCTAACCATAACCAAATTCCTCCGGCTTATGCCCAAAGCCCGCTTATTGGATGTGGGAACCGGTGGAGGACTTCCGGGGATCCCCCTGGCTATTTGCTACCCGCAAGCAAAATTTACCTTAATTGATTCTATTGGGAAAAAAGTAATGGTCATTGAGGATATGGTCGAGCGATTAGGGCTTACCAATGTGGAAGTAAAAAGGGGGCGGGTTGAAGAATTACCACGCAAAAAATCTTATGATTTTATAATTGGGCGTGCAGTAACCGCATTGCCCACATTTTTTGGTTGGGTACAAAACAAAATAGCCAAAGGCGCAAAGCACTCGCCAGCCAACGGTATCTTGTACCTTAAGGGCGGAGACTATACCGAAGAATTAAACAGCTCCGGGTTACACCCTGCTAAAATTTGGGATTTAGATAACCTTCTCCCCGAAGCCGAACTTGGGGAGAAGTTCTTAATCCATTTCAAAATCTAGGGATTCCAGACCTTAAAGAGAGCTTCCGCGATATGAGAAGGAGTCTCGGCCACGGAAATACCCGCATCCAGTAAAGCTTCCACCTTGGCTTCGGCCGTTCCCTTGCCTCCGGAAACAATCGCACCGGCATGGCCCATACGACGACCTGGAGGTGCCGTACGACCGGCAATAAAGGCAGCACATGGCTTATCCACATTCTCTTTAATGAAAGCAGCCGCTTCCTCTTCCGCGGTACCCCCAATTTCACCAATCAAAATGATGGCTTCCGTATCTGGATCTTCATGAAATAATTGAACCGCTTCCAGGTGACTGGTCCCATTGATTGGATCACCACCGATACCAATACAGGTGGACTGTCCATGACCAGCACTCGTGATCTGCCACACAGCTTCATAGGTAAGGGTACCGGAACGGGAAACAATCCCTACTTTACCAGGCTTGTGAATGTAACCGGGCATAATCCCAATCTTACATTCACCTGGAGTGATAATTCCCGGGCAGTTAGGTCCAATTAAACGCGTATTGGAGGTGGCCAGTCTTGCCTTAACCTCGGCCATATCGCGCACGGGGATCCCTTCAGTTATCGCAATAACTAAAGGAATTTCTGCATCAATCGCTTCCAAAATGGAATCAGCGGCGAAGGGAGGGGGGACATAAATGGCCGCCACATTGGCACCTTCTTTATCCACTGCATCTTGAACCGTATCAAATACAGGAACACGATCCTGAAACTTTTGGCCGCCCTTACCCGGAGTAACCCCGGCTACCACATTGGTGCCGTATTCCATACATTGAGTGGTGTGAAAACTTCCCGCACTGCCCGTAATTCCTTGGACGACGAGACGGGTGTCTTTATTTACTAAAACGCTCATCTAAAATTTTCCTTTCTTTGGTTTAGGCTTCAGCGGCCAACTTAACAATTTTTTCTGCAGCTTCTGCCAAAGTATCAGCAGGTTCTAAGGCCAAGCCACTATCGGCAAGGATTTGCTTCCCTTCTGCCACATTGGTACCCTCTAAACGAACAACCAGAGGTACCTTCATCTCCAACTTGCGGGCAGCATTCACAATGCCGGTGGCAATCACATCACACTTCATTATACCACCAAAAATGTTTACCAGAATTGCTTTAACCGCATCATCTGAAACCAAAATACGAAAAGCATTCTCAACTTGTTCCTCATTCGCTCCACCTCCCACATCGAGAAAGTTTGCGGGAGATCCACCGTAGTGCTTGATAATATCCATGGTGGCCATGGCTAGCCCGGCTCCGTTCACCATGCAGGCTACATTACCATCCAATGCAATGTAATTGAGATCGAACTTGGAAGCCTCAACTTCCTTGGGGTCCTCCTCACTCAGGTCGCGAAGTGCCACAACATCTGGGTGACGGAATAAGGCATTGGAATCGAAATTTACTTTGGCATCCAAAGCTAGAACATCACCTTCAGGGGTAGTCACCAAAGGATTCACCTCTACCTGAGAACAATCCTTACTCCAGAAAAAGTTATAAAGCTTAGAGACGAGTTTGACGCACTGCTTGAAAGAGTCACCTGTAAGCCCAAGACCAAAAGCGATCTGGCGGGCTTGGTATGAACGAAGGCCTAAAGTGGGATCGACAAGGACTTTTAAAATTTTCTCCGGTGAACTTTCCGCAACTTCTTCAATATCCACACCGCCTTCGGTGGAAGCGATTATCACCGGTTTTGAGGTGGCACGGTCCATGAGTACGGCCAGGTAATATTCTTTTTCTATATCCGAGGCTTCCGTAAAGTAAACCGTTCCAACTTCTTTACCTTCTTCACCGGTTTGGTTGGTAACAAGAACATTGCCCAACATCGACAGTGCTTTTTCTTTGGCAACCGCACTGTCAGCCACAACATGCACTCCCCCCTTAAAGCCATTCTGAAATGTTCCCTTGCCTCGTCCGCCCGCATGAATCTGGGCTTTTACAACAATCGGCTTACCCTGTGGTAAAGCCGAAAGGGCTTGATCAAATTCTTGCTCGCTTTGGGCGACTGTACCATTTGGCACTGCCACACCCGCATCGGCAAAGAGTTCCTTTGCTTGGTATTCGTGAATATTCATGAGAGTAAAAAACGATCACTCTGACATGGAAACGCAGACGTTCAAGCCTTTTTGAATATTAAAATGCTCTATCAGTTAAAGGAGGTTTTAAACCGAAAAAAAGAATAAACTGCTTGCTTGTTTCTCCGCAACATTCTTTGCAAGATGATTGCTGAACAAACGCTCAATATGAAAATGACTCTCTAAATCAAGTTCCTTATCCCTGCATGAAAACCGACCTTTTTGCCGTGGCAGACGGAAATTTAAAAAGATTCATTTGCTTTCGAATGTTTTTCAATGCCCGCTTCTATTATCCAATCTATGCGCTTTTATTTTTAGAGCACGGACTTACTTGGGAAGAATTTGGCATTCTGAATGGGATTTGGGCCATTACCATCATTTGCCTGGAAGTGCCCTCCGGTGCTTTAGCTGATACTTTAGGCCGAAAAAAACTAATGGTTTTTGCGGCATTTTGTATGCTCATTGAGATGCTGACCTTACTTCTGTCTCCGATGAATGGAGGAAGTTTGGTTTTCGCCCTATTTGCCCTGAATCGGATCATCAGTGGGGTAGCTGAAGCTGCGGTAAGCGGAGCCGATGAGGCTCTTGCATTTGATTCGCTTAAAGATGCAGGTCGAGAGAAAGAATGGGGACAGGTTTTGGAGAAAGCCCAAAAGTTCACTTCGCTTGCTTTCTTTTTTGCCATGATGACAGGTTCCGCTTTTTACGATGCTTCTTTTATAAATAGTGTTCTTCATTGGGGAGGGTCGACTTTTCAATTTTCATCCCAAACCCTTGTAAAAGCTCCTATCTTACTGACTTTCCTTTCTTCCATCGTGGTGATGGTTGCAGCCCTAGGCATGAAGGAGAACTTTAGCAAGCCCTCCGGGTCTCCAATGGCTACGATGCGGGATGCATTTAACAAAACGATACTTGCTGGGAATTGGGTTTGGAAAACTGCACTTCCATTTGGCGTCCTGCTTGCCTGTATGTCACTCGACAATGTGATTCGACAATTCCTGACCATTGCCAGTGCTTATTGGAGTGCCATCGATCTTCCACTTGCCACTTTTGGCTTAGTGGCTTCAGGAATGTCGCTGATGGGAGTTTTCATTCCACGCCTTGCCCGGATACTAGCTGAGAGGTTAACTCCAAGCACTAACTTTTGCTTGTTATGCACGGTCCTTATTATTGGATTACTCGGGCTTGCTGAAGCCATTCCAATTTGGGGAATATTTCCAGCAGCTCTTCTTTATGCGGTTATGCAATGTATGAATTATTTAGCGAGCCGCTACCTTAATGAATACGCTCCTTCTGATCAACGGGCAACGGTTCTCAGCTTTCGAGGACTTACAACAAACCTAGCTTACGGGGGAGTCTCCTTGCTTTATTCTGCTTTAATTGCCTGGATTAAAGTAAGTGAAGACATGGTTAATAAAACCGGAAACAATCTCGAAGACATGGCATTTCTTAATTCCCTGAAGTGGTTTCCGGGTTACTTTATTTTTTCTGTAATACTGGTCTTGCTCTTTTTTCGTCTTCGTTTTTCAACCCTATCTGAAAAAAAGAACTAATGAACTAATGCTGAAAGTAAAAACTCAATCAACTAGTTCTGGGCGATTAAACTTTGGTCCTCGTTTAAAAAGCCAAAAGAGTAGTTTTTCTCTGCGTATACAGAAGGAAAATCAGTTATTTCATACTTTTCCCAACGAGACAGCCATCTGTTCCAATGATAAAGCTCTGTAATAGTAGCGTCTACAGCATTTTTCCTGCAAACATAGTCAAACATCGAAAAAGCTTGTTCCAGATCAAGTGCCATAAAGTACTTCACTGACAAACCAACACTATCAGAATTTCTAAAATGGATTCGAAATTCGATAAGTGAAGGTTCAAGTTTTTTCTTTTTAGGCATGTATAGCAATATAGACGAGTTTAGTAATATTTTCCAAAAATAATTATTATTTAAAGGCTGTAAACAGAAATGAGCCTTTCTATTCTTTTATTTAAACTAAAAATCAATTAACTGGTTGATAGTAATGTAAAACGTCAGGGTTCGCACTCTCCCCATTGGTCACCTTTATTACCGCGATTGCTTTATGCTCAAATATACCGTCATACAAAAATGTATCCCAGGACCAATTCGGAGAAGTTGTGTAGACATAGAACTCAACACTTTGAGTTTGAAAAGCATGAAGATGATATGAGATTGGGGGTAATGGAGGCTTTGTACTGAAAGATTTCATATTAAAAATGGTATCGTTGATATTTCGAAGAGAACAAATCAGTTAAGCAAAATAGTACAAGACCCAGGATCCAGCCGTGGCAATCGAGAGAATAAAGACAAGTGAGAGAATGTTATTTATCATAGTTATTTAAAAGTATACCTATATAAATAAACTAAATATGTACTTAGTCAAAAAATATTAGATGTTTTTTTATATTATTTAAGCCAAAAGAAGAGATGGGGCTTTTTTATTGGACGCTAAAGCCTCATTTCCCCAAAGAAACCGAAGTCGTTTCAATCAACAGAAAAGTGCCCTTACAATAAAAAGGAAGATGCTAGGCTTAAAAAAGCAAAAAAACCGACAACATCGGTAATTGTCGTGACAAAAACACCCGAGGCAATCGCAGGATCAATATGACATTTTTCGAGTAGGATGGGGAGAGCCACACCTGCGATCCCGGCAACCACAAGATTAATCACCATTGCACCTGCAATAATCAGACCAAGAAGGCCAGATTCATTCAAATGATGAAACCAATAAAAAGTAACCAGTCCGGCTAAAACTGCGAATAAGCAACCATTCAAGAAACCCACGACCAATTCCTTGCGAAAAGTTCGTAAGGTATTGTAAGGAGTGAGTTCTTTAGTGGCCAATGCCCTCACGGTAATAGTGAGGGTTTGCGTACCTGCATTGCCTCCCATGGATGCCACAATCGGCATCAGCACCGCCAATGCGACCATTTCTTCGAGCGTGGCATCAAACATACCAATCACCAAAGATGCTAAGACAGCGGTGCCAAGGTTTACAAGCAACCAAGTGAACCTTTTGGCGGATGATTGAAATACGCCATCATCTACGGTTTCCTCCCCTACTCCACCAAGCCGTAAAATATCTTCCTCAAATTCCTCCCTGGCCACCTCCATCACATCGTCCACAGTGATCATGCCAATGAGACAGCCTGCTGTGTCCACGACCCCGGCGGTGGTCAAATCGTATTTCTCAAAAAGCAAAGCCACCTCTTCCTGCACCATATCCGCGGGTACAATGACTTGAGTATCATCACAAATTTCTCGCATCAAAGTGGGCCGAGGTGATCGCAGAATGCGCGAGAGCGA
>CBFIFQ010000047.1:0-18115 GCA_965661905.1 Opitutales bacterium
CGGCTTTCATAACGGGAAAGAATAAAAAGGAATATTCATACGCTCTACGATGCGGAGCGGACGGATAAGAGCTTCCCGCATGCGGCTGGCTTCATCCCCTCTCCGCTGATCGGGGCAGTCCGGATGAATCTCAGCACATTCAATAAGACCGAGCATCCGGAGAATTTCAGCGGTGCTGTGTTTGTACCCCGCGGCACTGCCTTTTTCATCCAGGCGGAAGACGGAGTCTTCCAGGGATTGAAAGGCTTCAAATAATTTGTAAACCCGGGCATCAAAATCGTCTTTTCTCCAGTATTTTTTGGCGGCACAAATAAGGGGGCAGGCGGACACACCCGCTCCGATTAGCAGGGGCAGTCCCATCCTAATGGCAGAGGCGATCCCGAAATCGTCCCCACTGTGGGGAACAAAGTCCAGGCCAAGGTCCCGGCACATGGCAGCCCAGTACAGGAAGTGGGGTTCGTCCAGGGTGGAAATTTTCCCACCCACAAATTTGTCATGCCCGGCGAGTTGATGGAACAGCCAGGGCTCGAAGGGAGTGGCCCAGGAAACAAAAGCAGGCTCAAGCGCATGAACCAGGGCGGGAACATCTATATACTCAGCAAGGTTAAAATAAGCATCCCGCCTGTCCTCCGGCCCCAAGGCGTTGAGTGCCTGCGAGGTCATAATCATCACCTCGCAGGGCTGGTGAGCCTGGGCAATTTCAAGATGGGGTTGGTAGGCGGATGCCTCAAAGTTTGTGGCAGATCCACCGACTGCGGTCACCCCGCAAATAAAAGATGCCCCGGGATACAAGCTTTTGAAACGAGTGATCACCTCTTCATAAAGATGCGGGGACAGTTGAAACACATAACCGGTATCAGCATTGAGAACAAAGGTGATATCCACCCCAAAGTGCTCGCCACAGGCAGTCATCCAGCGGAGCATATTTTCAAAACTACCCCAATCGGGTTGCCCTTCCTTGAAAGGAAGAAGGGCGGCCACACAGAGACGGGGCTTGGCAATATCATCCAAATGGCTTTCCTCCCGGCTGTGGCCCCATACGGTTTCAGACCAGGAAGTGTCTGGTCGGAGTTGGTCTGCTTGGTCAATCATACCTTTTATTTTATCAGGTATTCTATAAATCTGTTAGGACAGAACTTGCAAAAATAGCATATTTCAGACATTTTATTTGTCTTTATTCAGTGAGCCCATTCCAACCCATATTTTTGGAAAATTTACGGATATCCATCCCGGGGTATTCCATCCTGCGCTTTGCCCACCAACGGCACACCCAAAAAAGTGATCAAATTGACACGCACCGGCATCCACACTCCCAATTCCTGCTCTACCTGCGAGGACAAGGTATACAGACCCTGGAGAAAAAGCGTATACCGGTAAGTCGTGGCTCTTTTCTCTTCTTCCCACCGGGGGTCACCCATGGTTTTATCAAATCGATGAAAAGCCCGCCTATCTCTTTGGTGATCAATTTTCGTGAAAAGGAAAAGAAAGCAAGATACAGGGAACACCGAAGCCTTCCTCCGGTTATTCTTTCCAGGGTGGAATGCATTCTTCACGCCTTGGCAGAATCAGTGGATATCACACCGGCGAGCGGAATCAGAACCGCCGCCAAGATCCTTGATCTTTTCTCGATTCTTTCAGCGGAGCTTGAATGCAAAGCTTCAGAAAACCGGGAGGTGTACCCAATAACCGATCAAATCCGCAGGGTGCTTCGGTCTTGCGGGGAATCCCCCGCATCACCCGGTGAAATTGCCACCTTACTGGACGAGGACTTAAGTTCCCTAAACCGAAAAGTCCGCCGGGAATCCAACCTCAACCTGGGCGCCTTGCTCGATGAACTCAGGCAGGAGCGTGCCTTTGCCGGGCTCAGAGAAAAAAAGACCCGGATTGCAGAAGTCGCCTGGCACTGTGGTTTCCAGGATCCCAATTATTTCACCCGGTGGTTTCGTAAAAAAGTGGGCCAGTCTCCCCGGCAGTGGAAAACAGGCCAGATGCATTGCTAGGCGGTTTACCCTGTGCTAAATCATTGAGGAAGTCTCCTTTTTCCATTGTAAATTGGAATTTCATGGCTTTTAAGGCTAGCTATGAAAACCGCATTTTTATTCTTTTTTTACCCTTTATTATTAGTTACTCCACTTGCTGCTGAACCTGATTCCAGGGAATTATTTGGTGAGAAGTTCCCTAACCTGGACCACCTGTCCACAGGTGAATGGTGGAAACGGGACCGGCCCCCGGAAGTTCCATCCAAAAAAGGAAAGCCACCCAAGAGAATCATCGAATTGAAGGTGCCACGGGATGAAGTGGTGGCCTTTGCTCTCTACACCCAGGACGGAGGAACCCTGAAGCTCACC
Source organism: Opitutales bacterium (assembly GCA_965661905.1). GTDB lineage: Bacteria > Verrucomicrobiota > Verrucomicrobiia > Opitutales > Seribacteraceae > Seribacter. Next base: position 2,349 of record CBFIFQ010000047.1, read on the forward strand.
GGTCAGCTTTATCCCCTGCTGCCCGATGAATCCCGGGAAGCCCGGCTTGAGGTCAAGCAGGGAAAAAAGTGGGAGGAAATCGCCAAGGTTAAAATCACCTACCCTGGGTGGACCGCCCATTTCCGGATTGAAAACTGGGACTCGACCCGGGACATTCCCTATCGGGTAAGGCATGGGAAACGGGCATCCTTTGAGGGCTTAATCAGGAAGGACCCGATCGATCAGGACACCCTTGTGGTAGGCAACCTCTCGTGTAACTCCAGCCGGACCAAAGGCCCGCGCCCTCAAATCCTCGAAAACCTCAAATCGATTGACCCTGACATGCTCTTCTTTGCCGGAGATCAGACCTACCATCATACTGAACACACTGCCGGATGGATTGAATTTGGGTTGCAATTTCGGGATCTCATCAAAGACCGTCCCACGGTGACCATCCCGGATGACCACGATGTGGGGCAGGCAAACCTGTGGGGGGAGTCCGGCATACAGGCGTCTTCTCCCCAGGGAGATTCAGGGGGATATTTTTACCCGATCCCATATGTCAATATGGTGCAACGCCAACAGACCTGGCATCTGCCTGACCCGGTTGACCCGGCAAAACTGAAGCGGGGGCTGGAAGTATTCTTTACCCGTCTGCGTGTCGGAGGGATTGACTTCGCGATTCTCGAAGACCGAAAGTTCAAAACCGGTCCGGGAGGAAAAATCCCTAAGATGGGTCCCCGCCCAGACCATATCAATGACCCGAGTTACGACCGCAAGGCGGTGGACCTGGATGGCCTTGTGCTTCTCGGTGAGCGACAGCTAAAGTTTTTATCAGACTGGAGTCAGGACTGGGAGGGTGCTGATATCAAAGCGGCCCTTTCCGCCACCGCTTTCTGTGGAGCTGTCCACATCCATGGGCATCCGAACAGCCGCCTGCTTGCCGACCTCGACAGCAATGCCTGGCCCCAAAAAGGTCGGAACAAGGCACTGCATGAATTGAGAAAAGCCATGGCTACCCACCTGTGCGGTGACCAGCACCTGGGGGTGGTGGTACAGCACGGGATTGAGTCTCACCGGGACGGACCCTTTGCTTTCACCAGCCCGGCCATTGTCAATACCATCTATGGACGCTGGTGGAAGCCGGAGGATGAAAAACCCGGCCCCCGCCCCATTCCCGGTTCGCCCCTGCCATGGACGGGGGATTTTGAAGATGGACTCGGTAATAAGATTACCATGCATGCCTATGCCAACCCCGAGGACCGAAGAAATGAATTAAAAAGAGCCGATGGCTTTGGTGTCGCCCGGTTTGATAAGAAAAGCCGAAAGATAACCTTTGAATGCTGGCCCCGGTTTTCCAAAGTAACGGATGGAGACAAAGCCCAGTTTTCAGGCTGGCCTGTAACTTTCAACATGGCCCAAAATGATGGACGAGAGGTGAAGGGCTGGCTACCCAAGCTTAGGTTCTCCAAGCCGGACCCTGTAATTCAGGTAATCAATGACAAATCCAGGGAGGTGCTATACACCCTGCGGGTGCAGGGGAAAAGTTTTCAGCCCAAAGTCTACACTTCCGACCCACACAGTGTAAAGCTGGGGAAGGACCGCCCGGTAAACCATTTGTTTTCCAATATCAAACCCGTCGCTGAGCAGGCTCAGGCAAAGACCCTCAGTGTCGAACCCTACCTCTAAGCACCCCCGCCCCCGCATTCCGCCTGGCCCTTCGGCCATGGCGGTTGGTTTGGCAACGGCAAAAAATTATCCATAGGGGACGGCTCAGCAAGTTCGATAGATATTCAGCCTGAGATCCATTCAGCCAATAGCGGAAACCTTAAGTTATTTAAACCGGGAGCTTTGGGGCCACCGGTTGGATTCGCGGAAACAGCGAGTGAAAAAGAAAAGCAAGAGAGTGAGGAAACTGCACATGAATTTTATAGGCAAACTCATCGATACTCGTTAAAGAAAAATGTATGTCCAACAATCCATACAGTGGTTACATCTCTTCGATCCAAACTGGTTTCTTACAGGCAGCCGGCATTCAACCGTCGAAAGAAAACCCAAAAAAACAGCCTCCCCTCTCTGCTTCCGCTCCCAGGGTGGTTATTCTTGCCCCCCACCCCGATGACGAATGTGTCATGGGAGGGCTCCCCCTTCGGTTAAGAAGGGAAGCCGGTTGTGAAGTCATCACTCTCCCGGTCACATTAGGGAGCAACCCGGACCGAAAAGAGGAAAGAAAGAACGAGCTTCAGGATGCCTGCGACTCACTTGGTTTTTCACTTGGGGAAATCACCCCCCTTGGCCTGAACGAAATCAACCCAAGTGGCCGAAAAAATAATCCTGAAAACTGGCAAAATTCAGTGAATGCCCTGGCAGGTGCCCTTGAAAAGTATACGCCGTCGATTCTCTTTTTCCCCAACCATGAGGACTGGAACCAGACACACCTGGGGGTAAACCAGCTTACCCATGAGGCCCTGAAACTTCTGACACTCGAAAATATCACCCTGATCGAGACTGAATTCTGGGGGCAAATGCCAAGCCCCAACCTGTTGGTCCAAAACTCGTCTGAAGAAGTGGCCGACCTGGTTCATGCCCTGTCCTTTCACCGGGGAGAAGTGGAGCGTAACCCCTTCCACCTCCGCCTGCCTGCATGGATGCAGGACAATGTACGCCGGGGTGCCGAAGTGATCGGTGGTCAGGGTGGAGATGCCCCGGCTTTTGATTTCGCCACCCCATACCGGGTAAGCCTCTGGAAAGATAAAGCGCTTTTCAAAATATGGAAAGGAGGCAAAATGCTTCCCTCCAGCACCCCTGCCAGCCCGCCTCTGATGGAGCAGCTAAGCCCCACCCGGTAACGCCAGGGTAACGCCCTGATTTCCCTGACAGTGTTATGATACTGAGAAGCAACAAGCACTGCTTGAAACAACCGAAATTTTAAGTGGCACCTGAAGTTTAAAAGTGGAAGGTTTCCCCATGCTTCAGCGTGATGAAGCGGTCTTCTTTTATTTTTTGTGCAGCGATTGCCCTGCTTAATCTTTCCCGGGGTTCCAGAATTGGTTCATCGGTAAGATTCAAGAATGTTGCCCAGTGCATACCCACCGAAAAACGGCTTCCCACATCCAGATGTATCTGCACCGCCTCCTCGGGGTTGCAATGCATATCTTTCATAAACCACCGGGGAGCGTAGGCACCAATGGGGATGAGGGATAGATCCATATGGCCGAAACGTTTCCCAATATCCTTAAAATCTTTGGAGTATCCGGTGTCACCGGCAAAAAAGAGCCGTTTGCCATCTGCTTCAATGACCCAGCCTGCCCACAATACTTCATTGGTATCCCCGAGCCCTCTCCGGCTCCAATGCTGAACAGGCACGGCATGATATTTCCATGTACCCACCTGATGACTTTCCCACCAGTCCAGTTCCACCACATTCTTTTTTATCCCGATATTTTCAAACCACGCTTTCATACCCAGGGGCACCAGAAAGAGAGGGGGGTTCCTCCCATGATTTTTAACCAGGCCAAGGACAGTCTTTTTATCGAGGTGGTCATAGTGGTTATGGGAAATCACCACCACATCCACAGGAGGAAAATCCTTGATAGATATAGCAGGCGGAACCATTCGCTTGGGCCCGGCAAAGGCAACTGGGGAAGCCCGCTTGGTAAGGTGAGGGTCTGTCAGCACATTGACTCCGCCGTATTGCCAGAGAAAGGTGGAATGCCCGATCCAGGTAAGGGTCTCCCGGGTCCGGTTATTTCTTAGAAAAGGAAGGTCCGGGGAGAGTACTTCCAAGGGGAGCGCTTTCTGGGAATCCCGGGTGAATCTCCATTTAAAAACTTTCCCCAGGCTTTTACTCATTCGTTCCTGGGGAAGATAATTATTTTTAAACCCATTCCTGGTGTGATGGCTGGGTTTTCCTTCCTGGCCTACCCCTGGAATAATCAGTGCATGGGCAAGCAAGGCAAGTAAGGAAATAAACCGGAGAAAATGATAACACATTTAACCATTCATACCACCGGCCCGGCAGGCAAACAAGCGAAAGACTAAAATGCCCACTCCACCCCGAGCCCAAGGTGGAAAAAGTCCTCCAACTGCTGATCTCCCGGCAGGCTAAGGTCTTGGTCAAGCGACCAACTGTAAGCTCCGTGCCCCACGAGCGAAAGGCTCTCCGTCAGTATTTTTTCAGCTCCGGTGCGGAGGCAAATGAAATTAAGTCCGTTGTGACCGTCACTCACATAGTTTTCATTCCACCCTAAGACCGTGGAGACTGAAAGGGTAAGTTCATCAAGCGGGTTATATTCTTTCCCGGTTGACCATTCAATAAACGACCCCTCTGCATCCATGGAGTAGTAAGCATCCAGCGAAGTCTCCAACCCGATGGGTAGCTCTGTATAACTAATTCCCACAGACCATTCATCGTCGGACTCCTTATCCTTGGAGAAAACTAAATGAGTGTAACCCATGTAAAATTCAAAGGCCCCAAGCTCCTCGGAAAGGGAAAGGTTGTACTGCCATTCATCATACTGGTGGTTTGATGACCTTCCATACCAGACACCCCCTGAAAAATGATCATAACCCAACTCCACAGAACCCGTCCATAAGGATTTCCCATCCAGGGCATCCCGTCCCTCGGAAAAATACCGACTTTCCCAACCTCCGTGGGCGTGAACTTCCAGGCTTCGGTGAGCATGGATCTTTTCAAAAGGCTTGGTGCCCTCTGACTCATGAGCCCAACTGGAAACCAGCAGAAAAAGATAGAAAGAGAAAATAAATGTAAGGCGTTTCATCACTTCAGTCTTTAATAGATTTATTGCAAGGTACTTGCAAAAAAAAGATTCTATAAATGCCTAAGTGACGACCATGGATAGCCGGCTTTTTCCGTTCCATTACCCAAGATTGGAAAAGACCGCACTCAGGCTATCCTTGGCATCTCCAAAAAGCATATGTGTGTTGTCTTTAAAATACAGCGGGTTTTCCACCCCAGAGTAACCGGCAGCCATACTTCGCTTCAAGGCCACCACAGACTTTGCATCCCAGGCCCGAATAACTGGCATTCCGGCAATAGGACTATTTTCATCCTCCAACGCAGAAGGGTTAACAATATCATTGGCACCGACGACCAAAAGTACATCTACTTCAGGCAACTCATCATTGACCTCATCCATTTCAAAAACAATGTCGTAAGGCACATTGGCTTCAGCAAGCAAAACATTCATATGACCAGGCAGACGACCGGCAACAGGGTGAATGGCAAATCGGACATCAATACCTTTGACCTTCAATACCTGACAAATTTCCTTCACGACATGCTGGGCCTGAGCCACGGCCATACCGTATCCGGGCACAATCATAACCTTCTTGGCTTCCTTCAACTCCGATGCCACTTCCGCCGCAGAAATCTCCGTAATCGAACCCTCTATTTCACTCCTTCCCCCGGCACCTCCACTTGCAGTGCCAAAGCCCCCGAAAATTACATTGGCCAAGCTTCGATTCATGGCCTTGCACATGATGTAGCTGAGTATGGCACCACTACTCCCCACCAAGGCTCCGGTTATAATGAGTAAATCATTTTTCAGCATAAAGCCAGCGGCGGCAGCGGCCCACCCGGAATAACTGTTAAGCATGGAAACCACAACCGGCATATCCGCCCCCCCAATTGCCAAAATTAAGTGAGCTCCAAGAAGAAAGGAAATACCGGCTACCACAAGCAGTGTCACCCAGGCCTGATGATGGCCGAGGTTGATGAACTCGAAGCCAAGCCATATACAAACCCCCACCATGATCAAATTAATCCCATGCCTAGCCGGTAATAATAGAGGTTTACCACTGAGGGAACCTCGGAGTTTACCAAAGGCGATCAGCGATCCGGTAAATGTGACTCCACCGATAAAGACGCCAAGCAAAATTTCAATATCATGAATTAAGCGGTCGACCCCTTTCAAAAGCTCATAACCAGGGTCGAGAAAACTTGCCATACCCACTAAGACCGCAGCCAGGCCGACAAAGCTGTGGAGGATTGCCACCAGTTCGGGCATGGAGGTCATTTCAACCCTTTTGGCTAATAGAGCACCAATCAAGGCACCTCCTAACATAAGGGGAATCAACAGGGTGAAATCTTCCACCTCACCGCTACAAAAAGTGGCTAAAATGGCGATACTCATTCCGAGGATACCGTACATATTCCCCCGCCGGGCTGTCTCCTGGTTGGAGAGGCCGCCCAAGCTCAGCACGAAAAAGATGCCCGAGACCAAGTAGGCCATAGTGATGAGTCCGTCGGTCATTCTTTACGAAACATTTTGAGCATTCGCTGAGTCACAAGAAACCCACCGGCGATATTGATTGTGGCCAAAAAAATGGCCACCCCCGCAATCCACGGGTTATTCCCGGAAACAAAAAGCATTCCTCCGATTACAATAATTCCACTGATTGCATTCGTCACACTCATTAACGGGGTATGCAAAGAGGGAGTGACATTCCACACCACCATGTAGCCGACAAAACAGGATAAGACGAAAACAGTTAATTGGTCGAGGAATTCATGCTCTCCCTTCCAGCCCAGTCCAAGTAAAACCAGAACCAGTAATCCCAGCAAGTAAGCTGGTGAAAACCACGATTTCCCCTTGGCAACCCTGGCTGACTGCGACGGCACCGCCTCTTTCTTTGGTGCTGGTTTCAGGCTGACTTCCACCTTGGGGGCAGGCCACATCATTTTCCCTTTATCCAAAACCAAGGCCCCCCGCACCACTTCATCTTCTTGCTTTATTTCGAATGAATTTGTTGGCCCAAGCAACTCCAGCAACTTAACCATATTATTGCCCAGTAAGCGGCTTGATTGTGTCGGCAAACGGGAAGGCAAGTCCGTGTACCCAAGAATGGTGACGCCATGAATGACTCTTTTTTCCCCTTTTGTTGTCAGTTCACAATTCCCTCCTCCTTCCGCAGCCAGGTCCACCACCACTGAGCCTCGCTTCATCGACTTGACCATCTCTTCGGTGATAAGAACCGGAGACTTTTTGCCCGGAATCATGGCGGTTGTGATAATGATATCTACCTCCATTGCCTGTTCTGCGAAAAGTTTCATTTCCGCTTCAATAAACTCTTCACTCATCACCTTGGCGTAGCCTCCCGAACCAGCCCCATCCTCCTCAAAGTCAAGCATCAGAAAATCACCACCTAGGCTTCTGACTTCTTCCTTGACCGCAGGCCGTGTATCAAAGGCTCGTACAACAGCTCCCATATTTTTACCGGCACCAATGGCAGCAAGCCCGGCAACCCCTGCACCAATAACCAAAATTTTAGCAGGGGGCACCTTGCCTGCTGCGGTGATCTGCCCCGGGAAAAACCGCCCAAACTCATGGGCTGCTTCCACCACTGCCCGGTAGCCCGCAACATTGGCCATGGAGCTTAAGGCATCCATCGATTGGGCACGGGAAATCCGGGGAATGCAGTCCATGGCCAAAAGATTTATTCCACGGGAAGATAAGCTCTCAAGCAGTTCCTTATTTCGTGCGGGATATACAAAACAGATCAAAGTGGCCCCGTTCCGGATCTTTCCGGCTTCTTCCAACGTGGGTGGGTTTACTTTTAAAATGATATCCGCTTGGGACCATATTTTTTCAGTCTCATTCACCACCACAGCCCCTTGATCCACAAAAGCTTGATCCGAAATCGATGCTTGTACCCCCGCTCCCGACTCTATGTGAACATTATAGCCAAGTTTTTGCAGGGTAGGTATGTTTCCCGGAGTAACCGCAACTCGTTGTTCACGGTTGAGAATTTCTTTAGGGACGGCAAGAATCATAGGCAAACTATAATAAGGAAGTGAAACATCCTTATGCATATGTAAACTCAAATCTTTTTAAGATGTAAAAAGCCTGGGTAAAAAAATTCCCAGTTTCCAAACATTTGACGCCCGAAAACTGCAAATTTTACTGCTCGTCTTTACTCACAATATTCTATACTGTGAATAACTTCAGCCATAAATTAGAACATGTGCTCATGTGTGGTGTCTTTGGAAACTTGGTGTAAGTGAGCAAACGTTCGACCTATCTGGCATCCAACAAACAACGAACGCCCTTACCCTATGAATGACGAAAATAACATTCAAGATGCTACCGAATCCGGTATCAGCTTTGATCAAATCCCCCTGGCCGAGCCTATCTTACAGGCAGTCCGAAAAGCTGGCTACGAAAAGCCCTCCCCAATCCAGGAACATGCCATCCCTCCTCTTCTTGAAGGTAAAGATCTTCTCGGTGTGGCCCAAACTGGAACCGGGAAAACCGCGGCTTTCTCCCTTCCTTTGCTTTCCCGGATTGATGAATCGATAAAGGGTGCACAGATCCTCGTCCTTGCCCCCACCCGGGAGCTCGCCCTTCAAGTGGCCGAGGCGATGGAAGGATTTGCGGAAAACCTTCCCAATCTTCGAGTGGTTGCCGTATACGGTGGCACAGGCTACGGCGAACAAATTCGGGAGTTTAAACGCGGAGCCCAGGTGGTAGTGGGCACCCCAGGCCGGGTCATGGATCATATTGAAAAAGGCTACCTTAAACTCAACAACCTGCAGGCCCTGGTTCTGGACGAAGCGGACGAAATGCTGAGCATGGGCTTCATTGACGATATCGAATGGATACTTGAGCACACGCCCAAGGAAAGACAGACCGCACTGTTCTCAGCCACCATGCCCAAACCGATCCGCAAACTTGCGGAGAAACACTTGCAGGACCCGGAACAGGTAACGATTAAAGTTAAAGCGGAAAATTCCCCCAACATCCGCCAGCGGTTTATCAAGGTTCGACAGCACGAAAAACGGGATATGCTCACCCGTCTGCTGGAGATTGAGAAATTTGAAGCTATGCTCATTTTTGCCCGCACCAAAAATGCCACCATGGAAATTGCGGAGAAACTTCAAAGTAAGGGATACCCGGCTGAGCCTCTGAACGGAGATATGCCCCAAACCCTTCGTGAAAAAACGGTGGATCGCTTAAAGAGGGGCAAAATCAATGTCCTGGTGGCCACCGATGTTGCTGCCCGAGGCCTGGATGTGGACCGTATTTCCCATGTCCTCAATTACGACGCTCCCTTTGATCTCGAATCCTACACACACCGGATTGGCAGGACTGGAAGAGCGGGAAGAGAGGGAGACGCCATCATCTTCATAACCAACAAAGAAATGAGAATGCTCAACGCCATTGAGCGGACTCTTAAAGTCACCTGTGATCAATATGTCTTCCCCACTTTGGAAGAGATGAATGAACGCCGGGAAGAGGAATTTTTCAACAAAATCGAACAGGGACTTACAGGCAACCTTGATGACTATCGCAAAGCCTTGCAGCGATATATTGAAGAATCAGGCAAAGATACCCTTGAGGTCGCCGCATCCCTTGCTTTTTTGGAAGCCGGAAAAAAAGCCCTTCGTTATGAAAGCATGCCCACCGCCAGTTCTGGCAAAGGACGGAAGGAAGACAGAAGAGATCGGGATCGTGGGGATCGCCGGGAATCTCCCCGAAGAGAAGGGCGGGACCGCAAGTCTTCACGCGATGACAACCTCCAAAGCTACCGTATGGAGGTCGGTGAATTTCATGGAGCGCAAAAAGGAGATATCGTCGGTGCCATTGCCAATGAAGTCGGTATTGACCCGCAACATATGGGGAAAATCCGGATGTTCAAAGACCACTCCTTTATTGACTTACCCAAGGACATGCCGAGGGAAATATTTGAAGCCCTAAAGACGGTCTGGGTACAGGGCCATCAAATGAATATATCGGTGGATAAGGGAAGGCCCCGCCCGGGAGGTGCCGGTGGGAAATTTCGAAAAGGTCCCGGAAAAGGAAAAAGATTTGGCAAGGGAAATGATTTTGGCAAAAAGTCGAAACCCAAATTTCGCAGCTAAAAAATCAACCCCTCGTTATTTTCCCATAACCCAACGGACGGCATTGCCCAGCATGTCTAAATATTCCTGGGTAGACATCGTGGAGTTATGATGCCCCAGGGTCGTGGAAAAAATGCGGCCCTTACCAAAGGTGTTTACCCAGACTACAGCTTGCGGAAAGTCACACCTGCCATTATCCCCGTGGGCGAGGACGGTGGTGCCCTTGTAGATCTCCTGGACATTGTACAGCTCACCTTCGGGCGTAAGCCAGCCATCAGGCATATCCTTGAGAATGGGGTGCTTGGCGTTTTTCTTCACTTTAGTCACAGTGATTGCAGCCTTGGGCCCATGCCCCTTGGAGCTCGCCCCCAGCATTGCCGGCCATGATTTTTTCTCTCCCTCTTTGACCGGAATATTCCAATGGTAGGAGTGCATCGCACAATGAAGGGCAATAGCAGGCTTACCCGCCTGGTGAATGTCGGTGATGGACTTCACAAAGGCTGCATCTTTCTCGTGGGCAAAACAGTGATTATAGACAATGTAATCGTATTTATCAGCCCAGCCTGACTCACTTAGTCTGGCTTTGCTTTTTTTCTCATCCATTTCAAAAAATATATCCCACTTGGTCGGCACCCTCTCACTGATCCCCTCGCTGATTATATTTTTTTGATTGGGGTAATCATGGCAGCATCCACCTGTCACCATAAATGCTTTAAGGGGCGGGGTATCCTCGTGATGTTTTCCATGAAGGGAAAAAGCTCCGATCAGGCATGAGAGAAGGATAATTTTTTTCATAAAATAGAGTTAATTCGTTATATTTGTAACCTCCGACGCAACACTTAGATAATACTTTTGACAAGCACAGAATCCAATAGGTTGAGAATCCAGTCTCGATACCACGAGGGTAAACAAGCTGATATTGAGCTATTTTTTGGAAGGTAACATCGCAAGTCTTCTTCTGAATTGGGAGGGGGACTTACCAGTCACTCTTTTAAACACCACCGCCATTCTCTCGGGGTCATGAAATCCGGATAATTCAGCAATGTGGGAGATAGAGTGAAGAGTTTCAGCCAACAGCCGCTTCGCCTGATTTACCCTTATCTGACAAAGCATCTCCCAGGGCGTACAGCTTACAACATCCTTAAATTTCCTCTCCAAGGTTCTCCTCGAAATTTTCAAATGACTGCAAAGTGTGCCAATGCTTATCGCTTCCTGTAATCTTTCGGTCATGTACGACATAGCCCTCCGGAGCATATCGTCCTGAATAGCCAAATGATTCGCCGAGTGCCGTAACATCACCCCACTCGGGGAAATAAGCTGGCAGGTATTGAAAAGAGTTCCCTCTCCTCGAATCATTGTCTGCATGGAGGCACCCACCACCATACCCACTTCATCCCAGGGGATGGATATACTGGAAAGCATAGGATATGTGAGACCGCAGACCAACGGGTCATTATTGGCCCCAATGATCGCGACTTCATCGGGAATCCGAATGCCAAGCTCGCTGCAGGCACCGGATAAAAACCGGCCTAATGGGTCATGGACGGCAAAAATACCGCATGGTTTTGGCAAGGTCTTAAGCCAAGCAATCATATCCTGACTTGGCTCTGTGAAAGACTCACTGTAACGCAGTTCCTCAAAACCACTTTCAGTATGATACGAGAAAGGAATATCCTGGGATGATATGGTCTCCATAAACCCCTGAATCCTAAGTTCAGAGTAAGGGGTCCCATTTCCCAGGCAGGCAAAGCTTCTAAAGCCCACCTGGGCAAGAGCATTGGCTGCCTCCCGACCGACGGCCAGGTCATCCACATCCACACTAAAAACATTGGGATAAAGTTTGTGGGTGGCCACGATGATGTGGGGAATCTTCAACTTAAGACCCAGCAGTTCATCGGTTTTTTGAGGTAACCACTCCGTGATCAATCCACTGGGCTGAATCTCTTCTAAGATAGGTTTTAGTTCCTTAATACTACGATGAATACTAAGGATTCGATAGTCCTGGGTTCTCCCGGTAAAATTGGAAAGTGCTGGGGTCAATCGACGAAGAAAGACCTCGGACATCACAATGGCAATAGGGTTACTCACAAAATCATTCCTTAAAGATTACCTGACGCAAATCAAAAGAAATAATACAAAATAAAGACTTTTACTGGCTAAGGTTCCCGGCGAACTTGCCAAGCCTGGCCTAGGCTTGGATACTCAAAAGCGAAGATCATTCTAGTTAAATTCTTCCCTAGCCTTAGGGAGGTATTCCACAAATTTCCCGTCTTTTTTTCTGAATTCCTCGATTGCTCTAGCCCGCAAACGGCGAAGGGTTTTGGAAAAATTTATATCCACGGCAAGGTTGTTTAATTCCATGGGGTCTTTTTTTAAATCATAAAGCTCCTCAATCTCACCGTCCTTGAAATGACGAATATATTTATATTCTCGATGGCGCATCATCATCCATGCGTAGAGGTCTCTCCTTTTGAAAATATCATAATCCTGATTCTTAAGATGCTCGGTGACTGCATCTCCATATTCATAAGTTGTGTTGATTAGAAGCATGGGCTCTTCCAGGGATGCAGATGGTTGACGAAGTAAAACGGAAAGATCACGTCCGTGCATTGGCCATGCGGGATCGGTTGCGGTTAAGGTATGAAGGGTACGGGTAATATCCACCCCGTTCACTGGTTCTTCACAGGTAGTGTTTCCCGGTATTCTCCCTGGAGCTGAAAAGATAAGGGGAGCCAGCAGGCAGGCATCATAGGGAGCCCACTTTTCCTGTAAACCGTGCTGCCCCCAGGCAAAGCCCTGATCCGAGGTAAAGATGACCACGGTATTTCCCAGTTGGCCTGTTTCCTCAAGAACTGCCAGCATGTCCCCCACCCCATCGTCTAATGACTTCACCGCCCGGTGGTATTTCTTAACCGCTTTGTCGTACCCCGCAGGATGCCCCTCCCTGTCCTTTTTCCATCGGGTAAGATTTTTGAGATGGTTGGGCTTGGTGGCACGAGGTCCAAAAATATCAACGGGAACCGAAGCATCCGGTGCATTCAGGTATTCTTCCAGGTGTCTGCCGGCAGGGGTGTATGGTCCATGCACACCAGGGTAACAAAGCCATAAAAACCATGGCTTGGTGCTGTCTTGTTGCTTGCGCACATATTGAGTGGCGATTTCTGTAAACCGGTCATTACTGTATCCGCCAAGAGGCTCGCGTGGGCCTCCGTTGGTCCGCACGAGTGCACCATTATAATATGCATTTGCATTTCTCCGCTCTCCCCCCCGGTCCCAGATCACGGAGTAATCCCAATCTCTGCCATGGCCCACATCTTCTCCTAGATGCCACTTGCCAATGCAGGCAGTTTTGTAGTTATGTTTCCTTAATACCGAAGGAAAGAAAGGTAATTTTTGAGGATCGTAGGATGCCATGGGGTACTTAGTTACCTTGATGGACTCCAAGCTATGCTGGAGCAGACCGGTCAGGGCCGAAGCCCTGGAGGGCTGACACCATGTACCAGTGTAACACTGGGTAAAGCGCATGCCACTTTTGGCAAGTTTGTCAATATGGGGTGTATCGACCCAGGGACGGGCTTCTTTGTAAGCAGACACCGAACGGATGGACTGATCGTCCGTAAAAATGTAAAGAATGTTGGGCCGTTTTTTCCCCTCCTCCGCCTGCACCTGCATGCCGAGGGAAAAAGCGAGTGCAACCCAATACATTGAAACGAAAAAAAGACTGCGATCCATAAGTTCAACCAAGGAATTTTTCAGAGAATAAATCAATGGTTATCTTTTGAATGTTCTAAAAAACCAAAAGGTAAACATTGAATACAGCCTGCATCTTCAAGCTAAACCTTTGAGCACCGCTGCACCTCCTGGTGACGGTAACAGGAAACAAGATGATCATTCACCATGCCGACTGCCTGCATGTAAGCGTAGCAAATGGTCGAACCCACAAACTTAAAGCCCCAGTTTTTCAATTCCCGGCTCATGGCATCCGACGCCTTTGACATGGTAGGAGTCTGCGAAAACTCGACCCACTCATTTACAACTGGGCTGTGATCAACAAAGGACCAAATGAATTCCTTAAAACTTCCTTTGGCTTCCTGTAGTTTGACAAAAGACTGGGCATTGTGCCTGGCGGCAAAGACCTTCAAGCGGTTCCGAATAATCCTTGGATCCAGCAGTATTTCTTCCAGGTCTGCATCTGTCCAGCGAGCCATTTGATCGGCATCAAACTGTTGATATAACTCGCGGTAACCTTCCCGCCTTTTGAGGATAGTGATCCAACTAAGGCCTGCCTGTGTGCCCTCTAAAATTAACATTTCAAATAGTTTCTGATCATCAAAAACCGGCACCCCCCATTCCCGGTCATGATATGCCAAGTAGATCGGGTCTCCCAACGGCCAGCTGCACCTTTTCCTACTATCATGAGTCATTATAAAAAAGCCCTATTATCTCCCAAAAATTGATTAACTGCCGATAAAAACCCGGCAGGATTTTCCCAGGGAACCCGGTGTCCAGCATTCGGAATTATTTGATGAATTACGGAAGTACAAGAGCGGGAAAGATCCCCCCCAATCATGGAGTATTTATGATCATCTTCCCCCGACAGATAAAGCATGGGAACCGCACCCTCCTGCTGTAACCGAGGAAGCAAATCCTGCTGTCTGCCTTTGGAATAAACAGATATCAGTTTACTGATTTTGGAAGAATCCAAGTCAGACAGGTTTCGGGGGGACCGGTTTGGCCGCTGACAGAAAACCGGTGCACGGTCCCACTCCTGAAGTAAGGTTTCCAAGTATTCGGACTGAAACCTCCTGGACCAGGCCAAGTCCTTTTCTAACATATTTTCCCTTGCCGCCTCGCTTTGAGTCCCCGGGTCGGCCGATACAATGATTACACCACTCCACAAATGGGGTGAGTTGACATAGGCATGCATGGCAAGCCTTCCCCCGAGAGAATAACCGAGAAGGAAAGGTTTTTCAAAAAGTGACTCTTGTTTTATCCTCACACAAAAACCTTGGGCCCAGCCTTCGAGACTGTGCGATATCTCATGGTACAGGTCTACCTTTTCGAGTGGAAGAGCTTCCCCTGCCCTACAAAATTTACCTTGAAAAGAATCCCATACAGATGAAGTTTGCATGGCCCCATGCAGGCACCAGATTTTCATAATTTTGTGCCCAACTATGGTGAATCAATTGCATCCGAATCAATATCGTCATCCGGGTTAAAAGGCTTTTGGCTGATCATCTCTTTTGCTTTTTTTTCATCTTCAATCTTAACCTGCACTCGGATCCCGGACTTGTTGGCAAAAATGTGAGGGGCTACGCCGGCGGTTAATTCATCAGGAATGAAAGCCTCAATGCCAAAGGAAGCCAGTTTTAGCTTCAACAACTCCGCTTCCATCAGGGTACCAAAATTTGCAATTGTGATCATTTACTTCATCCAAATTACTTCCCATAGAAAAAGATCACAAACCCAAACGGCTTTATGTAAGGCCAGACAGGTTTAAGATCCCTCAGGTATGAAGTTGGTTCCGATCGAGTGCCTTTTTCTTGTACCCAATCTAAAAAAAGCCCCCGGTCATTTACGACCGGAGGCTAACAAAAAGAATTAAAACAGGTACTTGACCATTAGAAATCGAATTTCAACCCGATTTCCACACTACGCCCAGGAAGCGGACTAAATTGTTTTAAAACAGATGCATGATTGTAAGCTAACTCATCAGTAAGGTTACTACCCTTCACAAATAATTCTCCCACAGAATCTCCAAAATGAACATCATAAGAAGCAAACGCATCCAGTAATGAATAGGCAGGAGTTTCCTCCTCATGGTGCCCCAAGCCATCTTGCTTCAAGGAACGGGTTAGCTTTAATCCGAAATCAAGCTTTTCCTGCATAACCTCAAATCCGAAACCAAGCCTGGAAGCCGGTATTC